>DATEII010000070.1:0-62728 GCA_035279135.1 Steroidobacteraceae bacterium
GCTGTACCTCAAGCGGCTCGTGGTCGGCGGCTTCGAGCGCGTCTACGAGATCAACCGCAACTTCCGCAACGAGGGTGTGTCGACGCGCCACAACCCGGAATTCACCATGCTCGAGCTGTACGTCGCCTATGCCGACTACAAAGATCTCATGATCATGATCGAGCGCGCCATGCAGGGACTGGCGGACGTGGTGCTCGGGTCGCGCCAGGTGACCTACCAGGGTCGCAGCTACGACATGAACCTCGCGTTCACACGGATAACCGTCGAAGAGGCGGTGGCGAAATACACGCCGGGGTTCGACGTGAAGCGCGCGCGCGATCTCGCGTACCTGCGCGAGACGCTCACGAAGCACGGCATTCCGTTCAAGCCTGGTGACGGCGCGGGCAAGCTGCAGATCGAACTGTTCGAGAAGTTCGCCGAGCACGAATTCATGGACCCGACGTTCGTGTACGCCTATCCGACCGAGGTGAGCCCGCTGTCCCGCATGAACGACAAGGATGCGTTTCTCACGGACCGGTTCGAGTTCTTCATCGCCGGCCGCGAGATCGCCAACGGTTTCTCCGAGCTCAATGACGCCGAGGACCAGGCCGCGCGCTTCAAGTCCCAGGTGGAGCGCAAGGAAGCCGGCGACGACGAAGCCATGTACTACGACGCCGACTACGTGCGCGCGCTCGAGTACGGCATGCCGCCGACCGCCGGACTGGGCGTGGGCATCGATCGCCTGGTGATGTTCTTCACCGATTCGCCGTCGATCCGCGACGTGCTGCTGTTCCCGCACATGCGTCCGGAATCCGGCTGAAGTGGACGGCAGCAACGCTGCGCCGGTGGGTGTGTTCGATTCGGGAGTCGGCGGACTCACGGTCCTGCGCGCGCTGGTAGCCGCGTTGCCTCACGAGGATTTCCTCTACCTCGGTGATACGGCGCGGCTGCCGTACGGCACCAAGAGTGCCGGCACGGTGGCGCGTTATTCGGTGCGGGCGGCCGAAGGACTGGTGGAGCGCGGCATCAAGGCCCTGGTCGTCGCCTGCAACACGGCTTCCGCCACCGCGCTGCCGGCCTTGCGCGAGCGTTTCCCGCAGCTGCCCGTGATCGGTGTGATCGAGCCCGGGGCCCGTGCCGCCTGCGAGGCCAGCGCGAGCGGGCGCATCGCGGTGTTGGCCACCGAGGGTACGGTGCAGGGTGGGGCGTACGAACGCGCCATCCACGCGGTGCGCGCGGATGCCCACGTGACGCAGATCGCCTGCCAGGTATTCGTGGCCCTGGCCGAAGAGGGCTGGAGCGAAGGTGAGGCGGTGGACGCGGTCACCGAGCGGTATCTCGCGCATCTCGATGCGCGCGTGGACACGGTGGTCCTGGGATGCACGCACTTCCCGCTGCTGGCGGGCGCGATCCAGAATCAACTGGACCGTCAGCTGGGCGTAACCCGTCGCGTGGTGGACTCCGCGGCCACGACGGCACGCGCGACGGCGGTCCTGCTCGCGGAGCGCTCGCTGGCGACCGACCGGTCGCGAGCGGGCAGCCTGCATCTCATGGCGACCGACAGCCCCGAGCGATTCGCCCGGGTGGGTGCACGGTTCCTGGGCTCCTCGATCGCGGCCCGGGCGGTAGAAGCGATCGATCTTTAGACACTTTCCATAACGCGGGTACACTTGGCGCCCCGCGACAGCGGCAGGGATCACTGAGGTAATGGCCTTGATTCGAGAAAGAACTGGTGTGGCTCACGACCGGGCCGTGATGCCCCTGCGCATGGGTTTTGCGGACACACTCACGGGACAGCTGCACTTCCGTGCCTGCGGCGCCGGACCCGACATCGTGTTGTTGCCGTGGTCGCCAGCCAGTGGCCGGATGTATGACCACATCCTGCCGCAACTCGCGCGCGCCGGCTTTCGCGCCATCGCCTTCGACCTGGCCGGCACGGGCCGATCACACAAGAAGTGCCGCAACTGGACCGTGCAGCAGTATGCGACCGACGTGCTCGAAGCCTGCGGTTCGCTGCACACCGTGCCATATACCGTGATCGGTGGACGTTTCGGCGCCGCGGTCGCGGTGGAGATGTTGTTAGCCGCCCCGGCCCAGGTCACGGGCGCCGTGCTCGACGGTGTACCGGGGCTCGCGCCCGAAGAGCTGCGCAAGAAGCCCGCTCCCACCTCCGGCCTCTCACCGAAGATCGACAGCGATGGCTTTCGCAGTTTTGCGTTCGACGTCACCGTGCGCATGCTCAAGGACTGGGATCCGGGCTTCGAGCTCACGCAGGAAACGCTGCCCATGGTCTACGACTTCCTGCGTGATTACCTGGAGATCGGTTACGACGCGATCGCCGCCGGCGTCGAGGCGGATGCCAAAGGTGCCAAGCCCGCGTACGACGTGCTGGCGCGCCTCGGCGAGGTGTCGCAACGCGTCCTGGTGATGACTTCGGATACCGACAATCTCGCGGCGGCCTACAACCGCGCGCTGGAACGGGCGCGCAACTCGCGCGGCCACAAGTTCGCCGGCAACCACCCGATCCTCACGCCGGCACGTGCCGCCGAGTACGCGCAGGTCGTGGTGTCGTTCGCGCGCCGATAAAGAATGGGGGCAGCCCCCTTTTCCTAGCAAAAGGGGTCAGCCCTTCACCAGGGCTGACCCATCCAACTACTCCGCCAGCGCGCTACTCCGGCAACGCGTAGGGCAGCGGCAGAGGTCCGTCGACGATCACGCCGTCCGCGGGCTCCGTTTCGGCGGGACTCTCCGCAGCCGGTGCGAAGTTGCCGATCGCGAGCAACTCCTGTCGCCCCTGGGCGTCCGGTGCGACCCGCACCACCGCGAGTGCGCGCCCGTCGCGGGAACGCGCCGCGTCTCCGGGTTTGAGCGGCGTGCCCCCCGCGTTGAGCCAGCGCTGCATGCGCCGCTTCACGCGGCCGCGATAGTGCGCGCGCGCGATGACCTCCTGGCCGGTGTAACAACCCTTGTCGAAGGCGATCGCACCTAACAAGTCGAGATTCAGCATCTGCGCGACGAAGGATTCGCTGGTGGCGGCATAGACCTGCGGGATGCCGGCCGCGATGTCGGCGCTCTCCCACGTCGCGATCGACGCCGCCGGATCGATGCGTTCCAGCCCGCGTGGCACGACCCCCAGCTGCCGTTCGCCCCACGCGATCCCGACACTGCCGGCGATGTCAGATCCTGCCGCCATTCCGAGCACGCGCAGCGAATCCGACTCGTCGTCGATGCGCACCTTGGAGCGAAACAGATACTTGCCCAGCCGCTGCGCCACGGGCGCGATCAATGCGCGCGGCAATACGGCGAGAATCTCGTCGGGCGCCGGCCGCGCGAGCGCCAGCAATGCAGTGACGCGTCCCTGCGCGTTGTGCAGGCCGGCGAGCGTGCTCACTCCTGGTGCGAGCTTCTCGACGTCGGCCGAGAGCTGGCCCTGCAGGAAGCGCGCGGCGTCGGCGCCGCGAAACGCGAGCACGCCGAGACCATCGGCGCCGGAGAGATCCACTCCAGGCGACATGCTCATCTTTGTTTTTGCTCGAGTTTCATGTGGTCTAAGCGGTGCGATTCTGGCAGAATTCGCGGCCGTGCCGAATGCCCCTTCCGACGTAGAGTCCCCGACTGTTCCAGACGCGCTCGTCGCCACTTCGCCAGGAGTGACGGCGCCTCCGGTGGCGCCGCCCGCGACGCACACCGAACACGGCGGACCCACTGGCCCCGAACCCACACGCTTCGGCGACTGGGAACGCAAGGGCCGCTGCATCGACTTCTGAGCCCCATGAACCAACGTCCACTGTCTCCCCACCTCGGCGTGTACAAATTCATGTACACGATGTCGCTGTCGATCATGCATCGCTTCACCGGCATGGCGGCGACGGTCGGATTCCTCGCGTTCGTGTGGTGGCTGATGGCACTGGCCAGCGGACCCGGCGCCTATGAATCCGCCATGCGCGTGCTGACGTCGCCGGTGGCCAAACTACTGCTCATCGGCTTCACGTTCTCGTTCGTCTACCACTTCTGCAACGGTATCCGTCACCTGGTCTGGGACACCGGTCGCGGTCTCGAGCGCCAGCAGGCGCGGCGCAGTGGCGCCGTGGTCGTCGTCGCCTCGTTGCTGCTCACGGTGCTCGTCGTGTGGCTCGGCTGCTCGGCCCTCGCGGGCGCGCCATGAGCCTGCGTTCTCCACTCGGCCGTGTGCTCGGATTCGGCGCCGCGAAAGAGGGCGTCGGCCACTGGTGGGTGCAGCGCGTGACCGCGGTCGCGCTGATTCCGCTCACACTGTGGTTCGTCATCGCGTTGCTCGGCAGACCGCTGCAGTCCTTCGAGGCCATGCGCGGCTGGTTGGCCCAGCCCTGGGTGGCGGTCCTGACCATCCTGCTGATCACGACGCTCGCCTGGCATTCGAAGCTCGGCATCGAGGTGGTCATCGAGGACTACGTGCACGGCAAGGGCTCGAAGACCACGCTGTTGCTGCTGTCCACCTTCGTCCATTCCGCCGCGGCGGTCGCTGGCGTGTTCGCCGTACTGATCCTGGCCCTCTCCTGAGGGGCCTTCCCATGAGCAAAGACTACGAATTCATCGACCATACCTACGACGTCGTCGTGGTCGGCGCCGGCGGAGCCGGCCTGCGTGCCACGCTCGGTCTCGCCGAGGCCGGCCTGTCTACCGCCTGCCTGACGAAGGTGTTCCCGACGCGCAGCCACACGGTGGCGGCGCAGGGCGGCATCTCCGCGGCGCTCGGCAACATGGGCGAAGACGACTGGCGCTTCCATTTCTACGACACCATCAAGGGCTCCGACTGGCTCGGCGACCAGGACGCGATCGAGTTCATGTGCAAGGAGGCGCCGGCCGCGGTCATCGAGCTCGAGCACTACGGCGTGCCGTTCTCGCGCACCAACGACGGCCGCATCTACCAGCGGCCGTTCGGCGGCATGACCACGCACTTCGGCAAGGGCACGGCGCATCGCACCTGCGCGGCGGCGGATCGCACCGGGCACGCGATGCTGCACACGCTGTACCAGCAGTCGATCAAGCATCACGCCGAATTCTTCATCGAGTATTTCGCGCTGGATCTCATGATGCAGGACGGCGCCTGCCGCGGCGTCGTGGCGCTCGACATGGCGACGGGCCGGCTGCATCGCTACCGCGCCCACACCGTGATCCTCGCGACCGGCGGTTACGGCCGCGCGTATTTCTCCTGCACGTCCGCGCACACCTGCACGGGTGACGGCGGCGGCATGGCGCTGCGTGCCGGCCTGCCGATGCAGGACATGGAGTTCGTGCAGTTCCATCCCACCGGCATCTACGGCTCGGGTTGCCTGATCACCGAGGGCTCGCGCGGCGAGGGCGGTTATCTCACCAACTCCGAGGGCGAACGCTTCATGGAGCGTTACGCGCCCAATGCCAAGGACCTCGCCTCGCGCGACGTCGTGTCGCGGTCGATGACCATCGAGATTCGCGAGGGTCGCGGCGTCGGCGCGCACAAGGACCATATCCACCTGCACCTCGAGCATCTCGGTCCCGAGGTGATCCATGCGCGCCTGCCGGGCATCGCCGAAACCGCGCGCATCTTTGCGGGCGTCGACGTGAACAAGGATCCGATCCCGGTGCTGCCGACGGTGCACTACAACATGGGCGGAATTCCCTGCAACGTGCATGGCGAAGTCGTCACGTTGAAAAACGGCGATCCCGACTCCGTGGTGCCCGGCCTGATGGCCGTCGGTGAAGCTGCCTGCGTGTCGGTGCATGGTGCGAACCGCCTCGGCTCGAACTCGCTGCTCGATCTCGTGGTGTTCGGCCGCGAGGCCAGCCGCCACGCGGCCACGGTCGTGAAGCCAGGGCAAAAGCAGGCGCCGCTGCCGAAGGATGCCGGCGACTTCGCCGTGGCGCGCCTCGACCGCCTGCGCAATGCCAAGGGATCGCGCGGCACCGCCGAGATCCGTCTCGAGATGCAGAAGACCATGCAGCGCGATGCCGCCGTGTTCCGGACGGGCGAGTCGCTGACGGAGGGCGTCGAGGCGCTCGCGAAGACCCACGCTTCGTTCGCCGACGTGAAGGTGGCCGACCGTGGGCTCATCTGGAACACCGACCTCGTCGAGACCATCGAGCTGGACAACCTGCTGGGCCAGGCCACGGCCACCATCGTCTCGGCGGAGAACCGCAAGGAGAGCCGCGGCGCGCATGCACGCGAGGACTTCAAGGAACGCGACGACGTGAACTGGCAGAAACACACCTTGTGCTGGGTCGACGAGGCAGGCAAGGCGCGCATCGAATACCGCCCGGTGCACATGAACACGCTCACCACCGACGTCGAGCCGATTCCGCCGAAGGCGAGGACTTATTAATGGCTGAGTTCACTCTTCCGGCGAACTCGAGGATCGACAAGTCCGCAGGCAAGGTCCACAAGGCCGCCCCGGGCGCGAAGAACGTGCGCAAGTTCGTCATCTATCGTTACGACCCGGACTCCGGCAGCAACCCGCGCATGGACACTTATGAAGTGGACATGGACCAGTGCGGCCCGATGGTTCTGGACGCGCTCATCAAGATCAAGAACGAGGTCGACTCCACGCTCACGTTCCGCCGCTCCTGCCGCGAAGGAATTTGTGGCAGTTGCGCCATGAACATCGGCGGGACCAATACGCTGGCCTGCACCAAGGCCTGCGACGACTTCAAAGGCGACGTGAAGATCTATCCACTGCCGCACATGCCAGTGGTGAAGGATCTCGTGCCCGATCTCACCAATTTCTACGCGCAGTACGCCGCGGTGAAGCCGTGGCTACAGTCGCGCACGCCGGCGCCGCCGGACCGGGAACGCCCGCAGTCGAAGGAAGACCAGGAGAAGATCGACCGGCCTTCCGCCTGCATCCTGTGCGCCTGCTGCAGTACCTCGTGCCCGAGCTACTGGTGGAACAGCGACCGTTACCTGGGACCGGCCGCGCTGCTGGCCGCTTACCGCTGGATCGTCGACAGCCGCGACGAAGCCACGGGCGAGCGGCTCGACGATCTCGAGGATCCGTTCCGGCTGTACCGCTGCCACACCATCATGAATTGCACCGAGGCCTGCCCGAAGGACCTCAACCCGGCAAAGGCAATCGCTGAAATCAAGAAAATGATGATCGAGCGACAGCACTAGCCGTGGAAGAACCCTCGTTTTCCGACGTCACGCGTGAGCGCCTGAAGATGCTCGAATGGCGCTGCCGGCGCGGCATGAAGGAGCTCGACCTGCTGCTGCTGCGGTACCTGAAGGAACGTCATGCCACGGCCACCGCCGATGAACGTGCCGCTTTCGCCGAGTTTCTCGAGTTGCCCGATCCCGACCTGGTCCGATATCTGGTCGCCGGCGATGTCCCGAACGATTCCCGTCAAGCGGCAATCTGTCGCGCCCTCAGGCGCGCCGAATGAACAACCGCCCCCAGGCGCGTTGAATAGACGGCTGCCCTCAGTCTCCCGGATCGAGATCGTCCCCTCGCGGCGTGCGGCGGCTTGGGCGGGTGGCTGGCTGGCACTCGTCTGCGGGGTCCTGGTCGCCGCGGTGGCCCTGCCATTGCCGGTTCGCGTGGGGCTCTGTATCGCCATCGCCACGCCGGGACTGGCGGCCATCCGGGGCTGCATGCTGCTCGCGGGCCGCAGGGCGGTGCGCATGCTCGACTGGAGCGCTGGCTGGCGAGCCCGGATCGGCCCCGGGACGACCGAGACTTCCGTCACGCTCCAGGTCGGCTCCTTTCGGGTGGGCCAGACGTTCCTGCTCTTGTGGCTTCGGTCATGCGACGGAATACACGGGGTGTTCATCGATGCAGGTGGGCAGGATCCCGTGACTTTCCGCCGGCTGTGCCGGCAGTTGCATTGGCCCGTTTCGACAAGCTGATACCATCCATTCCCAAGGTTTGACGTGCTTCACGCGCCATTGAAAATCATCCGATTAGACCGGTTCGAAGGGGAAACTTTCGCAGCCGTTCAGGGTCTATTCAGCTCGACAGTGGCCGGAGTCGTCCGGTGACTGCCGAGGAAAGCGATCTGGTGCTCGTCAAACGCGTTCAGCGCGGCGACAAGAGTGCGTTCGATCTGCTGGTGCGCAAGTACCAGCACAAAGTGGTGAAGCTGGTGTTGCGTTACGTGCGAAACCCGGCCGAAGCGGAAGACATTGCGCAAGAGGCGTTCATCAAGGCGTACCGGGCATTGCCGCAGTTCCGCGGAGACAGCGCCTTCTATACGTGGATGTATCGCATCGCCATCAACACCGCCAAGAACAGTCTCGCTTCCCGTGATCGCAGCCCGATTGCCTACGACCTGGACCTGACCGATCCCGAGGAGTCACACAGCGTGCAGACCAAGCTCCAGGATCCGGATACGCCCGAAGGCATGGCGCTCACCGAAGAAATTCGCGGCATCGTGAACTCTGCGATCGAAGGATTGCCTGAAGAACTCAAGACCGCCATCGTGCTGCGCGAGCTGGACGGACTGAGTTACGAAGAGATTGCAGCCGCGATGGAGTGTCCCGTGGGCACGGTGCGTTCGCGTATCTTTCGAGCGCGCGAGGCCATCGACAAGCGCCTGCGCGAAGTTTTTGAAGGCGGCCTGGGCCGCACCGAGGAAATGGTATGAATGAAGAGCGTCAGAACGAGAGAGATTCACAGCTCTCTGCCATGTTCGACGGCGAGTTGTCGGCCGCGGAATGCGAATTGCTCGCACGCCGGCTGGCACGGGACGAAGCGCTGCGCGCCCAGTGGTCACGCTACTCGATGATGGGCGCCGCATTGCGCGCCGAGCGTGGCGTGAAGCTGCACGACCGCGTCGCGGTGCGCGTCCAGGCACAGATTTCCCAGGAAGCGAGTTACGGAGATTCCACCGCCTCTGATTCGGCGGTCGCCGCGCGGCCCGCGGTCGCGGCAAGTTCGGCTCGCGGCGCGGCCTCCGATCGCTGGATGCGTTTTGCGCGCCCGATGTTCGGCGCGGGTATTGCCGCCGGCGTGGCCGCGGCGTCCATCCTCTGGCTGCGCAGCCAGGAGAGCCCCGAGATCCTGGCCGCCAATCCGATTCCGCAGACCATCACGCTCGCGCCCGACACCACCGGCACCGTGGCAGTCGATACGACGACTCCGGCCATCGAACGGGTGTCGAACGGTGAGCCCGAGCGTTACACCACGCCGGGCGTGACCAACTCGATCAGCGTCGCGCCGCCCGCGCGGCTCGCGAACTACGTGGTCGCGCACAGCGAATATTCGAGCCCGCTGACCCGTCGCATGGCGTTGCTGGGCCTGGTGGCCAGCGATGGCACCGGCGTACCGGCGGAAGACGCGGCTCCCGAGTCGAAAGCAGGGTCCCAAGACAATGCGCATTGATTCGCGTCTGCGGATGGAACAGGCCCGCCGCCACGCGGCGCGGCTCGCGGCGTTCTCCTTTTTGCTGACCGTCGGTGTCGCGCTCGGCGCGGAGCCGAGCGAGTGGCTGGAGCGCATGAATCGTGCCCTGACCACCCGCAACTACATCGGCGTGTTCACCCACAACCACGGCGGTCGCGTCGAAACCCTGCGCATCATCCATCGCGTGCGCGGCGGGGACGTCTCGGAGCGGCTGCTGTCGCTCGATGGACCTGGCCGCGAATTCATCCGCCAGGGTGACGAAGTCACCTGCTACTTCCCGGACAAGAAAACCGTGCTCGTGGAACGCCGCGCGCCGGATGGCCCGCTGCTCGGCGCATTGCCGGCGCTGGGTGAAAACGACTCCCACGTCTATGAGATCCGCGGCGGCGAACGCGAGCGGCTGCTCGGCCGCACCACGCGCGTCGTGGCGCTGCAGCCGCGCGATGAGTACCGCTACGGCTATCGCCTGTGGATCGACGAACAGACGTCGATGCCGCTGAAGACGCAGCTGTGCGGCGCGTCGGGTGAAGTGCTGGAGCAGATCGTGTTCTCGAACATCGACCTGCCGGAACGCATCCCCGATTCGATGTTCAAGCCGCAGATCGACGCCTCTACCTACCGCTGGCTGCGCGCGGATCGCCAGCTGGCGCTGAACTCGACGCCCGCGTTGTGGGAAGCCATGCGGCTGCCCGCGGGATTCCGCATGGCCACGCGCTCGGTACAGGCACTGCCGGGATCCACCGAGCCCACCACGCACCTGGTGTTTACGGATGGCGTGGCCTCGGTGTCGGTGTTCGTGGAACCGCGCAAGCCAGACACCCGGTCGGACCAGGGTCCGGTGCGCATGGGCTCCTCGTCGGCATTCACCACCATTGTCGATGGCCACCAGATCACCGCCGTCGGTGAGGTGCCGCCGAATACCGTGCAGTTCATCGCCAACCAGGTGAAGGCCATGCCCAAGGGAGCCTCCCAGGGCTTGAGCATCGCGCCGGCGCCGCCGCGCAAGTAACCCGAGTTCAATGAGCCCTCTGTCGCCCGGTCTCGTGGTGCTGAGCCGCGAGGGCTGTCACCTGTGTGAAGACATGCTCCTGGCGCTGGCCGAGCTGGAGCGCGACGGGTCCATCCCCGAGGTCAAGGTCGTAGACGTGGACTCCGAGGCCGAACTGGCCCGCCAATTCGGCCTGAAGGTGCCGGTTTTGCTGCTCGATGGCAGCGTCGTTTGCCATTACACGCTGAATTCCAAAGAACTTTTAAGGCTAGTCGGGCGGTCGCCCGCTATAATCCCGCGCTAATTTTTTGCCGTCTCCGGGTGGGCCGTCGCTCCTCCGCCGCGGCAGGACGACCTCGGTTCAAGCCCCCTGATGGAACGCATCCGCAATTTCTCGATCATCGCCCACGTCGATCACGGCAAGTCCACGCTGGCCGACCGGTTCATCCAGATTTGCGGCGGCCTCGAAGCCCGCGAGATGCAGGACCAGGTGCTGGACTCTCTCGAGCTGGAGCGCGAGCGCGGCATCACCATCAAGGCGCAGTCGGTCACTCTTTATTACACCTCCAGGCGCGATGGGGAGCGTTATCAGCTGAACCTCATCGACACGCCCGGGCACGTGGACTTCTCGTATGAAGTCTCGCGTTCGCTGGCCGCCTGCGATGGCGCGCTGCTCGTGGTCGATGCCACGCAGGGCGTCGAGGCGCAGAGTGTCGCCAACTGCTACACCGCCACCGAGCTCGGCCTCGAAGTCGTCCCGGTCATCAACAAGATCGACCTGCCGTCGGCCGATCCGGCCCGCGTCATCAAGGAAATCGAAGCCGTCATCGGCATTTCCGCCGACGATGCGCTGAAGGTGTCCGGCAAGACGGGCGAGGGGGTCGAAGATCTCATCGAGCAGCTCATCGAGCGTATCCCCGCACCCAAGGGCGACCCGGAAGCGCCGCTGCAGGCGCTCATCATCGACTCCTGGTTTGACAACTACGTGGGCGTGGTCACGCTCGTGCGCATCGTCAACGGCACGATCAAGCCCGGCGACAAGATGCGCGTGATGTCGACGGGCCGCGCGCACCTGGTGGACAAGGTGGGCCGCTTCACGCCCAAGTCCGTGCCGGCGGCTTCGCTGGGCCCCGGCGACGTGGGCTTCGTCATCGGCGGCATCAAGGAAATCGACGGCGCGCCCGTGGGCGACACCATCACGCTCGAACGGGCACAGGCTGCCGAGCCGCTGCCCGGCTTCAAGCAGGTGAAGCCGCGCGTGTTCGCCGGCATGTTCCCGATCGCCTCCGACGACTACGACAAGTTCCGCGATGCGCTGAGCAAGCTGCGCCTCAACGACTCGGCGCTGCACTACGAGCCCGAAGTGTCGGGCGCGCTCGGTTTCGGCTTCCGCGTGGGATTTCTCGGCCTGCTGCACATGGAAATCGTGCAGGAGCGGCTCGAGCGCGAATACGACATGGACCTCATCACCTCGGCGCCGACCGTGGTCTACGAAGTCACGACCACCGACGGTGCCCTGGTCACGGTCGACAACCCGGCCAAACTACCGCCGGTGGACAAGATCGAGGAGCTGCGCGAGCCCATCATCCTCGCGAACATCCTCGTGCCACCGGACCACGTGGGCGGCGTGCTGCAGCTTTGTGCTGATAAACGCGGCGTACAGAAGAAGATGCTCTATCTCGGCACGCAGGTGTCGCTGCAGTACGAGCTGCCGCTCGCCGAAGTGGTGCTCGACTTCTTCGACCGCCTGAAGTCGACCAGCCGCGGTTACGCCTCGTTCGACTACGACTTCAGCCACTTCCAGCCGGCGCCGCTGGTCAAGCTCGACGTGCTCATCAACGGCGACAAGGTGGACGCGCTGGCGCTGATCGTCCACAAGGACAGCGCCTACGATCGTGGCCGCCAGCTGGTCGACAAGATGCAGGAGCTCATTCCGCGGCAGATGTTCGAAGTCGCGGTGCAGGCGGCCATCGGCAGCCACGTGATCGCGCGCGCCACGGTCAAGGCGCTGCGCAAGAACGTACTGGCCAAGTGTTATGGCGGCGATATCTCGCGCAAGAAAAAGTTGCTCGAGAAGCAGAAGGAAGGCAAAAAGCGCATGAAGAACGTTGGCCAGGTCGAGATCCCGCAGGAGGCGTTCCTCGCGGTGCTGAAGGTCGGCAAGAAGTAACCAGAAGAAGGCGCCAGGCGGTCCCGTGCAATCCATCTACCAGCTGCTGATCCTCATCCTGACCTGGCTCGCCGTGCCGGTGGTCCTGGTCTACGCCTACGACAAGTGGGTGCTCGAACCGAAGCGTCCGCGCACGCCGGAAGGTGAACCGAAGCCCGGCCCGCTGTACACGCGCATCGCGGGCAACCTGCTGCCGTTCGTGCTGGTCGCCGTGGTGATCAGCATCGGCGCCAAGGAAGTGTTCGACTTCGTCGGCGAGATCGCGGTGCCGTTGTCCTGGATCTCGCTGCCGCTGGTGTTGTGGCTGGCCATCGACAGCTGGTTCCTCGCGCCGCGCCGGCAGATCGCCGCGGGTTCCGCCGACGTGCCGGATCCGCCGTTGCTGCGCGCCGCGTATTTCGTGCTGCCGCTGTTCGTGATCGCACCAATCGTGCGCATGATCCGCGCCGAGACCCTGGACTTCAGCCTCGTGCTGTTCCTCTTGTCACTGGCCACCGGCGTCGTCTGGGGTCTCGATCATTGGTTTTTCCGCCCGAAGCGTGAAGCCGCGGCGGCCACGGCCAGGCCCGCGGTCGCACTGCGCGAGCCGGGCACGGTCGATTACGCGCGCAGCTTCTTCCCGGTGGCCGCCATCGTGCTGCTGGTACGCGCCTTCATCTTCGAGCCGTTCCGCATCCCCTCGGATTCGATGATGCCCACGCTGCTCGACGGCGATTTCATCGTCGTGAACAAGTTCGCCTACGGGCTGCGCATGCCCGTGCTCAACCAGAAATTCCTCGACACCGGCTCCCCGCAGCGCGGCGACGTCGTGGTGTTCCGTTATCCGCCGAACCCCAGCGTGAACTACATCAAGCGCCTGGTGGGCCTGCCGGGTGACCGCATCGAGGTGCGCGACGATCACCTGATCATCAACGGCGAGACCATCGCGCAGGTGGACAAGGGTGCGTACAACGACGGTTGCTACGTGGGTCTGCAGCTCTCCACCGAGACCGTGGGCACGCACACCCACCAGGTCATGTCGTGCCACTCTCCGCATGGGCTGTTAGGTGGCCGCAGCTTTGCGTTCAGCGGCAATCCGAATCCGCTGCCGGCTTGCGACCGCAAGAAGATCGCCGAGGAGATCGGCGGCTGGGTTTGCGACGCGTCGAGTGCCGGGGGCTCGCGCGACGCACACGATTACGTATTCGACGTAGTGCCCCCGGGGCACTACGTGATGATCGGCGATAACCGCGACAACAGCGAAGACAGCCGCGCGTGGGGCCTGGTGCCCGACCAGAATCTGGTCGGCAAGGCCACGCGAATCTGGTTCAATCTCGACCTGCAGCGCTCCCAGGTATTCAACTGGGGCCGCATCGGTCAGGCCATCGAATGATCTACCTGGGAGGGCAGATGCGTAAGCAACGCGGTGTGACGATGATCGGCTGGATCTTCCTGCTGATTCCCGTGGCCATTGTGCTGTATGCCGGAATTCGCGTGACCCCCGAGTATCTCGGCTACTACAAGCTCGTGGTCGCGATGAAGGAGACGGCGTCGCAGCTCAAGGGCGACGAAACACTCGATCCCAAGGCTGTCACGCGCGCTCTCGAGCGGCGCTTCGACACGGGATACGTCGAGGATGTGACTGCCGAGGACATCAGCGTCGACAGGAACGAGGACGGTGGATGGTCGATGACCGCGGACTACGAACGCACCGTGCCGCTGTTCGCCAACCTGCAGCTGCTGATGACCTTCAAGAAGACGGTCCCGATCAACTGATGCGACGCGAAACATGAGCACGTCGCCTGCGGCACAGGCGCAATTGCTCGCCGCCCGGATCGGCTACGAACCGCGCGACCTGGCCTTGTTCGTGGTCGCGCTCACCCATCGCAGCGCCGAAGGTCCCAACAACGAGCGGCTGGAATTCCTCGGCGATTCGGTGCTCAACCTGCTGCTCTCGGAACGCCTGTACCGGGAATTCCCCAACGCCAGCGAAGGCGACCTGTCCCGGCTGCGGGCGCGGCTGGTGAGCGAGGAGCCGCTGGCCGGGATCGCGCAGTCGATGCAACTCGGCGAGTTGCTGCTGCTGGGGTCGGGAGAGCTCAAGACCGGCGGCTTCCGCCGTCAGTCGATTCTCGCGGATGCCTTCGAAGCGCTGTGTGGCGCGTTGTATCTCGATGGCGGCCTCGAAAGTGTCCGCGCACGCGTGGGTCCGATGTTCGAGGCGCGCATCGCCGCGTTGCCCGAACCCGCGACGCTCAAGGACGCGAAGACGCGCCTGCAGGAACACCTGCAGGCGAATGGACGTCAATTGCCGGTGTACGCCGTGAAGCGCACCACCGGCGAACCGCATGCACAGGTTTTCCTGGTGTCATGTGCCGTGCCGCATGCCGGTGTCGAGACCGAAGGCGAAGGGCCGAGCCGGCGGCGTGCGGAACAGGTGGCGGCGCAGGCGGCGCTCGAGGCTTTGGGAAAAGATGTCTGATCCAGGTTCATTCCGCGCCGGATTCGCGGCGCTCGTCGGCCGGCCCAACGTCGGCAAGTCGACGCTGTTGAATACGCTCATCGGCGCGAAGGTGTCGATCGTCACCTCGCGCCCGCAGACCACGCGCCATCGCGTGCTCGGTGTGCTGAATCGCCCCGGCGTGCAGCTCGCGTTCGTCGATACGCCGGGCCTGCACCTCGGCGAGCGCCGCGCGCTCAATCGTGCGATGAACCGCACCGCGGCCGCGGCGCTGGCGGACGCCGACCTCGTGGTCTTCGTGGTCGAAGCGTTGCGTTTCGGCGAGGAAGACGAAGCCGTCCTCCAGCGCATCAAGGATTCGGGCCGGGAATCCATCGCCGTGATCAACAAGGTCGACAAGGTTCCGCAGAAGGACAAACTACTGCCCTTCACCGCCGAGCTGGCAGCGCGCCATTCGTTCCTCGACATCGTGCCGGTGTCGGCGGAGAAGGGCGTCAACATCGAGCGACTCATCGAAGTGATCGGTGGGCGCCTGCCGGAGTCGCCGCAGCTGTTTCCGGAGGATCAGCGCACCGACCGCGGCATCGAATTCCAGATCGCCGAGACCATCCGCGAGAAGCTCACGATGGAGCTGGTCGAAGAACTGCCATATGGCATCGCGGTCGAGATCGAGAAACTCGAGGAGCTCGACGAACAGCTGGTGGTGCACGCCGTCATCTGGGTGGATCGCTCGGGCCAGAAACCCATCGTGATCGGCGCCAGGGGCTCGCGACTCAAGCGCATCGGCCAGAAGGCGCGCGAGGAATTGAACGCACGCCTCGGCCGGCGGCTGCACCTCAACCTTTGGGTCAAGGTGCGCGAGGACTGGGCCGACGACGCGCGTGCGCTCGCGCAGCTGGGACTGGAATGAACGCGCCGCGCGAACGCATCACGCTCGAACCGGCCTACGTGCTGCACAGCCGCGAGTACCGCGACACCAGCCGCATCCTCGACGTGTTCAGCGCATCGCATGGACGCCTCACGCTGTTCGCGCGCGGCGCGCGCGGACCCAAATCCAGGCTCGCGTCGCTGCTGATGCCGTTCCGTCCGCTGCTGGTGTCGTGGACGGGACGCGGCGATGCCGCGCAGCTCACGGGCGCGGAGCCGAATGGCGAGATGACCGCGTTGCCCTCGCGGCAGGTGCTGTCCGGGTTCTATCTGAACGAGCTGATCATCAACCTGACTACCCGCCACGATCCGCAGCCGCAGCTGTTCGAAGACTACACCGCGGCGCTGCGCAGCCTCGGTAGCGACGTCGCGGCCGAGCCGACGCTGCGCGTGTTCGAGAAGCGCCTGCTCGCGTCGCTGGGATACGGGCTCGAGTTCGACGTCGAAGCCGGCACTTACTACCGTTTCCACGTGGGCGAGGGCCTCTCGCAGGTGCGCGAGGATTCTCCGGGCGCATATTCGGGCCGCTGCCTGCTGGCCCTGCAGCAGGAGCAGCTTGCGGACGTCGAGAGTCTCGACGTCGCGCGCCGCGTGTTGCGCCAGGCGCTCGACCATTGTCTCGAAGGCCGCGAACTTCGGACGCGCACCGTGGCGCGCTCGATGGCGCGCCGAGGTAACCCATGAACCGCATCGAACTCGGCATCAACATCGACCATGTCGCCACCGTGCGCCAGGCGCGCCGCGCCCCGTACCCGGACCCGGTGCACGCGGCGCTGCTGGCCGAGCAAGCCGGTGCCGACAACATCACGCTGCACCTGCGCGAAGACCGCCGGCACATCCAGGATCGCGACGTGCACGCCTTGCGACCGCTGCTGCAGACGCGCATGAACCTCGAGATGGGCATGACGGCCGAGATGCTCGACATCGCGGTCGGCGTGCGCCCGCAGGACTGCTGCCTGGTGCCCGAGAAACGCCAGGAGATCACCACCGAAGGCGGACTCGAGGTCGCGGGTGATCTCGATCGCGTCACCGCCGCGGTGAAGAAGCTGTCCGCTGCCGGCATCCGCGTGGCGTTGTTCATCGCGCCCGACCTTGCGCAGATCGAAGCGGCCAAGCGCAGCGGCGCGCCGGTCATCGAGCTCCATACCGGCACTTATGCCGAAGCCACGGGCTCGGCGCAGGCGCGCGAGCTCGAACGGCTCGCGACCGCGGCGAAACGTGCCGCGAACCTGGGTCTCGAAGTGCACGCCGGTCACGGACTCACGTACAACAACGTGACGCCGGTGGCCGCGATCGCCGAGATCGTCGAGCTCAACATCGGACATTGCATCATCGGGCGAGCGATTTTCGTCGGGCTCGAAGAGGCCGTGCGTGACATGAAGGCGCTGATGATCGGGGCGCGGCGATGATCTTCGGCATCGGCGTCGACGTGCTCGAGGCCGCACGCGTGAAGAAGCTGTACGCGAAGTATGGCGAACACTTCGTCGAACGCCTGCTGATGCCCGCGGAGCGGGAACAGCTCACCAAAACGAAGCGAACCGAGCGCTTTCTCGCCATGCGGTTCGCGGCCAAAGAGGCCATCGTCAAGGCCATGGGCACGGGCTTCGCGCATGGCATCTGGATACGCGACGTCGGCGTGGTGCAGAACGCCTGGGGTCGTCCCGACGTGGTGTATTCACCGCGCGGCGAGAAGGTGCGCCGCAAGCTGGGTATCGGCAATGGCCACGTGACGCTGACCGACGAGGCCGGGCTCATCGTCGCGGTCGCGGTGCTCGAGACGGCCGCGAAGGGCCGCATCAGGCGCGCCGTCGGAAAGGTGAGGGCCAAAGTGAAGCGTCCCCGGAAGTCGCGATGAACACGCTGGTCTTCGACATCGAAACCGTGCCCGACGTGGAGTTCGGCCGCCGGCTGTATGGTCTCGAAGGCCTGTCTGACGACGAGGTGGGCAAGGCCATGCAGGCGCGCGCGCGGCAGGCGTCCGGCAGTGATTTCCTGCCGCATGCGCAGCAGCGCATCGTGGCGATCTCCTGCGCATTCCGTTCCCGCGAGGGGTTCCGCGTCTGGAGCCTGGGCGACGAGTCGGCGTCCGAGCGCGAGCTGGTGCTGCGATTCTTCGACGGCATCGAGAAGTACACGCCTGAGCTCGTGAGCTGGAATGGCGGCGGCTTCGATCTGCCGGTGCTGCATTACCGCGCGCTGCGGCACCAGGTCACGGCCCCGCGCTACTGGGAAACCGGCGACGAGGACACGGCGTTCCGCTACAACAACTATCTCGGCCGTTTTCACTGGCGCCATCTCGACGTCATGGACGTGTTGTCCGGTTACCAGAACCGCGCGCGGGCTTCGCTCTCGGACACGGCCGTGCTGCTCGGATATCCGGGCAAGCTCGGCTTCGATGGCTCGCAGGTCTGGGACGCATACCTCAATGGCGAGCTCACGCGCATCCGCCGCTACTGCGAAACCGACGTGGTCAATACCTGGCTGGTCTATCTACGTTTCCAGCACATGCGTGGCCGACTGACGGATGTCGGGCTCGAGGAAGAGCTCGCGCGTACGCGTGCCTGGCTCACCGAGTGCCGGCTCCCACACTTCGACGAGTTCCTCGCGGCATGGCCGGTTCCGGGGAGCACGTCTTGAGTCGAGCCGTACGCGCCGCAACTCGTTCGAAAGAGGGGGCAGCGCTCGAAACCGGCCTGGTCGCCGATCTCACGCATGAAGGCGAGGGCGTGGTGCGCGGCGGGGAGGCTTCCGGAAAGACGGTATTCGTCGCGGGCGCGTTGCCCGGCGAGCGCGTGAGTTTCCGGCGCACGGGGTTCCACAAGAGTCACGACGAAGCCACGCTGGTCGAAGTGCTCGAGGCTTCACCACAACGCGTGGCGCCGCGCTGCGCGCACTTCGGTGTGTGTGGTGGCTGCGCGCTGCAACACCTCGATCCGATGGCGCAGCTCGCCGCCAAGCAGAAGGAGCTGGCCGACAACCTGGAACGCATCGGGCACGTCACGCCCGGTGAGTGGCTGCCGCCGTTGTTGGGACCCACCTGGAACTACCGGCGGCGTGCGCGGCTCTCGTCGCGCTTCGTGACCAAGAAGGGCCGCAGCCTGGTCGGCTTCCGCGAGAAGCAGGGCAAGTATGTCGCCGACGTCGCGCGTTGCGAGGTGCTGGCCGAACCCGTCGCCTCGCTGGTCGGGAAGTTAGGCGAGCTGCTGACCGGCATGCAGCGCCGCGAGAGCATCCCGCAGATCGAGGTATCGCTGTCCGACGGCGAACGCGTGCTGGTGATCCGCGTGCTGGACCCGCTGCCCGAGTCCGACCTCGATGCGCTGCGCGCCTTCGAACGCGAGCATGGCCTGCGCATGCTGTTGCAGCCCGGCGGGCTCGACACGATCTCGCCGCTCACCCCGGGACCCGTGGACCTGCACTACCGGCTCGACGAGTTCGACCTGCGGCTGGATTTTTCCGCCACCGATTTCGTGCAGGTCAATGCCGCCATCAACACCCGCATGGTGGCGCGCGCGATCGAACTACTCGACGTGCAGCCCACCGACCGGGTCCTGGACCTGTACTGCGGACTGGGCAACTTCACGCTGCCGCTGGCGCGCCGGGCCGCCGCGGTGGTCGGCGTGGAAGGTGAAGCCGGTCTCATCGAGCGGGCCCGGGGCAATGCACGGCGGAACGGCATCGAGAATGCCACTTTCCACGTGGCGGACCTGTCGGTGGAGCCGGAAAGGGGTATTCCCTGGTTGCGAGGGGGGTACGACAAGGTCCTGTTAGACCCACCCCGGGTGGGCGCGCGCGAGGTTTTGAGCGCCGTCGCACATCTTGCGCCGCACCGGGTGGTGTATATCTCCTGTCACACGGGCTCGCTTGCGCGTGACTTAGGCCTGCTCACCCAGGTCCACGGCTTCCGCTTACTTGCCGCCGGTGTACTTGATATGTTCCCGCACACCACCCACGTGGAGTCCGTGGCGGTCCTGGAAAGGGCACCGTAGAGGGGCTCCGGAAGACAGGACGCGCCGTGACTTTGGGCCCATTGATGGTCGATGTCGCCGGCCTCGAGCTGACGCCCGAGGACCGCGAGGTCCTGCGCCATCCTCTCGTGGGCAGCGTCATCCTCTTCACGCGCAACTACGCGTCGCCCGAGCAGCTGCGCAAGCTGGTCGCCGACATCCACGCGGTGCGCAATCCCGCGCTGATCGTCGCGGTGGACCAGGAAGGCGGCCGCGTGCAGCGCTTCCGGCCCGAGTTCTCGTTGCTGCCGCCTCCGCGACGCATCGGACATGCCTACGACATCGACGCCAGACAAGGTTTGCAGCTGGCGCGCTCCATGGGCTGGCTCATGGCCGCCGAGCTGCGCGCGCATGGCGTGGACCTCTCGTTCGCGCCCTGCGTGGATCTCGACTACGGCGTGAGCGAAGTCATCGGTGACCGCGCCTTCCATTCGAAGCCCGCAGCCGTGGCCGAGCTGTCGCTGGCCTACATGGCGGGCATGAAGGACGCCGGCATGGCCGCCACCGCGAAACATTTTCCCGGGCACGGCGCCGTGATCGCCGACTCGCACAAGTCCCTGCCAGTAGACAGGCGCGGCTGGAACGAGCTCAGCGACGACCTGTTGCCGTACCGGCGCCTGATCGCCAACGGCCTGCCGGGTGTCATGGTGGCGCACGTGTTGTTCCCGGCCGTCGCGCCCGAGCCCGCGAGCCTCTCGCGGCGCTGGGTGCAGAACGCACTCCGCGAAGAGCTGCGTTTCGAAGGCGCGATCTTCACCGACGATCTCTCCATGGGCGGGGCCGCCGAATACGGCGACATCGTGGCGCGCGCCTCGGCGGCGCTCGAGGCCGGCTGCGACGTGCTGCCGGTGTGCAACGATCGTGCCTCGGTGGCCCAACTACTCGACCGACTGCACTGGGAACCGCGGCCCAGCTCGCACCTGCGCCTGGTGCGCATGCGCGGCAAGGCGGCGCCCGAACGCGAGGAACTGGTCGCCGGCGACGCCTGGCGTGCCAGCCAGGAAATGCTGGCGCGCTCGACGGCTGCGCCCAAGCTCAGCCTCACGGCGGGCAACGCATGAATGGCTTCAACGGCGAATTCCTTCGGGGTGCGCTCGACGTGGCGCCGGACGGCGTCGTGATCTGCGAGGCCAAGGGCGATCGTCTCGTGGTGTACGCGAACCCGGCGTTCTGCCGCCTCACGGGATACGAAGTGGGCGAGCTCGTGGGCAAGAACCTGCGCGTGCTGCAGGGCGAAGACCGCGACCAGCCCGAGCTCGAGTCGCTGCGTGATGCGCTCCGGCACTCGGAAGCCACGCGTGCACTGCTGCGCAATGTCCGCAAGGACGGCACCGTGTTCGTCAACGAGATGCAGATCTCGCCGCTCAAGGATGCCAACGGCCAGGTCACGCACTTCATCGGTTATCACCGCGAAGGAGGCACGCGCCAGAAGCAGAGCGCCGAGGCCTCCGGCATCCGCGGGCTGCCGAACTGGGTGCGCGAGGACCGACTCACCGGTCTCGCGTCGCGCTTCTATTTCGAGGATGTGCTGAAGCGCGACTTTGCGCTGGCCCAGCGCGACAAGACCGACATCGCGCTGCTGCTGTTCGACATCGACCAGCTCGGCCCTTACAACGAGATCTTCGACCGCGCCGGCGGCGACGCCGTGGTGAAGCGCGTGGCGCGCGCCATCGCGGGCTCCTTCCGCCGCGGCACCGACATCGTCGGCCGCTGGGAAGGTGCGAGCGTCATCGTGTTGATGCACGGGACGCCGTCCGACCACGTGATCCAGCATGCCACCACCGTCGCGCACCGCGTGCGCGAGCAGCAGATCCACCATCCGCGCTCCACGCAGAAATACGTGACCGTGAGCGGCGGCGTGGCGGTTCACGTCGCACGGCCGGAGGATTCGGCCGAAAGTTACCTGCGCGCCGTGGAATCCGCGGTATCGCGCGCCAAGGAGCAGGGCCGGAACCGGATCATCGTCGCGGAAGAATCCGACTTCCGCTGATCGTCTTCACGTTGCCGCGGCTACCAGCGGTGGTGCACGTGTTTGGCGATCCGGTCCTCATAAATCTCGCGCAGCGTGCGCATCGTCGCCGATGCGAGCGCAGGCAATTCGCCGGCCGCGGCATTGGCGAGCGCCTGGCCACGATTCTTCGCACCCGGGATGACGACCGATACGGCATCGGCCATGAGAATCCAGCGAAGCGCGAATGCGGCCATCGGCGTGCCCGGCGGCAGCAGCGGGCGCATCGCCTCGACCGCATCGAGGGCCACCTCGTACGGCACGCCGGAGAAGGTTTCGCCCACGTCGAACGCTTCGCCGTGGCGATTGAACTGGCGATGATCGTCCGCGGCGAACTGCGACTGTCGATTCAGCTTGCCGGTGAGCAAGCCGCTCGCGAGCGGCACGCGCACGATCACGCCGACCTTCCTGGCCTGCGCCTCGCGGAAGAACAGCTGCTGGGGACGCTGCCGGAAAATGTTGTAGATGATCTGTACCGAGGCGACGCCCGGGTACTCGATCGCCTTCAGCGCCTCTTCGATTTTTTCGACGGACACGCCGTAGTAACGGATCTTGCCGGCCGCGACGAGGCTCTCGAGCGCCTCGAACACCTCGGGCCGGTAGTAGACCTCCGTGGGCGGGCAGTGCAGCTGCACGAGATCGAGCGTATCTACGCCGAGGTTCTGGCGGCTGCGATCGATGAAGGCTTCGAGATTCTGGCGCGTGTAACCGCCGGCCACGTGCGGCGAAAGGCGTCGCCCGGCCTTGGTGGCGACGATGGGCCGCGCGCCACGCCATTCCTGCAATACATCGCGGATGATGCGTTCGGAACGGCCATCGCCGTAGACGTCCGCCGTGTCGATGAACGTGGTGCCGGCCTCGAGCGCCGCGAACAATGCGTCGCGCGCATCGGACTCGGTGACGTCGCCCCACGAACCGCCGATGGCCCAGGCGCCGAAACCAATCTCGGAGACATTCCAGCCGGTACGGCCGAAAGGCCGGGACGGGATTCCCATCAGCGGCCGCCGGTCGAGCGGTTGGCCGGGGTGACCAGGGCGATCACGCCGAAGGCCGGATGGTCGTAGTAGTTCAGCTGGTCGAACTTCACGCGCCGCGACTCGTTCATGTTGAACACCTGGCCCTGCGCGGCAGACAGGCCCGCCGGCACATTGGCCGGTTGCCAGGTCAGGGCCATGCCGAGGTGCAGGTAGCTGCCGCGCTCGAGGTAGATGGTCCCGGACAGCCCCGGCACGTTGCCGGCCAGCTTCGCGATCGTGAACCCGGCGCGCGAACCCCAGGAGCTCGCCGTCTGCTGCCAGGCGAAGTGCGCAATCGGCGGATAGTTAGTGGTGTTCTGCAGCCGCGCGGCGACGGCATTGAGCTGGTACTGCGCCGAGGAGATCGCTTGCACGAAGCGGCCGGTCACCGGCGAATCGGGTGTCTCGGGGCCGCGCGCCACCGAGCGAGCATTCCAGTCCTCGGCCCCACCGGCGCCGCTCTGGTTGCGGAATACGATGACCTCGATGTTGTAGACGGTCGGCGAACCGGCGTTCTGGGCCGGGACAGGCAGGGAGGCGACCACGCTGGTGAGGACCAGCGCCAGCACGGCGAGCAGCTTCATGGGGCGAAAGTATAGCCGCTGCGTCAGGCGGGTTTGCGGGCGGAAGTGCCGGCGGCCGCCCTGGCCGGCGTGGCCTTGGCCGCGCCCGTACCCCGTAGTTCGGCGAGGAATTTTTCGGCGAATTCGAAGCGGCCGGCGTCATCGTCGGTTTCCACCGAAATGCGGAGCTTGAGCGCGCCTTCGAGCCGATAGTCACGGTCGGGATGTTGGACCAGGCGGATGACCGCCCGCGGGTCCACCTGGTTGGTCTCCTCGAACAGCGCATAACCACCCTGCGGCCCGAGGTCGAGGCGGCGGATTCCGATTGCGCGCGCCTGCAGCTTGAGCCTCGCCACGCGCAGCAGGTTCGTGGCGGGCGGTGGCAGCGGACCGAAGCGGTCGACGAGCTCGGCGGTCAGATCGTCGATGGCCGCGTTGTCCGGCGCCGCGGCCAGTTGCTTGTACACGCCGAGGCGCACGGGCACGTCGGCCACGTAGCTTTCGGGCAGCAGCGCGGGCAGGCGCAGTTCCACTTCTGCCGTGGCGGCGAGCGGCCGGTCGAGCACGGGCTCGCGGCCCTCCTTGAGCGCCTTGACCGCCTGCTCGAGCAGGTCGAGGTACATCGTGAGTCCCACCTCGGTGAGCTCGCCGCTCTGCGATTCGCCTAACAACTCGCCGGCGCCGCGGATCTCGAGATCGTGGGTGGCGAGCACGAAGCCGGCGCCGAGCTCCTCGAGCGACTCGATGGCCTCGAGGCGCTTGACCGCGTCCTGGCTCAACGCCTTGCGGTTCGGCGTCAGCAGGTAGGCATAGGCGCGGTGGTGCGAGCGGCCGACGCGGCCGCGCAGCTGGTGCAGCTGCGCGAGCCCGAGCCGGTCCGCGCGGTCGATCATGATGGTGTTGGCGGTCGGCACGTCGATGCCGCTTTCGATGATGGTCGTGCAGACCAGCATGTTGAAGCGCCGATGGTAGAAGTCGACCATGAGCTGCTCGAGATCGCGCTCACGCATCTGTCCATGGCCGACGCGCACCTCGGCCTCGGGGATCAGTTTCGCGATTTCCTGCGCGGTCTTCTCGATGGTCTCGACCACGTTGTGCACGAAGTACACCTGGCCGCCGCGGCGGAACTCGCGCAGCGCGGCCTCGCGCAGCGTCGGCGCGTGCCATTCGGTCACGAAGGTCTTGATGGCCAGGCGTTCGGCCGGCGGCGTCGTGATCAGCGACAGGTCGCGCAGGCCACCCAGCGCCATGTTCAGGGTGCGTGGGATCGGCGTCGCGGTCAGCGTCAGCACGTGCACCTCGGCACGCAGGGTCTTCAGGCGCTCCTTGTCGCGCACGCCGAAGCGGTGTTCCTCGTCGACGATCACGAGGCCGAGCTCCTTGAAGCGCACGTTGGCATGCAACAGCCGGTGCGTGGCGATGACGATGTCGACCGTGCCTTTCTCGATGCCTTCGAGCACGGCATTGGATTCCTTGCCGCTGCGGAAACGCGATAGCGACTCGATGCGCACCGGCCAGTCGGCGAAGCGGTCACGGAAATTGTTAGTGTGCTGCTCGGCCAGCAACGTGGTGGGCACGAGCACCGCCACCTGCTTGCCGGCCTGCGCGGCAATGAAGGCCGCGCGCATCGCGACCTCGGTCTTGCCGAAACCCACGTCGCCGCACACCACGCGGTCCATGGGTTTCTCGCTCTGCAGGTCCTGCATGACCTGGCGGATGGCCTCGGCCTGGTCGGCGGTTTCCTCGAACGGGAAGCTGCTCGCGAACGCCTGGTATTCCTGCTCTTTCGTCGACAGCGACGGGCCGCGGCGCGCCTGGCGTTGCGCGTAGAGGTCGAGCAGCTCGGCGGCGACGTCGCGGATCTGGTCGGCGGCGCGTTTGCGCGCCTTGGCCCACTGGTCGGTGCCGAGCTTGTGCAGCGGCGCGCTCTCGGGCGCGGCGCCCGAGTAGCGCGCCACGAGGTGCAGCTGCTGCACGGGTACGTAGAGCTTGTCGCCGCCCGCGTATTCGATGACCACGAATTCGCCGTCCTGCCCGGCAACCTGCATGACCTGCAGGCCGACATAGCGGCCGACGCCATACTCCTCGTGCACCACGGGTGAGCCCGGGCCGAGCGTGGTGAGATCGCGCAGGATGGCCTGCGGATCGGCGGCGGCGCGCCGGCGGCGCCGCTCCTGGCGAGCGCGTTGCCCGAACAGCTGCGCTTCGCCGAACACCGCGATCGGCGGCGTGACGATGTTGAGCCCGGCCATCTCGGGCGCGACCGTGATGGAGAAATGCGCATCACCATCGACGAACTCGTGCCAGCCCGCGGCGGCGGCGGGCGTGAGGCCCGTGGAGCGCAACATCTCGAGCAGGACTTCGCGCCGGCCGGCCGAATCCGCCGCCAGCAATACTCGCCCGCTGAATGTCTGCACGAAACCCGCGAGCGGGGCGAGCGGCTTCTCGGACCGCAGGTCCACGCGCCATTCCTGCGGCGCGGCCGTGGGGAAGTTGTAGCCGCCCGACTCGACCTTGAAGCTCTCGTAGTCGATGCGCGTGAACGTATCGAGCCGCGCCTCGAGCTCCGCGGGCGTGAGATACAACTCCTCGGGCGCGAGCACCGGGCGTTCGATGTCGTGGCGACGTTCCTCGAAGCGTTCGGCCACCACGCGCGCGGCGCGTTCCACGGCGCCGCCGATGTCGGTGGCCGCGCACACCACGGTCCCGCCGGGAAGATAGTCGAGCAACGTGTCGGTACTGTCGAAGAACAGCGGCAGGTAGAACTCGATGCCGGGCGGCGCGAGTCCGTCGCTGACACCGCGATAGATCACGCTGCGCGTGGGATCGCCTTCGAAGCGCTTGCGATATCGCAGGCGGAACGCCTTGACCGAATCGGCATCCAGCGGCAGCTCGCGTCCGGGCAGCAGGCGCACCTGCTTGAGCGACGCGCCCGAACGTTGCGTCTCGGGATCGAATTCGCGAATGGCCTCGATCTCGTCGTCGAACAGGTCCACGCGCAGCGGCGTCTGCGTACCCATCGGGTACACGTCGAACAACGAGCCGCGCAGCGCGAACTCGCCGGGCGCGGTCACCTGGTGGACCGAGGCATAACCGCTCTCGACCAGGCGCGCGCGCAGCGGCTCGAGCGGCAGGCGATCTCCCACCGCGAGATTGAACGTGCGCCCGTCGACATAGCCGCGCGGTGCCAGCCGCTGGCCCAGCGTATCCGCCGCCGCCAGCAGCACCGCCGACTTCAGCCGCGGCAGCTCGGCCAGCGCCGCGAGGCGCTCGGAGATGATGTCCGGGTGCGGCGAGAACACGTCGTAGGGCAGCACTTCCCAGTCGGGCAAGGCATGGATCGCGCGTGACCCGCCGAGGAAGAAGCCGAGCTCCGCGCGCAGCTGGTCGAGCTCGCGCGCATCCCGCGCGATGACCAGGTAGGGCCGCGTGTCGGATTCGACAGCCTCGGCGATCGCCAGGCTGCGGGCCGAGCCGTAGAGCTGGTGCCAGCGTTGGCGCGCGCGCGGCGCCGGCAGGGGAGGATGGAGCAGGGATGGCATTGCGAAGGCGCGGCAGCTTACCCTTCGGCGCGCTCAGTGCAAATCGCCCGGATGGTGAGGGGATGAGTCAGCAATTTCCGCTGGTTTACGGCATGAGCCGCTCGTGGAAGATCTTTTGCGGCGCGCTTGGCGCCCTCATGGGTATGGCGTCGATCGCCTGCGCCCTGTACTTCGGATTCTTCTATGACAAGGATGATTTCGGCATCGGGCTGACCGTCGTGTTGAGCCTGTTACTGGCGTTGCTGGCGGTGCCTTGTATCGGTTCTGTCCTGCGAACGCGCGTGGTCGTGCACCCCGACTACATCGAAGGGCGCAGCTTCCTGCGCACCCGGCGCATGAACCGCGCCGATATCGCGGGTTTCCGCATCGTGCCCACGGATGGTTCGCCGGTGCGGCTGGAGTCGCGCACGCCCGACGCGCCGCCGCTCACCCTGCCTCCCTACATCGCCTACGACGCGCGCATGGATGCCTGGCTGGCGGGCACCACGAACTATGTGGCCCGGGAGCTGCAGACATCGCTGGATTCCATCCTCGCCGATCCCGACCTCCCGGGTACGAACGACGAGAAACTGGCCCAGCTCGCCGCGGCGCGCCGCGTCGCCAGGCGGTTCTTCTTCGGTGCGCTCGCCATGACCGCCTGGGTGTGGTTCTACCCGCGTCCGTACGATCTGGCCGTTGCCACCGCCGTCCTGCTGCCCTGGGTGGCACTGGTCGTCGTCGCGCAGCAGGGCGCGTTGTACCGGCTGAATCCCCTGCAGAACGATGCCGGCGCGGACATGTCGTCGGCGTTCTTCCTGCCCAGCGCATCGCTCGCCATTCGCGCCTTGTACGACTTCAAGACTTTCGATGCCTGGAAACTCTTCTGGATTTCGCTGGCGGTCACCGCGGCCTGCATGGCGGTATTGCACCTGCTGGCGCGGGAATTTCGCGGCCGCTTCGGCAGCCTCCTGCTGTACGGTGTATTGCTGACGGGATACGGCTACGGAACGGTGTCCGTGCTCAATGCCCGGCTGGATGATTCAGCCCCGCAGCACTTCCCTGCGCGTTTGATCGACGATCCCGTGAAACGCAGCAGCGGCAAGACCTTCGATGTCCACCTCGCGCCCTGGGGTCCGCAAACGACCGACGACGATTTCAGAATTTCGAGAGATCTCTTCGAGCGCGTCAAGAAAGGCGACACGGTCTGCGTGTACCTGTGGCCCGGCGCTCTCGGCGTGCGGCTCTACGAAGTGAGCGATTGTCCGAAGGACTGAAGTCAGCCCGCGGGCGCCGCTGGCGGTGCCACGGCGTTGACCACCGCGTGCAGCACCTTGTCGTGCTCGAACACGACCACGAAGTTCGGATAGAACCACTTGGTGATGGGCGGGTTGCCGACGGCGCTGCTCTTGTTGGACGGGGCGCCGAACTTGGCTTCCACGGCCGCCATGGTCGAACCCCGCATCGGTGTCTCGACACCGCTGGGCTTGAGTACCACCTGACCGTCGACGGCCAGCGTCTCGGCAATCGTGGGCGCCGCGAGAGCGAGGCCCAGGGCGATCAGTGACAACTTCATGTTGCGAGCAAGCATGGCGATCTCCTCTCATCCATCAGCGACTTGGGCCGGCGACTTCGACCCTGGCGGCAATATACGCCCCGGTGTGGCAAAGTCAGCCGCTGTCGCCGGCAGCCGACTATGTCTAACAGCGCTTTTGTGATCTCCGTCAGGTTTTTGGCCCACAATCCGCCGCGATGCTGAATTCCCTGCCCCTGTTCGTCGGGCTGCGCTACGTGCGCGCCCGCTCGCACAAGTTCTTCGTCTCCTTCATCACCTGGGTCTCGCTGCTGTGCGTGTGCCTGGGCGTCACGGCGTTGATCGTGATCCTGTCGGTCATGAACGGACTGGAAGGGGAGTTGCGCGAGCGGTTGCTGGCGCTCTCGGCGCATGCGCGCATCTTCCTGCCGGCCGAATCGCGGGCGACGCCCGACTGGCAGGCGCTCGCGGGGCGCGTGCGCGCCGCGCCTGGTGTGACCGGCGTGGCGCCCTTCATCGAAATCGAGGCGCTGGCCATGCGCAAGCCGGAGATGCTGCCGGTGCGGCTGCGTGGCATCGATCCCGGCCACGAAGGCGAAGTGGAGAAACTCGCGGGTGCCGTCCTCGAGGGAAAACTCGAGGATCTCGTGCCCGGCGCGGATCGCGTCATGGTGGGCCGGTACTTCGCGCAGATGATGGGCCTCGGCATCGGCGATCCCATCACGGTGCTCATTCCAACCACGGATGCGGACGGCGCGCCGCAGCCGAAATTGCGCGAGTTCGAGATCGTCGGCGTGCTGGCCGCCGAGATGCAGGACACCGAGGCGCTGCTGATCACCTCGCTCGAGGACGTGCGAGCGCTGCTGCCCGCGCCCGACTCGCGCATGTCGCTGCACGTGAATTTCCGCGAGGCGCTGGGCGCGCCGGAATATTCGGCCGCGCTCGCGAAGCTGCTGCCCGCCGGCGTCGAGATCCGCGACTGGACCTTCGACCACGCGAGCTACTTCCGCGCCATCCGCATCGAGAAGACCATGGTGGCGATCATCCTGATGCTCATAGTCGCGGTGGCGGCGTTCTACCTCGTGGCGATGCTCGCGATGGTGGTGACCGACAAGCGCACCGACATCGCCATACTCCGCACGCTCGGTGCGTCGCCGCGCCGGGTCATGACCATCTTCCTGATCCAGGGCAGCGTGATCGCCTGGTTCGGCGTGGCACTCGGGGTGCTGCTCGGCACGGTGATCGGCTACAACGCCGGCGATGTCGCCGCCTTCCTCGAGCGCTTGTTCCGCTTCGAGTTCTTCGACTCCTCGGTGTACGTGGTCACGCGGCTGCCGTCGGAGCTGCGGCCGCTGCAGATCGTGTGGATCGCGGGCATCGCGATGTTCATCACGCTGCTGGCGACTATCTACCCGTCGCTGCGCGCGGCTCGCATCCCGCCCGCCGATGCGCTGAGGTACGACTAGGTGGCCGCGCCGTACGAATGGTTGATCGGCGTGCGCTACCTGCGCTCGGCGCACCGCAGCGGCTTCGTCTCCTTCGTCGCCTCGATGTCGGTGCTGGGCCTGTCGCTGGGCGTGGCCGTGCTGATCGTGGTGCTGTCGGTGCTCAACGGCTTCGAGAGCGAGCTGCGCACCCGCATCCTGGCCGTGACCGCGCACGCCACCATCACCGGCGTCGACGGCGCGATCCCCGACTGGCGTGCGCGCCAGGCCACGGCGGCGCAGGAGCCGGGCGTGAAGGCCGCGGTGCCGTTCATCGAATCGCGCGGCCTGCTCGCCAACGGGCAGCGCGTCAGCGGCGCGCTGGTGCGTGGCGTGTTGCCGGAGGAAGAGGTGAAAGCCATCGGCCTCGGCTCGCGCATGACCGCGGGCTCGTTGTCCGACCTCGAGGCCGGCAAGTTCCGCGTTGTGCTGGGTTCGGCGCTGGCCGAAGAACTGGGCGTGAAGCTCGGACAAACCGTGGTGCTGATGGCGCCTGAAGGCAGCTTTACCCCCGCGGGTTTCGAGGTGCGCAGGCGCCGCTTCACCGTGGCGGGCATTTTCGATTCCGGCATGTACGAGTACGACCGCGGCCTGGCCTTGATCCACATGACGGACGCCGCGCGGCTCTACCAGATGGGCGACGACATCACGGGCCTCAGGCTCGCGCTCGACGATCCGTTCCTGGCGCACATGCTGGTGCGCACGGTGGCGCGCGCCATCGACGTGAGCGGCGGCGGCTACTTCGTGAGCGACTGGACCCGCGATCACCTCAACTTCTTCCGCAACATCGAGCTCACCAAGTCGATGATGTTCTTCATCCTGCTGATCCTGGTCGTGGTGGCGGCCATCAACCTGATCGCCACGCTCGTCATGATCGTCAAGGAGAAGCAGACCGACATCGCGATCCTGCGGACCCTCGGGGCCGCGCCGGTCAACGTGCTGCGCATGTTCCTGGTGCAGGGCGCGCTGATCGGTCTCGTGGGCACGGTCGCCGGCGCGCTGCTCGGCTGGCTGCTGTCGCTGTATTTTCCCGCCATGCTGCACGCCGTCGAGAGCGCCTTCGGCGTGCAGTTCCTCGATGCGTCGGTGTACCTCATGAACGACCTGCCCACGGACGTGAAATTCGCCGACGTGCTCAAGGTGAGCCTCGTGACGCTGGTGCTCACGGCGGCCGCGACTATCTACCCGGCGTGGCGTGCCTCGCGCACGTTGCCCGCGGAGGCCCTGCGACATGATTGAGAAGCGACATGACTGAGCTGGTTCTCGAAGCCACCGACGTGGCACGCACCTATCGCCAGGGGCCGATCGACCTCAAGGTGCTCGAGGGCGTGAACCTGGCCGTGCGGACCGGCGAACGCATCGCCATTATCGGCGCCTCCGGTTCGGGCAAGACCACGCTCCTGCAGATCCTCGGCGGCCTCGATCGTCCGACCGCGGGCACGGTGCGCATCGCGGGCAGCGACATCCATGCGCTGGCCGAGAAGCCGCGCGGTGAGCTGCGCAACCGCACGCTGGGCTTCGTCTACCAGTTCCATCACCTGTTGCCGGAATTCTCGGCGCTCGAAAACGTGGCCATGCCGCTGCTGGTGCGGCGTGAACCCAAGCAGGTCGCCGAGGATCGCGCGCGTGCCGTGCTCGAGCGCGTGGGTCTCGAGGAGCGGCTGATTCATCGGCCGCACGAGCTCTCGGGCGGCGAGCGCCAGCGCGCGGCCGTGGCGCGCGCGCTCGTGACCCAGCCGCGCATCGTTCTCGCCGACGAGCCCACCGGCAATCTCGATGGCAACAATGCCGAGGCGGTGTTCGCGCTCATGCTCGAGCTGAACCGCGAGTTCGGCACCAGCCTCATCGTGGTCACGCACGATCGGCGCCTCGCGCAACGCATGGACCGCATCCTCGAGATCGAACGCGGAAATCTAGTCGAAAAGACGTGATTGCGAGCTGGCCGAGCCCGGCCGCTCGCGGTATCTCTTGCGGGCGCTGTAGCGCCACGCGTAGTCGAGCAACACGTAGCCGATCAGGCCCACCAGGGCCCCGGTGACTCCGCAGCCGACCAGGAAGGGTTTCCACATCGGGCCCAGGCCGTGCTGCACCCAGTCCCAGCTCATGTGGAATGCGAAGCGCCGCTCGTGGGCTTGCGTGACGAGGACGCCCACCTTGTAGGCCAGCAGGTAGGCCGGGAGCATGGTCAGCGGGTTCACCGCGACCAGCGCCAGCATGATCGTGGGAATGTGGATGCGGCAGAAAATGGCCACGAGCATCGCCACCGGGATGTGGATGGGCAGCGGGATGAAGCAGATCGCGAGTCCCGCGCCGAAGGCGGGTGCCACGGTGCGCCGTTGCAGCGACCACAGGCGCGGATCGCCGAAGAAGCGACTGAAAGGTTTCAGCGCCCAGTGGTTGCGCAGCGTCTCGTGGCGCGGCGTGATCTTGCGGAACAGGAGCCGAGGCATCGGCCAGCACTTTAACAGCGGTCCATGAGGAGTGCGCTCTCGCTGCTGGCGGGCGTGCTCGCCGGGCTGGGCTGTGCGAGCTCGCCGTCCACGCCCTGGTTGTGGTGCGCAGGCATCGGCGGCATGGCCGTGTTTCTCTCGCCATGGCGAGGTGGGCCGGCGATGCGCGGCCTGGCGCTGGTGCTCGTGGGTCTGTGCGTGGCGGGGTTCACGGTGGTTCGTTGGCAGGCGCTGCGCATGCTGCCCACGGGCCCGGATGAGCGCGTGTTGCTCGAAGGCCAGATCCTCTCCGTGCCGGCGCGTGACGGCGCGGACGTGGGCTTCGACGCCGAAATCCGCGTCGTCGAGGGCCCGGGCGTGGGCGCACCGCGACGGCATGCGCGACTGCGTTGGCGCGTCGACCGCGCACCGCGCGTAGGGGAACGCTGGCAATGGCTCGCGCGCCTGGGACACGCGGCCGATACGCGGAACTTCCACGGGCTCGATGCCGAGCGCCTGGCGTTCCGTGATCGCGTGCACCTGCACGCACGCGTGTTGCCGTCGGGATTGAACACGCGCCTCGCGCTCGCGTCACCGTCCATCGACACGGTGCGCGCACGCATCGCCACGCGTATCGCCGCGCGGATCGCGGATCCGGACGCCGCGGGCCTGGTCACGGCGCTGGCCGTGGGTCTCACCGATGGCATGAGCACGGACCAGTGGCGCGTGTTCAATGCCACGGGCACTACGCACCTGGTGGCGATCTCCGGCATGCACGTCACGTTGTTCGCGATGCTGGCATTCGGCGCGTCCCGGCTCCTCTGGCGCTTGCTGCCCGGGCGCGCGCTCGAACGCGAGCCTTTTGCGCTGATCGCGGGACTGCTGGCCGCCGGCGGTTACGCGCTGCTCGCCGGCTTCTCGGTGCCCACGCAACGCACCTGGCTGATGCTGGCCGTGTTCGCGACCGCACGCCTCGGCGCACGGCCGCTCGACGCCGCGCGCACCTGGTCGCTGGCTCTGATCCTGGTGCTGCTGCTCGACCCGCTCGCGCCACTGGCGGCGGGCTTCTGGCTGTCGTTCGTGGCGGTGGGCGTGATCCTGTTGCTCGAGACCACGGCACTGGTGCGCGCGGGTCGCGCGGTGCGCGTGCTGAGACTGCAGCTCGCCGTGATGGTGACCCTCGCGCCGCTGACCTTCGCGGTGTTCGGGGGTGTGTCGCTGGTGGGCTTCGGTGTGAACCTCGTGGCGATTCCGCTGATCTCGTTCGTGTTCGTGCCCGTGATCCTGGTGGGCGCCGTGCTGGCGTGGTGGATACCGGCGCTCGATGGCCTGCCATTCGCTGCCGCCGCGTGGCTCTATGAAAAGTCGTGGCCCGCGCTCGTCTGGGCGGCGGACCTGGAGCCCTCCACCTGGCGCACCGAGCCCTCCACGTGGTGGTTCGTGCTCGCGATCCCGGCGTCCCTGTGGGTGCTGTGGAGCTGGCCGCTCGGCCTGCGTCTCGGGGGTGCGGCGCTGTGGCTGCCCTTGCTGTTCGCACCCTCGCGCCTGCCGGAAGCAGGCCAGGCGCGCGTCGACGTGCTGGACGCCGGGCGTGGATCGGCCGTGCTGGTCGCCACGCACTCGCATGTATTGCTGTTCGACACGGGCGATCGCTGGAACACGCATGGCACGGTGTTGGCGCGCACCGTGCTGCCAGCGCTCGATGCCTACGGGATCCGCTCGATCGACCTGCTCGTGCTCCCGAGTCTCGATGACGACCGCGCCGCGGGCGCCGCGTTGTTAGCCTTCGAGCGCGGCGTGCATCGAATCGTGAGCGGAGGCGGGTGGCCCGCGAGCCGGCTGCGTGCCGAGGCCTGCCGGGACTCGCGCTTCGTGTGGGACGCGGTCGAGTTCGAGATGTTCGGGGCGGGCCGGGGCAAATACTGCGTGCTCCGCATCGTCGCCGGCGAACACGCGCTGCTGCTGCCGGGCGATCTGGATGCGAACGCGGAACGGGAATTGCTGGCGCGCGGGCGGGCAGGGCGCGACGACGTGGTGGTCCTGAGTCGCCAGGCCGGCGGTGCGGGCTCCGGGACCGAGTGGATAGAGTCGAGCGCCACGGGATTGGCCATCGCCACCGGCGGTATCGCCACCAGCGACACTCGCACCCGCGCCCTCGCGCGCTGGCGCGACTCGGGCTCACGCGTGCTCGACACACGCAGCGTCGGCGCAGTCCAGTTCGTTTTCGGGACGCAGGGGATCTCCGGGCTCACGACCGCGCGTTCGGCGCGTTACCCATTCGCCTGGCGGCGGCCCGGATGACGCTTTTGCGGGTCCTTCCGGTATAGTCCGGTGCCATGTGGGAAATCGTGCGGGCCGGCGGCCCATTCATGTGGCCGATCATCATCTGCTCGATCGTGCTGGTCGGTATCGTGCTCGAACGCCTCTGGACGCTGCAGCGGAAGCGCGTTCTGCCGCAGGACCTCATCAAGAAGGTTTCCGAGCTCGCCGACCGTAACCAGGTCAATCCGAAGGTCATCGAAGCGCTCGAGAAGAACTCGCCGCTGGGTCGCGTGCTCGCCGCGGCGCTCGCGAATCGTCATCGCGGGCGCGAGATCATGATGGAACGCGTCGAGGACGTCGGCCGCCACGTGGTGCACGAGCTCGAGCGTTTCGTGAATTCGGTCGGCACCATTGCCAGCATCTCGCCCTTGTTAGGCCTGCTCGGTACCGTCACCGGCATCATCAACTCGTTCCGCGCCGTCATGCTCGGTGGCATGGGCGATCCGCGCTTGCTGGCCGGCGGCATCTCCGAGGCGCTGGTCTGCACCGCGGCTGGCCTCACCGTGGCGATCCCGGCCTACATCTCGTTCCGCTACCTGCGCGGCAAGGTCGAGCGCATCGTGGTCGAGATGGAGAAGATCGCGGTGAACTTCGCGGACTCGCTGGGCGCCGATATCCAGTCCGGTGATTCCGACGGCGGCATCGCGCGCACGGCATGAAGCTGCGCGGCGAAAGGCAGAAGGACGATCCGGAGATCAACCTGATCCCGCTGATCGACGTCTCGCTGCTGCTGGTCATCTTTTTCATGCTGACGTCGACCTTCATGCAGGAAGGCCGGCTCAAGATCGAGCTGCCGCAGGCGAGCCTTGCGCCCACCGGCAAGCAGAAGACCGATCCACTGGTCGTCTCGGTCACGCAGCAGGGCACCTATCGGGTCAACGAGCGCGAGCTCATCAACAATTCGCCGGACACGCTGCGCGCGGCCATCCAGGAAGTCGCCGGCGCCGACCGCAACAAGCCGGTCACCGTGCGCGCCGATGGTCGCGCCACGCACCAGTCCGTGGTGACCGCCATGGACGTGCTCGGCAAGCTCGGCTTCGTGCGCATCAACATCGCGACGGTCGAAGACTCCAAGCCGCAGAAATGAGTCCGCGGACATGAGCCCCGGTGAATAAGTCGCAGCCGGCGGAGATGAAGCCCGGACAGGTCTACAAGCGACTGCTGTCGTATGCCTGGCCGTTTCGCGGCACCTTCCTGATCGGCGTCCTCGGCATGGCGCTGTTCGCGGCCACCGATGGCACGCTGGCGCTGTTCGTCAAGCAGTTCGTCGACGGCACGTTCTACGAAAAGAACGAGCGCGTGTTGTGGCTGGTGCCGATCGGAGCGCCCGTGCTGTTCCTGTTCCGGGGGCTCGGCGATTACATGTCGGTGTACTTCCCGGGCCGCGTCGGACGGCGCGTGATCAAGGCGATCCGCGGCGATCTGTTCCGTCACTACCTTGCTCTGCCCACGCGTTACTACGATCGCGAAGGCACCGGGCACCTGCTGTCGAGGCTGACGTTCAACGTCGAGCAGGTGGCCGAGGCCGTCACCAAGTCCATCACCTCGCTGATCCGCGACACGCTCACCATCGTCGTGTTGCTGAGCGTCGTGGTGTACATCAACTGGAAGCTGGCGTTGTTCGTGCTGATCCTCGCGCCACCGTTGTCCTGGCTGATCCGCAATGTCAGCCGCTCGTTCCGGCGCTACAGCGGGCGCATCCAGTCCTCGATGGGCGACGTCACGAGCTCCGTGAAGGAGGCGCTCGACGGGCATCGCGTGATCAAGGTGTTCAACGCGCAGGAAGCCGAGGCCGGCGATTTCGAGAAGGTCAACGAGCACAACCGCAAGAGCAACATGAAGCTCATCGCGGCGCGTTCGATCAGCAACCCCACGGTGCAGTTCATCGCGTCCATCGGCCTCGGCGGCATCCTCTGGGTGTCACTGCACCAGATCCAGTCCGGCACCATGACGCCCGGCGATTTCATGGCATTCATCACGGCGACGCTCATGACCACCGCGCCGCTCAAGCGGCTCATGGATTCCTTCGCGCCATTGCAGCAGGGACTCGCGGCCGGCGCCAGCATCTTCGAGTTGCTCGACATCGCACCCGAAGACCTGAAGTCCGGGCGACCATTGCCGCGTGTCTCCGGGGAGCTCGAATTCCGCGACGTGAGCTTCGAGTACACCAGCGAGAAAGGCGGCGTGCTGCACTCGGTGAACCTGCGCGTGCCGGCCGGCAAGAACATCGCCATCGTCGGGCCCTCGGGCTCGGGCAAATCCACCCTGGCTGCGCTGGTGCCGCGTTTCTACGACGCGACTTCGGGGGCCGTGCTGGTGGACGGGATCGACGTCCGCGAATGCAACCTGCGAGACCTGCGGCAGAACGTATCGCTGGTCAACCAGGACGTGCTGCTGTTCAACGACTCGATCCGCAACAACATCGCCTTCGGCGTGCCCAACCCGGACCCTGCGGCGGTCGAGAAGGCGGCGCGCATCGCCTATGTCGACGAGTTCGCGAGCAAGCTGCCGCAGGGCATGGACACGCAGGTCGGTGAGCGCGGCTCGCAGCTCTCGGGCGGACAGAAGCAACGCATCGCCATCGCGCGCGCGCTGCTCAAGGATGCGCCCATCCTGATCCTCGACGAGGCCACGTCCGCGCTCGACAACGAATCCGAGCGCCGGATCCAGGAGGCGCTGGTGGAGTTGTTCCGCAACCGCACCACGCTGGTCATCGCGCATCGCCTGTCAACCATCGAACATGCGGACGAAATCATCGTCATGGAAGCCGGGCGCATCGTCGAACGCGGGACACACGCCGATCTGGTCGCGCGCGAGGGCGCGTACGCCGGCCTCAAGCGCGCGGAATTCCGCGGCTGAGCCCGCACGCCATGCGCTCGCGCATCGAGTCCATGTGGTACAGCCGCGAGGCGTCGCTCTGGCTCACGCCGCTGTCGTTGCTGTATGGCCTGGTGATGTCGGTGCGCGGGCTGTTCTATCGCGTGGGGCTGCGTCATCGCATCAAGGTCGCGGTGCCCGTCATCGTGGTCGGCAACCTCACCGTCGGTGGCACGGGCAAGACGCCGCTCGTGGCCTGGCTATCGTCGCATCTCGCCGCCTGCGGCATGCGCGTGGGCATCGTGTCGCGCGGTTATGGCGGCAAGGCGCGCGGCGTCACGCGCGTGACCGTGCACAGCCGGCCTTCCGAAGTGGGGGACGAGCCGCTGCTGCTGGCGCGGCGCGCGGCCGCCACGGTGTTCATCGGCAAGGACCGCGTCGCGACGGCCCAGGCGGCCGTCGAGGACGGTGCCGATGTCGTGGTGTGCGACGACGGCTTGCAGCACCTCGCGCTCGTGCGTCAATGCGAGATCGTGGTCATCGACGGCCAGCGCGGCTTCGGCAACGGCTGCGTGCTGCCGCGCGGTCCGCTGCGGGAAAGTCCGCGGCGCCTGCGGCGCGTGAATGCCGTGGTGGTCAACGGCGCGATCACGGCGCCCGGATTCCAGTTGCCGCGATTCGTCACGGGCACGCGCTTCGACATGCAGATGCGACCCGGCGATGCACGCCCCGTGGCGGGCAGCGGCGCGCTGCGCGCGTTGTCGAGCTTTCGCGGCAGCGGCGTCCACGCGGTGGCCGCCATCGGCAATCCGCAGCGGTTCTTCGACATGCTGCGCAATGCCGGCCTCACCGTGTATGAACATCCGTTCGCCGACCACCATCCGTTCAAGTCCGGAGACCTGAATTTCGGCGACAGCCTGCCGGTGCTCATGACCGAAAAGGATGCCGTAAAATGCGCGGCCTTCGCCGACGAGCGCTGCTGGTACGTGCCGGTGACCGCGGAGTTCTCCGAAAGCGAGGCGGCCGCACTCATCGACCTGGTGCTCGCGCGCATCAAGGCTTTCAAGACGGGTAACTGATCCGCATGGACGACCGACTGCTCGACATCCTCGCCTGCCCGGTGTGCAAGGGCCCGCTCAAACTGCATCGTGAAGCCGGCGTGCTGGTGTGTCGCGCCGAACGGCTGGCGTTTCCGATCCGCGAGGGCGTGCCCATGATGCTCGAGGAAGATGCGCGGCAACTGGCGCATGACGATCCCCTGCTGGAGCGCTGATGAGTTTCCGCGTCGTCATCCCCGCGCGCTTCGACTCATCGCGCCTGCCGGGCAAGGCGCTGCTGCCGCTGGCCGGCAAGCCCATGCTGCAATGGGTGCACGAGCGCGCCCGCAGCTCGCAGGCGGCCGAGGTCATCGTGGCCACCGACGATGAGCGCATCGCGAACGCGGCGCGCGGCTTCGGTGCCGAAATCGCGATGACGGCGCGCACCCATGTGTCGGGCACCGACCGTATCGCCGAGGTGGCTTCGACGCGCGGCTGGGCCGAGGGCGACATCGTGGTCAACGTGCAGGGCGACGAGCCGCTGATCCCGCCCGTGGTCATCAACCAGGTGGCGCAGCTGCTGGCCGAGCATCGCGCCGCGCACATCGCGACGCTGGCCGCAAAGCTCGAGCAGATCACCGACTTCAACGACCCGAACACCGTGAAGGTGGCCTGCGACGTGACCGGCCGCGCGCTGTATTTCTCGCGCGCGCCGATTCCGTGGAATCGGGATGCGGCCAGCACGGTGACGCCGGCCAGCCTGCGGCACATCGGCATCTATGCCTACCGCGTGGGCGCGTTGCGACGGCTCGCGGTGCTGCCGCCCGGACGGCTCGAGCAGATCGAAAAACTCGAGCAGTTGCGCGCGCTCGAGAACGGCATGGAGATCCGCGTGGCCCTCGCGGTGGAACGGCCGCTGGCCGACGTGAACACCGCGGCGGATCTCGAGCGCGCGGAACGTGCGCTCACCGTGAGGCCCTGAGATGGCGCCATCGGCCACGCTCACCGCGCTCAACATCTATCCAGTCAAGTCCTGTCGCGGTATTCCGCTGCAGAACGCGCGCGTCTCGGAGACCGGTCTCGCCGACGATCGGCACTGGATGATGGTGCGGCCCAATGGGCGCTTCGTCACGCAGCGCGAGCTGCCGCGGCTGGCGCTGATTGGTACCTCGGTGAGTGCGGATGCATTGCAGCTCACGGCACCGGGCATGCCCGCGCTGTCCGTGGCGCGCGCAGCTGCCGGTATGCCACGCGACATCGTGGTCTGGAAGTTCTCCGGCGGCGGCATCGACTACGGTGATGAAGCCGCGGCCTGGTGCTCGCGATATCTCGACACGCCGCTGCGGCTGGTGCGCTTCGACCCCGCGCGGGAGCGCGTCTGCAACCCGGAGTGGACCCAGGGCATGCGCGCGATCACGCAGTTCGCGGATGGCTACCCGGTGCTGATCATTTCGCGCGCCTCGCTGGCCGAGCTCAATTCGCGCCTGCCGAAGGAGCTGCCGATGGCGCGCTTCCGGCCGAACGTGGTCATCGATGGCGTGGGCGCGTATGACGAGGATCGCATCCACGAGCTGGCCACCGATGACGTGACGCTTCGCATCGTGAAGCCCTGCACGCGCTGCTCCATCACGACCACCGACCAGGAAGGCGGGGCGATCGACGGCACCGAGCCGCTGGACACGCTCAAGAAATATCGCTTCGACCGGGAGCTGGGCGGCGTGTGCTTCGGCCAGAACGCCATCATCGTGCGCGGCGTGGGCGCGCAGCTGCGTGTCGGCCAGAAGTTCTCGGTAACCTGGAAGTAGCGGCGCGGGGGTAGGGTTGTCGGGGTTGAGTCAGCACTCGCGTCCGCGCCAGCGCTCGTTCAACCACTTCTTATCTTCGCTGCGAAGCCGTCGCCGTGACGTTGCCATGCCGCAGCGGGTTGAACACTTCGACGCGGTCGCGTCCCTGGGTCTTGGCCACGTAGAGCGCGATGTCCGCGCGACGCGCCACCTGGTCGTACAACACGTCGCCGGTTTCGTAACTCGCGAGGCCCATGCTCAACGACACGGATACTTCCTGTCCGTCGATGTTGAGCGGCGAGTCGCGTAACGCGGCGCGCAGCCGTTCCGCGCCTTCGCGCGCCTGCTCCATGGTCGAATCGGGGAACAGCACCAGGAATTCCTCGCCGCCGTAACGGCCGAATACTTCGCGCGTATGCAGCACCGTGCGCAGCGACACCGCCAGGCGTTGCAGCAGCTGGTCACCCACGGCGTGGCCGAAGCGGTCGTTGACGGACTTGAAGTGATCCAGGTCGATGAGCCCGATGATCAGCGTGCCCTTGGATTCCCGCGCGCGCGACAGGTATTCGACCGCCTTGCGCACGATGGCGCGGCGATTCAGGAGGCCGGTGAGCTCGTCGCGCTCGGCGAGCCGGATCAGCTCGGCGCGATGGCGGCGGTTCGACAGCAGCGCATAACCGAGGAAGAACGCCGTCACGAGCGCCGTCAGCCCCGCGATGGCCACCAGCTGCGTGGTGCGCATCTGGCTGTTGGCGCGCTCCTCGGCGAGTTTCTTGTCCTTCTCGAGCAGCGCGATCTTCTGCTTCTCCTGGTCGTTCTCGAACTGCACGCGCAGCTGTGCCACTTCGCGGATGCGATCCAGCGTGCCCTGTTCGCGCACGCGACGCAGGTATTCGCCCTGGTCGTTGAACGCGGCCGGGTAATCGCCGATGGCCGCATGCGCACGCGAGCGCAGCTCGAAGAGCTCGGCGATGTCGTCCGCCGGCTGCGCACCGCCGGGTGCGATCGCGCGGTCGAACTGCGCCACGGCTTCGCGGGAGCGGCCGAGCGCGAGATAGAGTCGTCCGCGCAGCGCGGCCAGCGTGCGGTAATCGTTGTCATCCATGCCGCTGGTCTGGCTCAGCGTGGCTTCGGCGCGATCACACCATTCGCCGGCTTCCTTGAGTGCGTTGCGCTCGATGAGCACGCCGCACATGCGCATCTGCGACAGGCCCGTGCCGACGCGGTCCTTGATGCCGTCGTGGATCTTGAGTGCTTCTTCCGCGGCCAGCAGCGCTTCATCGAGACGGCCCGCGGCCTTGAGGATGGCGGCGCGTCGATCGAGCGCGGTCGCGAGGCGCACCGGCGCCTGCTGCTCGCGGAAGAACGCGATGGTCTCGTCGACCAGCTGCAGCGCCTGCGGGTAATCGCGCACCGAGAACTGCGCCATCGAGAGGCGGCCCGCCGCCACCATGGCTTCCTCGCGGCTCGCGACGCGCCGAAGCAGCGCATAGGAGCGCAGCAGATCATCGAGCGCCTGGTCGGGATTGCCGTCGCGGAAGTTCAGCCAGCCGCGGTCGCGCAGCAGGCAGCCCAACGCGAGCGGACGGTTGTCGCCAATGGCATCGATGACGCGTGTGAGCTCGACGGTCGCCGCGTCGATGCCGCCCACATTGGTGGAGACCAGTGCGCGCACCGTGCGCATGCGCACGGAGAGGTCCGACATGTCACCGGCCGGCAGCAGCGCGAGGCCGGCGTCCGCATGTGTGATGGTCTGGCGACTGAAGCCCATCTGGCGCGAGGCGTCCGCGGCGATCGCATGCAGCGCGGCGCGGCGCGTGGGGGGCATGTCGGTGCCCGCGGAAATCGCAGCCGCGAGCTGTGGCAAGGCCGACGCCGGATCGCGGAAGGCCAGTTCGTCGAGGGCGGCGAGATCGCCGGTCTGCTGTCCCACGCAGGCGGCGTGCGCGCCGGGAATGGCGGTGCCGAGCACCACCAGACATGCGAGGCGCTGCCAGATTGAACGTGGTGGGATCACGGCGCGTAGTCTACGCGCCCGACCCGGGGTGGGATCAGCGTTGTTTGACTGAATCCAATTTTTGAGCGGTCTTACCGGTCGACCACGGGATCGCGTAATAACCAAACGCGATACCGTCACCCATGTCCATGGTCACGAGCACCCGCAGGTTTGGCGGTGCCGTCGCTGCGCGTGTGACCGATAACTGCTGGCGATAGACGCCGGAAGGCGTGGCCTTCTGCACCCGCATGGGGCCGGCGCTGCCGAACTGCACGCCGTCGGCCTCCTTGATGGTGACCTTGAGATTGCTGCCCGCCACGCGCGGCACGGCCGCCAGGTGCAGCGTCGCGGCTTGTCCCGGCAGCGGCTCGGAGTCGAACTGGTAGCGCAGGTCCACCGGGACACTGAGCTTCGCGCTGGGGCGCGCGATCTGCATGGTGTCGAGGTCGGGTCCCACCAGCGCCGCCGTGGGCTTGGGCACCGCCGAGGGCTCTTCGGGTGGTGGCGGTGTCGACTCGGGTTGGGTCGGAGCCGCAGGAGCATCCGAGGGCGGTGTTTCCTGCGTGGGCGCCGGTACCGGTGTCGTGTCAGGCGAGGAATCGGTGGGCGCGGGACTCGGTGCCGGGACCTCGGAAGGCGGTGGCTTGTCGCAGGCGACCAACGTCAGCAGCAACAGCGTGGCGGCGGCGGAGCGGAGTGCGTGATCGAAATGAATATTCATTTGGCGCCTCGGTGGATGGTCACGGCGAGGTGATGGTCACAGTGAGGTCGTAGTCGCCATGCGGACCTTCCGAGGGATCGCAGCCGTTGGCGCAGTCATAAACATCGATGAGGTATTCACTGGTCGCCGCGGTTCCGAAAGTCTCCGACTCAGAGGCGGCAGGCCCATTTTGCCCTGCCGTGACGAAGCCGAATGGCTGCGCACGATAAACGATGAAGTCGACGTCGCGCGTCGCGAGTGGGCTGGTCGAGGTGGCGTTCACGATTACGTCGCGACCCGTACCCATGAATCGGATGTAGCGGTGGTTGGAAAGCTTGTTGCCCGAGCTGTCGATGGTCGTCGGGCCGCCGGCGTCCACCGTGCGGAGAACAATCGGAGTCCCAACCGTGTTCCCCGTGGCATAGATCGGCAACACCTCAGTGTTGATGTACGGCGCTGGAACATGGGTCTCGGTCGAGCCGTAGATGTCGATGGCGGCGGCGTTGATGTTCTGCGCCGCGACCAGCGTGTTGATGGCCGCGGCGCTGCCTAAGTTGAGACTCTTCAACTCGGTGATGAAGCTGAAGATGGTCGTGAACGCGGGTGTGATCCTCTGCGGGCCGACCAACACGTTCCAGATGGACGTAAAGCCCAGCGTCACCGGATCACCGGCTTCGCCATCGTTGTCGAACACGTCCCAGAGGATCGACCAGACCGAGGACTCGCTGCACCAGCAGCCGAAATTGCTGCCGGTCGAGGTCGCGGGCGGATTGGTATTCACATTGAACGTGCTCGAGCACTGGTCGTTGGGGCAGCCCAGCGTGTCGTCCACGAACGAGTCACGCGTGACCGGATCGTTGAGCACGATGGCGCCGAACGCATAACCGAAGCCTTCGCCGAAGGCGACGCGCGGATCGAGTTTGTCGCCGAGACCGTGGCTGCCGCCGATGTTGTCGGCACGCGAGAAGTTGTACTCGATGTAGTGGCCGAACTCGTGCGCGATCACGTGCTGATCGAACTCGTCGGTATCGGCGCTGAGATCGGCCGTGAGCACCATGTGCTGCACGTTCGCGGCCGTGAAATAGGTGCCGTCCTCGGGCACGTTGTTGACCCCCCAGTCGGCGACCAGCTGCGGGAAGTCGACATCGGAGTCCGCGCTGAGTACCAGCTGCACCGCCTGGTAGAACGTATCGAGGATGGCGAAGGGCGCCGAGGCGCGCGTGCCGGTCGCGGTACCCGTATTGTTGAGACCCGAGGGGATCGGGATGTTTTTCGGGGTTCCGTTGGCGGCGAACTGCACGCCATCGGTATAGGTGTAGGTCGGCGGCAGCGGATTCGGAAATGGCGGCGGATTCGGATCGGTCGGATCCGGCGGTGGCGGCAGATCCCGCACGCTGAAATTCCATTGCGGTGATGTGCCGGTCTTCACCATCTCCGCGATCACTTCGATGGTGATGTTCGCGCCCGCGGTGACGTTGAGCGCGTAGTCGCCATCGTCGTCGGTGACGCCTCGTGCGAGCTCGGTGCTCGTGCCGGCGGCCAGTGCACGCACGGTGACGCCACGCGCCGGTCGATTCTGCGGATTCGCATAGTTGAGCCCGGCGAAGCTGCTGGTCCCGAACGGAATGCGCACGAACGTGATCCGGCCGGTCACGTTGCCGGCGGCGGGCGGGTTCACGGTGACGTTCACGGTGGACGCCGCGCTCGCGGCGCCGTCATCGTCGGTGACGACGAGCGAGAAGGTCAGCGTCGTCGTCGTGGTCACCGTGGGCGCCGTGAAGGTGGGCTGCGCCGCGGTGGTGCTCGACAGCGTGACGGCGGCGCCCGAGGTCTGCGTCCAGGCGTAGCTCGCGATGGTGCCGTCCGCATCCGTGCTGCCGGTGCCGTTGAGCGTGACGGTGAATCCGGAGTTGATCGTCTGCGCGCTGCCCGCATTGGCGACCGGTGCGGCATTCGCGCCACCCGCGGGATTGACGGTGATGTTCACGGTGGCCGGCGCGCTCAGTCCTCCGCGGTCATCGGTGACCCGCAGTGAGAATGTCAGTGTCGTGGTCGCCGCAGGAGATGGCGCGGTGAACGTGGGTTGGGCCGCCGTGGTGCTCGACAGCGTCACCGCCGTGCCGGCGGTCTGCGACCAGGTATACGTCGCGATGGTGCCGTCCGAGTCGCTGCTGGCGCTGCCATTGAGCGTCACCTGCGCGCCGGCGGTGACCGACTGGTTAGGTCCTGCATTGGCCACCGGCACCGTGTTGGGTGACGGGGTGGGCGAACTGCTGCCGCCTCCACCGCAAGCAGACAACACGGCCAGCGAGGCCACCAGGGTCATGCCAGACAAGCAAGCGCGCATACAGCCTTATACCGGCGCGGCTTGCCGGCGGGGAGTCGGAAACTGTCGCCAGCCGGCGCCAGGGCCTTGTTTGGCGGTTTTTTGTGCGCGCAGTCACGCGCCCCGGTACGGCCAGTGGCAATTCCCGATACCCGCGGAAAACGCAATTGACAGGCCGTCACCCGGCCTGACACCACGTCATTTCCCCTCGGGTGCCAACAGAAGGCAACATGCAGGCCGCAGTCAGGTGGCTAGAGGGGAAGACATGGTTGCGCTGGTTTTCTTGTTAGTGATCACCGCGGTGTTCGCTTCGATCCTCGCGCTCGAAGGCGGCGACGAACGGCTGGCACGGCGGCCGGCAGGTCTGCTGTCGTGGATCGCCAGCGGCAACTGGCCGGCGAAGATCGGCGGCGGACTCATGATCGTCGGCGTGGGCGCGCTGTTGCGCTATGCGGCAATCAACTTCGACATCCCCGACCAGTACAAGATCGGCGTCGGGATCCTCGCGGCCGCATTGCTCGGTGTGGGAGCCTTCCTGACCGCGGCGCAGCCGCAGCGCCGCGCCATCTCGCTGGCGCTCGGCGGCGCAGCCTTCGGCATCGCCTATCTCACGGCGTACAGCGCGTTCGCGCTGTTCGGCTACCTGCCGACGATGCAGGGCCTGGGCCTGCTCGCGCTCACGGCGGTCGGCGCGGGTGTGTTCGCGGTCACGCGAAGTGCGCAGTCGCTGGCCGTGTTGTCCATGGTCGGCGCCTTCATCGCACCGGCATTCGCGGTCGACGATCCCGGCCCGCAGGTGGTGTACGTCTACTACGTCGCCATCAGCCTGCTGGTGTTCGCCATGGTCGCGGTGCGCGGCTGGCGGCCGCTGATCCACCTGAGCTTCCTGTTCACGCTCGCGGGCAGCGCGTTCTTCGCCTGGACCGCGGACTATTTCTCACGCGACAACGCCGACGTGATGTTGCCGCTCATCGTGATGCTGGTGGCCGTGCACGTCGCGATGCCGCTGTTCGAGCGCCGCTGGTCGCGCGGTCGCGTGGTCGAATCGCTGGATGCCGTCTACCTGCTCGCGCTGCCGGTGGTGGCCGCGCTGACCGCGCTGGCACTCGCGCCTTCCCGCGCGGCCTTGTCGGTGGAGTTGTGGTGGTTCGCGGCCATCTGGCTCGCGGCGGCGGCGTGGCTGTTCGTGCAGAAGCGCGAGGGCATGGCCACGCACGCCATCATCGGCCTGCTGCTGCTCGGCATGGGCATCGCAGCGCGTTATCGCAGCCTGCCGTGGGAGCTGATCGCGCTCGCGATTTCGGTGGCGTCACTGTCGCTGGCGGCGCGACGCACGCAGTCGGCTCGACTGCAGGGCTTCCTCTCGGGACTGGTACTGATCCTGAGTGCGGTGCACATCCTGAGCGCGCTGGCGCCGTCGCACAGCGACGCGTTGTTCCTCAACGGCCGGTTCTTCGAGCGGCTGGTCGGCGCGGCGCTCATGATCATCGCCGCGCGCATCCTCGTGCGGCTGCATCACCGGCTCGACAGTCTCATGCTGACGGTATCGATCGGCTGGGCGGCGTTCGCCATCGGGGGTGAAGTCGCACGCCTCGACCTGGTGTCCGCGTGGCTGCTGCTGCACTGGGTATTCGCCGCCGCGGCGATCGCGGTGTTCTTCGTCGGCCCGCGCATTCCGAACGTGCGCAACCTGGTCGGGCCGCTGGTGTTCGCGCTGGGCATCAGCGCGGTGCTGGCGCAGGCCAGGTCGGACGGTGACATCGCCGCGATCTCGGCAATCATCGCGGGCGTTGCGATGCTGGCCATTGCGCTGCGGCCCGTCATGGCCGACGAGGGCGCCGAGCCCAGCCGGTTGTTAGGCGCCGTGGGTGCTCCGATCGTCGTGGCGCTGTGGATGGCCGCGTATGTGCGCGGCACCGGGGGTGCGCTCTGGCAATTCCCCGTCTGCGTGGGTGCCGCCGCGTCGGTGGTCGTCCTGTTCGTGGGCATGCGGGCGGGCGATCGCTCGCGGCGCTGGATCAACGAGTCGGCCGACATCTTTGCGGTGGGCCTGGCCTTCGTGCTGGCGTTGAGCACGCTGTTCGACATCGAGCGGGCGGCCAGCGCCATCGCTCTCGAGATGCTGTGCGTGGCGGCGCTCGGTGCGCTCGCGTACTGGCACGGGCGCCGGGTGCGCATCGGCGAATGGATCATGCCCGCGGCCGTCATCGGCGCAGCCCTGCTGCTGCAGGCGAACCTGCTGCGCTGGCTGGGGCCCGACGGCAGCGACCTCAACGCGCTCGACATCTTCCACATGGGCTGGCGTGCGCTGGTCACCTTGTTGTGGGCATCGATCGGCGCGGCACTGACCATCAATGCGCGCCGCGTGCGTTCGCGCGCGCAATGGTCGGCGGGCGCCACGTTCCTGGTAGGCGCCGCCATCAAGTTCGTGCTCGTGGACTTCGGCTCGCTGGGCCAGCTGGCCAACATCCTGGCCGTGATCGCCGCGGGTGCAATGTTCCTGCTCGTCGGCTGGCTGGCGCCGATGCCGCCATCGCGCGAGCCGGAAAACGATGCGACACCGGGTGGCGCTCCGCCGCCCGCGGCCGGTGAGCCCACGCCGCCGGGCGCGCCGCCGCCGCCTTCGAGCGCAGCGGTGCAGGCGAGCGGACCCCGCGCGCTGGAAATGCCCGAATCGTATTGGCAGTCGCGTCCGGTCGACGGCACGTGGGCGACGCCCGAACAGAAGTCCACCGGCCGGCTGGGATGGACCATCGCCATCGCCGGCATCGTGCTGATCACCGCCTCGCAGGTGCTGCCGCGGTGGTTAGGCCGCCATCCCGATCGGCCGCACAGGTCAGTCTCGATCGAGGACATCGCAGTGATGGCGCAGCCCGAAGCCGTGCCAGATGGCGCGGCCGACGACACGGCGACCGAGGCCGCGGAATACGAGGCGCTGCCGGGCGCCGCCCCGACGCCGGAACCCGATAGGGAGTCTGCGGAGATGGCGGGAGAGCCGGCTTCTCTGACCGCGCCAGACGCCAGCCTTACCGGCGCAAGCGAGCCCGTGCCCACGGATTCCGTGCCCGCCGGGCCCGCGACCAGCACCCCGTGACGAACCGCGTCCTGTTCGTCTGCCTCGGCAACATCTGCCGTTCGCCGACCGCCGAAGGTGTGTTGCGCGATATCGCCGCGCGTGAGTTCGCGGGCCTGCCCTTGTACGTGGATTCCGCGGGAACTGCGGAATACCACGTGGGCGAGCCGCCCGATCGACGCACGGTGGCTGCGGCGCGGCGCCGCGGTTATGACCTGGCCAACCTGCGCGCGCGTCGCGTGTCGCCGGCCGACTTCGCTGATTTCGATTACATCCTCGCGATGGATCGCGCCAATCTCGCCGAGCTCGAGCAGCTCGGCCAGGGCGTCATCGGCGGACATCTCGGGCTGTTCCTCGAGTTCGCGCCGGAGCTCAAGGTCGGTGAAGTGCCGGATCCCTACTACGGCGGTGTCGAGGATTTCGAGCGCGTGCTCGATCTCTGCGAAGCCGGCGCCCGGGGCCTGCTGCGCCGGCTCGCCAGCCGGCGCTGAGCCGGGGAAAAAAAGATCCGCGTACCTCGCGGTACGCGGATCTGCGTTCCAGCCGGATCGAACCGTGGTCTAACTATTCGTCGCGGCGCTCACCCGACGATCCGCCCGGCGACGAAGACCACACCACGAAGGGCTTGGCCGGCGGGGGCGGGGGCAGGTCGAGCGGCGCCTGGCTGGACTCGTTGCGTTGCTCGCGCGGCGGTTCCGGGCGGGGCTCGGCACGCTCGGGCGCCGACTCGCGCGGTCCCTCTTCACGCGGGCCCTGGTCGGCGCGCTGACCGTTCTGCGAATCGTGGAAGGCGCGTTCCTCCGCTGACGCCTCGCGGGCACCGGAGAAGTCCTCGTTCGACTCGCCGCCGAACTGTGACTGTCCGCCCTCGCGATTGCGAGCCCCACCGCGACGGCCCCGACGGCGGCGACGACCGCGACCCTCGCGGGCTCCGCCATCGGCGGCCGGGCCGTTGCCCTCGGCGACGGCATCGCCTTCCGCTGTCACGCCGGCGGGAGCGGCCGGTGCATTCGTGGCGGCGGCGGCATTGGCGGTCGCCTGCTGCTCGCGCTGGCGTTCGCGTTGCCGCTCACGCTGCGCCTGGCGCTCGGCCTCACGCTGCTGGTCACGCTCGCGATTCTGCTCGCGCTGCGCGTCGCGCTGTGCCTGCGAAGCCGCGTCGCGCTGGCCCGCGTCGCGCTGGCCATCACGATGACGACCGCCCTCGCGGTGCCCGTCCTTGTCCCGGTGACGCTCACCGTCGCGATGACGGTCTCGGCCTCCCTCACGGCCACCTTCCTTGTCGCGGCGGCCATGCGCGCTGCGTGAACGCTCCCGCTCGCCGTCGCGGCGATGATGGCGACCATCCCGGTCGCGATCGCGAGGGCGATCGCGTTGCGGACGACGTCCTTCTTCACGCGCGGGGGCGGCAGCCACCGCACCCTCGGGCGGCTTGCCCGTGAACAGGTAGACGAGGCGCTGCATGAAGCTCAGTCCCGTCGGCGCGACCACCACGTTGGCAGCAGCGGCCGGGGCGGGAACGTGCACGATGACGGGTGCTGCCGTGGCCGGCGCGGTGGGGACCACGGCGGCCGGTTCCTGCTGCGGCTTCTCCTGCTTGGTGCCGGAAGGATCCGCCACCGCGGGCGCCACCGGCATCTTGTACGACAGCACCTTGTTCTCGGCGAGCTCGGTCTCGTCGGCGCGCACGCGCTTGATCGAATACTCGGGCGTCTGGATGTACTGGTTCGGGACGATCAGCAGCTCGACGCCGCCCTTGTCCTCGAGCGTGCGCAGCCACTCGCGCTTCTCGTTGATGAGGTAGGTGGCCACTTCGACGGGCACCTGCGCGACCACCTGCGCGGTCTTCTCCTTGCGGGCTTCCTCGCCGATGAGGCGCAGGATGGCGAGGGCCATGGATTCCACTGATCTGATGGACCCGATGCCTGTGCACCGCGGGCACACCAGGTGGCTGGACTCGCCGAGCGAAGGACGCAGACGCTGGCGCGACATCTCGAGCAGGCCGAAACGCGACAGCCGGCCGATCTGGATGCGCGCGCGATCCATCTTCACGGCGTCGCGCAGGCGATCTTCGACGTCACGCTGGTTCTTCGAGGACTCCATGTCGATGAAGTCGATGACGATCAGGCCGCCGATGTCGCGGATACGCAGTTGCCGGGCGATTTCCTCGGCCGCTTCCAGGTTGGTGTTGGTCGCCGTCGTCTCGATGTCCGAGCCGCGCGTGGCGCGCGCCGAGTTGATGTCGATGGACACCAGCGCTTCGGTGTAATTGATGACGATGGAGCCGCCCGAGGGCAGCTCGACCTTCTGCGCGTACGCCGATTCGATCTGGCTCTCGATCTGGAAGCGCGTGAACAGCGGGATGTCGTCGGTGTAGCGCTTGAGCTTGCGCTGCGTTTCCGGCGGCATGAAGCGCGACATGTACTCCTGCGCCGTGGCGAAGGTCGCGTCATCGTCCACGAGCAGTTCGCCGATGTCGTCGCCGAAGTAGTCGCGTAACGCACGAGTCACTGCGTCGCTTTCGCGATACACCAGGTACGGGGCCGGGCGATCCTTGGTGGCCGCATCGATCTGGTCCCACTGGTTCTTGAGATTGTCGAGATCCCACTGCAGCTCTTCGACGGCGCGGCCGACGCCGGCGGTGCGCACGATGGCGCCCATGCCGTCGGGGATCTTCAGATCGTCCATGACCTGGCGCATCTGGTCGCGGTCTTCACCTTCGATGCGACGCGAAACGCCACCCGCACGGGGGTTGTTCGGCATCAGCACCAGGAAGCGGCCGGCGAGCGAGATGAACGTGGTGAGTGCGGCGCCCTTGTTGCCGCGTTCTTCTTTTTCGACCTGGACGATGACTTCCTGGCCCTCGGAGAGCAGGTCGCGCATGTTGTTGCGCCCGCCCTCGGTCTTGCGGAAGTAGTCCTTGGAGATTTCCTTCAGCGGCAGGAAGCCGTGGCGTTCCGCACCGTAATCGACGAAGCAGGCCTCGAGCGAAGGCTCGATGCGCGAGATCCGTCCCTTGTAGATGTTGGCTTTCTTTTGTTCCTTGGAAGGTATTTCGATGGAAAGGTCGTACAGCTTCTGGCCATCAACCAGCGCGACGCGCAACTCCTCTTGCTGAGTTGCATTGATGAGCATTCTCTTCATTTGAATTGGACCCTAAGTTCTGTCGGGCCAACTCGTTACTTGCGGCGGGTATCTGCACGGACGGCATGGCGAGCAACCGCGCGACGCGGAGGTGCATGCCGTGAGGCCAAGACTGGTTATGGGGCGCGTGACTGATCACGTTGTAGATGTTCCGTCCCAAGGTGGGGCGGAGCGCCAGAACCCTTTGGGCTACTTCACCGACGCCGCGCAGGAGGTGTCTTTTGGATCGCCATCCATGCGCTGCGCTTCGAGTGGGCCTTCGAGCGATGGCCTCGTTGCCGAGGACCAACTAACATGCGGCGCGTTCGATTCGTCTTATGGTTGCGCTCTCGCGCGCCGCGGCATTGCGCCGTCACGCACAGAAAACTTTGCTGGGGACGACGACGGCGCGAATATTAGCCCGAGACCTTAGTGAAAACAAGACGTTACGAACCACCCGACGTTTCCCCGCCACAAACAAGCCCGCCGAGGGCCGATTCGCCGCCGAAGGTCATGCAGGTGACGGTCGATGAGCGCGGTGCGGGGCAGCGACTCGACAACTTCCTCGGCCGGATCCTCAAGGACGTGCCCCGGACCCATATTTTCCGCGTGATTCGCAAAGGTGAGGTCCGGATCAACGGCAAACGGGCCAAGCCGGAAGCTCGGTTGCAGGCGAACGACATCGTGCGCGTGCCGCCCGTGCGGACCGGGGACAGGGCGCCCCCCCGGCGTGCACCGGGTGCCCTGGTCGAAAGCGTCACCGGGGCCATCGTGCACGAGGACCCGCAACTGCTGGTCATCGACAAGCCGGCCGGAGTCGCGGTGCACGGCGGCAGCGGCGTGAGCTTCGGCGTCATCGAGGCGCTGCGCGCAGCCCGCCCGGACGAGACCCTCGAGCTCGTGCATCGGCTCGACCGCGATACCAGCGGGTTGTTGCTGGTGGCGCGCAAACCGGCCGCGCTTCGGACGCTGCACGCGCTGATGCGCGAGGGCAAGGTGGAAAAGAAGTACCTCGCGCTGGTGAAGGGCAAGTGGGAGCTGGGCAGGAAGCGCATCGACGTGCCGTTGCGCACCGACATCCGCGTCGGGGGCGAACGTACCGTGAAGGCCGACGCCTCCGGCAAGGAGGCCGTGAGTGTCTTCCGGCCGGTGCAGTTCTTCGGCAAGAAGGCCTCGCTGGTCGAGGTCTCGCTGGAGACGGGACGCACGCACCAGATCCGCGTGCACGCGACCCACGCGGGCTATCCACTCGCGGGTGACGAGAAATATGGCGACGAGGAATTCAACGAACGCATGAAGGCGCTCGGCCTCGAACGCATGTTCCTGCATGCGCACCAGGTGAGCTTCGTGTGGCCGGAGACGGGCGTGGAGTTCTCCGCGAGCGCGCCGCTGCCCGCGGACCTTGCTGCGGTCATCGATGTGCTGAACCCGCCGCGCGTGCGCAAGTAGTTCTGCGGCAAAAATCGAGAACGTGGGAACCCACGCGGGTCCGGGTTTACGGGATCGAGAATCCCGCCGTGCGCAGCGCACCCGCCAGCCAGATCAGCGGCAATCCGACGATCGCGGTCGGGTCCTGCGAATCCATGCGTTCGAACAGGGATATCCCGAGCGCCTCCGCCTTGAATCCGCCCGCGCAATCGAAGGGCTGCTCGCGCTCGATGTAGCGGTCGATCTCCAGGTCCACGAGCGTGCGGAACGACACCGTCGTGGTGTCCACGTGCGTGAGCTTGAGGGCCGCCGACATGCATCGCACCGTGCAGGCCGTGTGGAATTCCGCGGCGTTACCCGAGAGCAGGCGGAGCTGCTCGCGGCAGGTATTCGCATTGCCGGGCTTGCGCAACACGCGGGAGCCCAGCGCTGCCACCTGGTCGCCGCCGATGATCACGGCATCGGGATATTGCGCGGCCATCGCCTCGGCCTTGGCCTCCGACAGCCGGCAGGCCCGGTCTCGCGGGGATTCCCCGGACTGCTCGGCCTCGTCCAGGTCTGGATTGGCCGTGTTGAAGGCCAGGCCGAAGCGGGCCAGCAGGGCTGCGCGATAGCGTGAAGTGGATGCCAGGATCAGGGGACGGAGGACGGCCTTCGGGCTCATAAAAACAAGGACTTGGGCTTAAAGTTGTTTTGACTTGGGGGAGGGTCGCACCTATGATACGCGCCCCATGTCACTGGGCTGGTCCCGTCGCGCTCTCGTCGACACCCTGGTAGGCACCGAGACGGCGCTCGATTTTTCGATCCCGCTCGCTGATCTGCCCCGGGTGTCCCGCGAGCTTACGAGTACGGAAGGCGAAGCCAGGGGACATGTGCGCTTCTCACGGCAGCTGGGCCAGGCGGTTGCCGATCTCGAAGTCGACGCGCAGCCGGAAGTAGTTTGTCAGCGGTGCATGCAGCCGATGCGCTGGCCGGTGAAGGTGAAGTCGCGCGTGGCGCTGGTCAGCGACTACGACGCCGCCGACCGCGTGCCGGAGGAGATGGAGGTTTTTCTGGTCGAGGGCGACAGCGTGAGCGTGCGCGACCTCGTCGATGAAGAAGTCATGCTGGCGCTGCCCAATGTGCCGCGGCATGGCGAAGACAGCGAGTGCGCTCGTCAGCAGGTTCAGCTCCCGGGTCAACCGGACGAACCCGATGACGAGCCGGACTTACAGGTACAGAAACCGTTTGCACAGTTGGGCGAACTGTTGAAACGCAAGTAACGATCGCCCGAACAAGAGGATTGGTCCATGCCCGTTCAGAAGAGTCGCAAAACGCCGTCGAAGCGCGGCATGCATCGTTCGCACGACGCCTTGTCGAAGCCGGCGTTGTCGGTGGACCCGCAGTCGGGCGAGACGCACCTGCGGCATCGCATTACCCCGGACGGTTTCTATCGCGGCAAGCGCGTCATCGAGAAGCCGGCCGACGTCGAGACCGAAGAATAGTTTTCGCTGCGGGAGCCTCCGGGCTCCCGCCCAAGCGAGCGCATGGCGTCCGTCGCCGTCGATGTGATGAGTGGTGACCGCGGTGCGCCCGAATGCGTACCCGGTGCCCTGCGCGCCCTCGAAGCCGATCCGGCACTCGAGCTCATCCTCGTCGGAAAACCCGAGATCATCGAACCCGCGCTGAACGGCGCGGGCGACGGCGTGCGCGCGCGTGTGCAGGTGCACCCCGCGGCCACCGTCGTCGGCATGGACGAGCACCCGCGTGAAGCCATCCGCCGCCGCAAGGACTCCTCCATGCGGCTCGCCATCGATCTCGTCAAAGAGGGCCGCGCGGCCGCCACCGTCAGTGCCGGCAACACCGGTGCGCTCACCGCGATGTCGCACTTCGTGCTCAAGACCGTGGGCCCCGTGGAACGCGCGCCGATCATGTCGACGGTGCCGGCGCGCAACGGCGGGCAGACCCACATGCTCGATCTCGGCGCCAACTCCAAGGCCACGGCGCTGCAGCTGGCGCAGTTCGCGACCATGGGTTCGATCGTCGCGCGCGATGTCTACGGACTCGCCAACCCGCGCATCGGGTTGCTGAACATCGGCGAGGAAGAAACCAAGGGCCACGAGCTCGTGCAGGAAGCGCACGAGCTGATCCGCGCCAGCGGCGTGAATTACTCGGGCTTCGTCGAAGGCAACAACATCTTCGACGGCAGCGTCGACGTCGTGGTCACAGACGGCTTCACCGGCAACGTCGCGCTCAAGACGATGGAAGGTCTCGCCAAGCTCATCGTCGAGCAGATGCGAACGGAATTCACGCGCGATGCGCTCAGCAAACTTTCGGGGTTGCTAGCCGCACCGACGCTGCGTCGGGTGGGCGAGGGGCTCGACCCGCGCCGCTACAACGGCGCCTGCATGGTCGGACTGACCGCAGTCGTGGTAAAAAGCCACGGCAGCGCGGACGCCCTGGCGTTCGCGCAGGCAATCGCGACGGCCGCCACCGCCATGCGGCGCGGGTTGCCGGCGGCGATCGCCAAGGCACTGGCGAATGCACCGGCGACGGCGCCGTCGCCCGACAAAGCGGCATAAGACAAAGGTCCAGCATGTATTCACGTATCGCCGGCACGGGTTCGTACCTGCCGGAAAAGGTCGTCACGAACTTCGATCTCGAGAAGGTGATGGATACCACCGACGAGTGGATCCGCACGCGCACCGGCATCGAGCGGCGGCACCTCGCCGTCGACGGCCAAACTACCGTGGACATCGCCGAGATCGCGGCGCGCCGCGCCATCGAAGCGGCCGGCGTCACGCCCGCCGAGATCGACTTCATCGTGTTCGGCACCACCACGCCGGACCAGGTATTCCCGAATTGCGGCACGCTGCTCCAGGCGCGCCTGGGGGCGCGCGGCTGTCCCGCGTTTTCGGTCGAGACCGCCTGCAGCGGTTTCATCTACGCATTGTCCATCGCGGACAAGTTCGTGAAGTGCGGCGAGGCGAAGTGCGCGCTGGTGATCGGCGCCGAGACGCTTTCGCGCATCACGGACTGGAATGATCGCAACACCGCCGTGTTGTTCGGCGACGGTGCCGGTGCCGTGGTGCTCAAGCCTTCGGCGGAGCCCGGTGTCATGAGCACGCACCTGCATTCCGACGGTGAGTACAAGGACCTGCTGTACGTCGAGAGCGGCGTGTCGAAAGGCTTCCGCTACGATGCCGAACGCCAGCGCGTCGACATCGGCATCAAGATGGACGGCCGCGAAGTGTTCAAGGTGGCCGTCACCAAGCTCGGCAGCGCAGTCGACGAGGCGCTCGCCGCCAATGGACTCGACCGCTCCGCGGTCAACTGGCTGGTACCGCACCAGGCCAACATCCGCATCATCCAGGCCATGGCCAAGCGGCTCGAGCTGCCCATGGAGCGCGTCATCGTGACCGTCCAGGATCACGGCAACACGTCGACGGCCTCCGTGCCGCTGGCGCTGGACGCGGGGGTGCGCGACGGCCGCGTCAAGCGCGGCGATCTGCTGCTGCTGGAAGCCTTTGGCGGCGGCTTTACCTGGGGATCGGCGCTGGTCCGCTTCTAGTTCGTCGCCAGCGGCGTACCTCCGGCCTGCAACGTGGTGATTGACCGCGCGGGCAGCGTGAGGGAAGTACCCGTGGCGAATTCGCCCGCGTTCACCGCGTTCTCGGATGCCGAGGTGCGATAGATCGTGAACGTCGCGGGCAGTCCCGCGCCACCCACGGTCACGTTCTGTGTGCTGCCCGACGTATTGGCGAGCACGATGGTGTGAGTGCCGGCGCCCGCATGCTCGTACGCCGATACGAACACGTTGCTGTTGACGCTGCTGGCGCCCACGCGCACCGCTCCGGGCCGGATGTAGCGATAGAACTGCTTCGACACGTAGTACTTCTTGCCCTTCACCAGTCCGTTCATCAGCGCGAAGTCGCCGACACCAGAAGTGCTGCCGGGATTCTCGCTTCCTTGCCACCACACCCAGCCGGCGACGTTGCCATTGTTGAGTGCCGACATGATGTCGAGCCCGAGTGCGAACGCACCCGGGCTGCCGGTCCACGCATCGGCGTAGCCGGACGTCTCGGTCATCCACTGCTTCTTGTTCATCGGGTCGGCGAAGTGCTGCTTGTGGCTCTGCCACAGGTGGCCCAGCGTGCTGCCCGAGGTGGGTGCCACGCCGTCGCTGTACCCATGCACCGCAAGGATGTCGATGTTGGCGCGCGCCTGAGCGTTGTCGAGGATCTGCTTGTGGTAGAACCACGGCCAGTTGTTGTCCGCGGCCTCCATTTCCAGCATGCCTTCGCTGCCGAACACCTTCACGTTCGGGTAGTTAGCCTTGAGGATGGACATGGCGCCGACCAGCATTTCCGGGTACCACTCCTGCTTGTACCAGCAGCTGTTGAAGCCCTGCACGAAGAAGGGCTCGTTCTGCGGGCTGACTGCATAGGGCTCGATGCCCTCGGCGCGGTAGTTCTCGATGCCGCTGCCCATCCACTCGGCGAACTGCTGGTATTTCGTCGGATCCAGCGCGCCACCCTGCTTGGTGCCGTAGGGATGCGGCACGCCGATCTCGCGCGTGTTGTCGGTCACGCGCACCTTCATCGCGGCCGGCGGGCTCCACACCGTGAAGATGAACTTGAGGTTCACGCCGTACTGGTCGGCCTTGCGCTTGAGTCCCTGTACCACCGGGCGCTGCTTGGCCCAGTTCGCGTCCTGGGTATTCAGGCTGTCCGAAGGCGGGTAGTGCTCGTTGCGCCAGATGGTGATGCCGAGATCGCTGATCACCTGGTCGCCCCAGGCATCACTCCACAACGACGCGCTCGACGACCACCACGTGTTCTGAGCGCCGAAGAAACCGAAGCCGTCGATGGCCTGGTTGCGAACCGACTTGTTGATGGTGATGTCGTAGCTGGCGCTGGCGCCCGCGGTGGTCACGTTGAGCGCGCTGCTCTGCGCCGACCAGTTGCCCGCGGCATCACGCGCCCGCACGCGCATGGCGTACGCGGTCGCCGGTGCGAGATTGCCGACATTGAACGAAGTGCCGCTCGTGGTGCCGAGCGACGTGCCGCCGCGGAACACCTCGTACTGGGTGACGCCCACGTTGTCCGTGGAGGCGTTCCAGCGCAACGTGAAAGAGGTCTGCGTGATCGATGCCGACGCCAGGCCCGCGGGGATGGATGGCGCCTGTGCGTCCGGCACCGTCACGCAGAAATCATCGAGGAAGAGGTAACCGCTGCTGCCGCTCTTCCAGGTCCAGATACGTGCCGCCACCGCGCCCGCCGGCACGGCGCGCGTGGTCGAGCGCAGCGCGTACTTGCTGCCGGTGACCTGCGTATTGATCTCGGCAATCTCGGTGCCCGAGGCATTGAGGAAGTCGAGCCCGACACCCGCCCAGGACGGATTACCCGTCACCTTGGCCCACACGCTGAACGTGAGTGAGCTGCCCGCGGTCACGGCGAAGGTGCCCGCGCGATTGAGGCCACCCTGAGGCGTGCCGATACGCGCGGCCTTGCTGCCGGAATGCGCATCGCTGACGACTGTGACCGTGCCACTGGGCGTCCAGCCGGCGAGGTCGCTGTCGAAGCCCGCGTTGCTGACGAGGCCGCAGGTCTGTGCAATGGCAGAGTTGGCGGCGCACAGGGCAAAGAACAACGCCAAAGAAATCCATTTCTTCGTGTCCATGGGAACCTCGCTGTGGCAGCGTCCTGCTGCCGGGCACGAGCTTATGCGATGCCGCCACAGGGAAGGAACCCCGTGAAAACTGCTAGCGGAAAATCGCGGGATGCGCGTCTAGGCGGGCGCCGCCGGCGGAGTCGGGCGGGTGACGCCGCTCAACGCGACGCGATCTTCGACATCTCCTTCTCGAGATCGTCGAGCAGCGACTGCACGTCGTCGCCATTGCCCGCGTCATAAGCTTCCATGTCGATGACTCCATCGTCATCCATTTCGACTCGCGTGATGCCGGGATTGTCCTTCTCGAGCGCCTCGAGCAGGCTCACGTTCTTCTGATGCTCGAGCAGCAGCTTGCGACTCTGCTCCACGAGTTTCTTGTGCTGCAGGCCCTGCAGGATCGTCATCTGCAGTTCCTTCGGGTGGCAGGGCTTGAGCAGGAAGCGATAGACCTCGCCCTCGTTGATCGCGCGCACCGCGGCTTCGAGATCGGCCTGCCCCGACAGGATCATGCGGATGGTGTTCGGCCACTGCTTGCGCACCTCGGAGAGGAACTGGCTGCCCGTCATGCCCGGCATGCGCTCGTCGGAGACCACCACGTCGATGTCGTTGCCCGCGAGGATCATGAGGCCCTTCTGCGCCGAGTCGGCCGTGAAGATCTCGAACTGCGAGCGGTCGAGGCTGCGAACCAGCGCCGAGGTGAGGTTCGGCTCGTCGTCGACCAGGAGTAGTTTGCTCTTTTGCATGACGGACACCTTGAAAGCTAATCCAGTACCTTGACTGAAACACGAATGGGTTCGACCACGCCGACGCCGCCGGCGACCGCCTTGAGTCGCTCGATGACGGTGGTGCTCACCTCGGTGCCGCGCGGCACCAGGCGCGTGCCACGCGCGCTCATGACGTCGGCGTCGATGGTCATGCCGGTCTCGAGTTCGCGCAGCGCGACGCCCCGGCTCATGACCAGGCCCGAGTCATCGCTGATGGCCTTGACCATGGCCTGGGTGATGACGGGCGGCAGGCCGGGCGCGGCCTGGTTCACGAGCTGCGCGGCCTGGTCGGGCGTGCGGCCCTGGGAGATGTGGCGATCGAAGCGCACCGCGGCCCACAGGATGGCGGCGCCGATCTTCTGCGGTTCCCAGGTCGAAGGATCGCCGCTCGCGAGATCGCGGGCGGGCACCTGCATCTGGCCCGCGACCATGCCGGCCACGGCTTCGAGACGCGGAATGGCGGCCAGCAATTTGCCGGCGATCTCGGGATGCGATTCGTACAGCCGGCGTTCTTCTTCGGACAACGCCTGGCCACTGATCGCGCGCGCCAGGGTGTCCTGCGGCAGCGTGATGCAGCCGAGCTGCGAGACCATCGCGGCCAGGTGGTACTGCCACAGGTGCGGCAGCAGGCGCAGCGCGTCGGCCGCGCTCTCGGCATAACGCTGGATCTGCGCGGCACGGCGCTGGGCGACCGGATTGATCAGCCCGAGCACGTCGCACAGTACCTTCACGGTGGCATTGAGCGTGTTCTCGAGCAGGTGCTTTTCCGCGTGGATCAGCCGGTACTGCTCGATGCCATTCTTGATGACGCCGAACAGCGTCTCCGAATTGCAGGGCTTGAGCAGGAAGCGGAACACGCGGCCTTCGTTGACCGCGGCGATCGTGGATTCGAGATCGGCCTGGCCGCTGAGAACCATGCGCACCGTCTGCGGGGAGATCTCGTTGACCTTGGCGAGGAATCGCGCGCCGTCCATTTCCGGCATGCGCATGTCGGAGACGACGACCGCAAACGGTCCCTGCTTGTGGATGATGTCGAGGCCGGCAGCCGCGCTGGTGGCTGTCTCGAGATCGACGCGATTCCGCAGCTGGCGGCGGATGCCGTCCAGCACGTTCGGCTCGTCGTCGACGAACAGCACGCGGTCCTTCACGCGGACTTCCCCGCGTTGCCGCTGGCAATCGCCTCGGCGCAGGCCGCGCGCCATTCATTCCATTTGCCACCGCGCTGGTGTTTCTCGAGGTACTCGAAATTCAGGAACAGGTCGGGCGAGCGCGGATCGGCCACCTCGGGGTGGTGCGCGATGCGATCGGCCACGTGCACGATGCCCGGCAATCCAAAATCGCTGGTCGACTGCGCCGGGTCTTCGTGGAAGGCGATGGCTTCGGCGATGGTGTTGGGCAGGCCCCAGAGTCCCACGAGGTACGCACCGACGTCCGTGTGCGCGGCCTGGAGCTCCAGCGTCTCGATGTCGCGTTCGCTGCCGGGGCGGCCCTTGGCGAGCTCGAGCACGCGCTCGTACTCGGCGGGCATGCCCATGGCCAGCACCAGCTTGCCGATGTCGTGCAGCATGCCGGCGAGGAACGCGGCGGCAATCTGTTCCTTGTCGAAGTCTTCTTCGATGGCGATGCGGCGCGCGGCGGTCGCGGTCGCCAGGCTGTGCGCCCACAGCGCCTCGAGACTGAAGCCGCGCACCTGCGGGATCTCGCCCCCCGAGAAGATGCCCTGGCCGAGCACCAGCGCCATGATGCGATCGAGGCCGAGCAGGGCGCCGGCGCGCGCGACATCGGCGACCGGTTTGGCGAGGCCGAAGTACGCGGAGTTCACGACCTTGAGCAGTCGCGCCGACATCGACGGGTCCATCGAGATGATGTGCGCGACGTCGTCCATGTCGGCGGTCGGGCTCTTGAGGCACTCGACCAGCCGCTGGTAGGTCGCCGGCAGCGTGGGTAGTTTGTTGATGCGCGCGACCAGCGTCTTGACCGCCGGATTGCCCGCGAGGTCGCGCAACGTGAAGGCGCGCGCGATCGTGCCCGTGAGGATCTCGGCGTCGCAGGGCTTCGAGAGGAACTGGTGCGAGACGCCCAGCGCCTTCATGACGGATTCGGTTTCGGCCTGTCCCGAGAGGATGAGCCGGATGGTGTCCGGGTACTCGCGCTGCACGACTTCGAGCAGCTCGGCGCCGCTCATGCCGGGCATGCGCATGTCGGTGACCACGACCTCGCAAGGTTCGGACTTCAATGTGTCGAGCGCTTCCTTGGCGCTGCTCACGAAGGTCATCTGCCACTCGTTGCGCTTGGGGCGCAACATGCGTTTCAGGCCTTCGAGCACGCGGGGCTCGTCGTCGACGAAAAGGACTCGAATGGCGTTCAAGCTGCGGCCCCCGCGGCCTCCGGTTCGGACTTGCCGCCGATCGGCAAGCGGATGATGAATGTGGTGCCCTTGCCGGGCGAGCTCACCACCTTGATGGCGCCACCGTGCTTGTCGACCACGACGTTGTGGGCGATGGCCAGGCCCTGGCCCGTACCCTTGCCGACTTCCTTGGTGGTGAAGAACGGATCGAAGATGCGCTGCTGGATGTGCGGCGGCATGCCGCAGCCGGAGTCACTGATCTCGACCACGGCCCAGTCGCCGTCGGCCCGGGTCTTCACCTTGATCTTGCCCTTCCCCTTGCCACCGTCACCGACCACGTCACCGATGGCATGCGCGGCGTTGACCACCATGTTGAGCACCACCTGGTTGAACTCGGCAGGCGAGCAGTGCACCGCGGGCAGGTTCGCGTCGAGGTCCATTTCGATCTCGGCCACGTACTTCCACTCGTTGCTGGCCACGGTAATGGTGCTTTGGATCGCGCGGTTCAGATCCGTGGCGGTCTTCTCGCGCGCCGGGTGCGAGAACTCCTTCATCGCGCGCACGATCTTGGCGACGCGATCCACGCCCTCGAGCGACTGGTTGAGCGCGCGCGGGATTTCTTCCTTGAGATAGTCGAAGTCGGCATCACCGAGCAGCTTGCTGGCCGGCGCGCCGCCCACCTTGACCAGCTGCGCGAGCAGCGAGTCGAGCTCGCCGAAGGATTCCTTGAGGAAGCGCAGGTTGTCACCGACGTACTGCGTCGGCGTGTTGATCTCGTGCGCGATGCCCGCGGCCAGCTGGCCGATGGCTTCGAGCTTCTGCGCCTGGCGCAGGTTGTCTTCGAGGCGATCGCGCTCTTCGAGCGTCTGCTTGAGCATCGAGATGTCGGTGATGCAGCCTTCCCAGCCCGCGAAGGCCTGCGCGCCGTCGTACAGCGGCGCCA
>DATEII010000071.1:0-12227 GCA_035279135.1 Steroidobacteraceae bacterium
ATAAAACGCGTTCATGGGCTTGGTTTTGGAGGCGGTCGGACGCTTGCTCATAGGTAGTTCTCGATGTCTCGCGATTGTCCCGTCCGGCGTTTGCCGAACGGTAGTGGTTTTGGGTAGTGTGACGGCCCTTCGAGGGGGCGGACACAGGTCAAGAATCTAGCATGCGTATCGTATTCATGGGCGCGCCCGGATCGGGCAAGGGCACTCAGGCCCAGCGTCTCGAAAAGCAATTCGGAATTCCCCAGATCTCCACCGGCGACATCCTGCGCAAGCACCTGTCCGAAGGTACGGCGCTGGGATTGCGCGCCAAGGAGATCATGGCCTCGGGCGGTTACGTCGACGACGAAACCATGCTCGCCATCATCCGCGAACGGCTGTCGCAATCCGATGCCGCGCAGGGTTTCATCCTCGATGGATTCCCGCGCACGGTGGCGCAGGCCGAAGGCCTGACCAAGCTGCTCGCCGAGCTCGGCACGCCGCTCGATGCGGTGGTGCTGTTCGAGGTGGACAACGACCAGCTGATCAAGCGCGTGTCGGGGCGCCGCACCTGCGAATTCTGCAAGAAGGTATTCAACGTCAACTTCGCGCCGCCGAGCGGCGAGTGCACGCCGGGTCGCACCGAGCACAGCCTCGTGCAGCGACCCGACGACCACGAAGACACGTTCAAGGAACGCCTGCGCAAGTACGAGGAAGACACGCGCAAACCCGTCTCGCGCTACTACGCGTACACGGGGCTCATGCGCACCGTGGATGCCGAAGGCGCCATCGACGAAGTCACGCAGCGGCTGCTCGGCACTCTCAAGGCCGGTGGTGGCGCAGCGGCCCCCCCGGCGGCGAAGGCTCCGAAGAAGCGCGCCCCGCAGCGGCGTGCCAAGCCCGTGGCGCGCAAGCCGGCGCGCAGGCCGGTGCGCAAGGCGGCGAAAAAGGTCGCCAAGAAAAAGGCGGCGCCGAAACGCCGTGCCGCGGCCCAGGCGCGCAAGCCGAAGCGCAAGGCGGCGAGTCGCGCGCGAACCCGCGCGCGTCGCAAATCAAAGCGCTGACAGCAGCTTCTGTCCGACGACCTCCGCGCGCCAGCCTCGCAACAGGCTGACGTCGCGGCGGCCCGCGGCCAGCCGTTCGAGCTCGCGCCGCGTGGCCAGGACTTCGGTGCCGATGGAAAGCTCTGCGGCCGCGGCGGCCGCGATGTCGGCGAGGCGCTTCACCGTCGCGAGCACCGCGGGATCGGGACGTTCGCGGCGTGGCAATGCCGGCGGCGGGTCCGAAATCCCCGCATCGCGCACCAGCGCCAGCAATTCCTCGCCGCACTTGCGCACCACGGATTCCTGCATCTCGGGGAGTCCTGCCAGCGCGTCGAGCGAGCGCGGCAGGCGCAACACGATTTCGCGCAGGCTCAGGTCGTCGAGAATCCAGCCGCGCGGACGATTGCGCTCGATGGCGCGTCGTTCGCGCCAGGCGGCCAGCGCCTGCGCGAGGCGTTGCCGCTGCTCGTCGAGGCCGGGCAATCCCTTGACCTTCTTCCAGGCATCTTCGGGCGCGACGCGCAACGCATCGGCGTTGGCGAGCGCGGCGAGCTCTTCCTCGAGCCAGCCGAGACGGCCCTGGTCCGCCAGCTGCTCTAACAATCTGGTGCGCAGCGCGCCGAGATGGCGCACGTCGTCGAGCGCGTATTCCTGCTGCTCGGGCGACAACGGCCGGCGCGTCCAGTCGGTGCGCGTGTGGGCCTTGGCCAGCTCCACGCCGAGCATGCGCCGGGCCAGCTCGGCGTAGCCGATCTGCGCCGGAAATCCCGCGAGCGCCGCGGCGATCTGCGTATCGAATACCGGTTGCACGAGCCCGACGGCCGGCAGCATCACCTCGAGGTCCTGGCGCGCGGCGTGCATGACCTTCACGGTCGATGGGCCGGTCAGCGCGGGCACCAGCACGGCGAGATCCGGCAGCGCGATCGGGTCGATGCACACCGCGGTCTGACCGAACGCGATCTGCACGAGACACAACTCCGCGCGATAGGTCTTTTCGCGCATGAACTCGGTATCGAGTGCGATCTCTGGTTGGTGCGCGAGGCTTTCCGCGAAAGCTGTCAGCGCATCGGCAGTGTCTATCATCAAGGGTGCCGTGCTCCGGGTGACGTGTACAATCCGCCCGGCATTATGCTTGCGAATCTCCGTGCATTGTTCAGCGTCGTGGTGGACATCATCCTGTTGCGACGCGGACCGGAACAAGTGCCCGCATCCACCGTGCTGCTCGCCGTGACCGTCGCCATCTACCTGGCCATCTCGGCCATGGTGGTCGCCTCCGTGGCAACGACCGACGGGAACTGGCCGGTCGAACTGATCATCGGCGCCGCGTCGATGCTGGTCTGGTACCGGGTGGCGCTGCAGCTCGCGAAGAAACGCGAGCGATTTCCGCAGACCATGACCGCGATGTTCGGCGTGAGCACGATCTTCGCGCCGCTGCTGGTTCCCATGATGAATTCCGTCGCCACGCAGGTGCAGGCCAGGCAACAGCCGTCGCAGTTCATCACCATGCTCGCGCTGTTCCTGCTGGTCTGGATGATCGTGGTGTTCGTGCGCATCGTGCGCGCCGCCTTCGAGTGGCCGTGGCCCGCGGCCTTACTACTGGTCATCGGGCAGGAGATCTTCTCGGTGGTCGTTTTCGTGCTGGTTTTCGGCGCGCCCGCGGGCGCTACCTAGGGTTACTGCATGCACGTTCACATTCTCGGCATCTGCGGCACGTTCATGGGCGGCATCGCCGCAATCGCCAAGGCCGCCGGCCACCGCGTCACCGGTTCGGACAAGAACGTCTATCCACCGATGAGCACGCAGCTCGAGGCGCTCGGCATCGAGCTCATCCAGGGTTTCGACGCCGCGCAGCTCAAGCCGCGCCCGGACGTGGTGGTGGTGGGAAACGTGATGACGCGCGGCGTGCCGGTCATCGAAGCGCTGCTCGAGAGCGGCATCCCGTACAGCTCGGGGCCGGAGTGGCTGGCGCGCGAGGTGCTGCGCGACGTGCATGTGCTCGGCGTCGCCGGCACCCATGGCAAGACCACCACCTCGAGCATGCTGGCGTGGATCCTCGAGCACGCGGGACTCAAGCCCGGGTTCCTGATCGGCGGCGTGCCGGGCAACTTCTCCACCAGCGCGCGATTCGCGCCGGGCACGAAATACTTCGTCATCGAGGCCGACGAGTACGACACCGCGTTCTTCGACAAGCGCGCCAAGTTCGTGCATTACCGCTCGCGCACGCTCATCCTCAACAACCTCGAGTTCGACCACGCCGACATCTACGAAAACCTCGGCGCGATCCAGAGGCAGTTCCACCACCTGGTGCGCACGGTGCCGGCCTCGGGCCGCATCCTCTGGAATGCCACCGACGCGAACCTGGCCGCGACGCTCGCGATGGGCGCGTGGACGCCATGCGAAGGATTCGCGCGCCAGGCGGGTAGTGGCATCACGTGGTCGCTCGACCAGCCCGAGGGCGGCGACTTCTCGAAGTTCGTGGTGCTCGAAGCCGGCCGGCCCGTGGGCACGGTTCGCTGGGACTTGTTAGGTGCGCACAACGCGGAGAATGCGCTGGCCGCCATCGGTGCCGCGCGCCACGTCGGGATCCCGGTCTCGCAGTCGATCGCGGCGCTGGCCGAATTCAAGGGCGTGAAGCGGCGCATGGAGCTGCGCGGCGAGGTCGGCGGCATCGCCGTGTACGACGACTTCGCGCACCATCCGACGGCCATCGCCTCGACCATCGATGGGCTGCGACGCAAGGTCGGCGGCAAGCGCATCGTCGCCGTGCTCGAGCCACGCTCGGCCACGATGAAGATGGGCGTGCATCGCCAGACGCTGGCGCCCTCACTCGCCGCGGCCGACGCCGTGTGGATGTTCGCGCCGCCGGACCTGGGCTGGGACGCGGGCGGCGTGGTGGCGGAGCTCGGCGAGAAAGGCCGGCTCGCACGTTCGCTCGACGAGCTGGTCGATGGACTCGCCGGCAACTCCCGCGCCGGCGACCAGGTGCTCATCATGAGCAACGGCGGCTTCGGTGGTCTGCACGGCAAGCTGCTCGAAGCATTGAGGCGCCAGGCGCCCTGAGCGCATGGCAGGGACATGAACGCGGAAGCCAGCGTCATCGCCCTGTTTCCGTTGCACACGGTGCTGTTTCCCGGCGGGCCGCTGCCGTTGCGCATCTTCGAGACGCGCTACACCGACATGGTCCGCCGCTGCATGCGCGAACAGCAGCCGTTCGGCGTGGTGCTGATCCAGGAAGGCGACGAAGCCGGCATGGTGGCCACCACGGCCACGATCGGCTGCAGCGCGCGCATCGCCGATTTCTACACGCTCAAGGACGGGTTGTTGGGCATCTCGTGCGTGGGCGAGCGCAAGTTCCGCGTGCTGCGCGTCTGGCGCGCACCCGATGGCCTCAACATGGGCGAGGTGACCTGGCTCGACCCCGAGCCGGCCCGGGCATTGCCCGCGGAGTATGAGCGCCTCGGTGCCACGGTCCGGCGCGCGGTGGACGAGCTCTCGCAGCAGTACCAGCACGTGGAGAAACATTTCGATGACGCGGCCTGGGTCGGGGCGCGGCTCACCGAGCTGCTGCCGATCGAGCTCAACGACAAGCAGGTGCTGCTCGAGCTCGACGATCCCATTGCCCGCCTGGGCGCCTTGCTGGAGCTGGTGCCGAACGACGAGTGACGGCGACAGTCCGCATCTCCGACACAGGGCGGTGCGCCCGCGAGATCAACCGCGACGATTCAGGCTTTGTGTTGAAAAGGAGGAATGTCCCCTTTTCCCGTACCACCACCACAACGCCCACCCGATGGCGAGCGTCCAGAAGAGCACCATCCAGCCGATGAATCCGTCGTAGTCGCTGAGCAGCCAGAGCGCGGGGCCATGTGCATTGCGCTCCGAGGTTTCGCGAACCACGTAGATCACGGCGACCCAGCCGGCATGCAGTCCGATGCAGGCAGCGATGTTGCCGGTGATCTGGCGGACCATGCCCAGCAACACGCCGACGGCGGTGAGACAGAGGAACGCATCGAGGATGTCGACCGGGTGCGCGAACGCCATCAGCGCGCCTTCGAGCAGGTCCACGCCGCTCCAGGCATTCACGTCGGCGGCCGCCACGCGGTAGCGCCCGATGAAGTGCGTCGCCGCATACAGCAGCGACGTCAGCGCGATGGCCAACTTCGCGCCCGACTCGCGCGTGATCGCCGTCTGCATGGCGCCGCGGATGAAGGTCTCCTCGAGGAACGCGATCACGAGGCCGCGCGCGAGCCCGCTCACCATCAGGCTTATCCAGGCCCCGGCCGACAACGACGGGCCAATCCGGTCGCGCATGTCGAGCGCCACCATGGTGGCGAGCACCGGCAGCATGAGCGCCACGCCGAGCACGATGCCCCAGGCCACTTCGCGCGCGAATGGCGCGGGCGCGAGGCCAAAGCCGAGGCTCTGGCGGTCTCCGACCTTGAGCCGGCGCGCCACGAGCAGGAAGGCCACGACCAGCAGCAACATGCCGACGCGACTCGCGACGCGGTGGAACTTGGGGTTGTCGATCAGCGGCGAGATCAGCAGCCACGCCGGGTATCCGAGCGCCGCGATGCCCGCGAGTCCCAGCGCGATGAGACCGAGGAAGATCGCGAAGCTGCGCATCAGCTAGCGCAGTACCACGGCCTTGTGGCCGTCGCGGGCCAGCAGCTCGAGCAATCCATCGCGCCCGACGTAGTGCAGCGCGCCGACCAGCACCAGGTAATCCTTGTCCGAGTCGAGTAACGCCTCGATCTTCGGCAACCACTTGCGGTTTCGCTGCCCTAACAACTGGTCGTACAGCGCAGGCGCCTGCGCACGCTCCTTGTTGAACTCGCGTTCGAGCGCCGCAAGGTTGCCCGTGCGCCACGCCGAGATCAGGCGCGCGAGGTCGTCGTGCATCTGCGGGACGTCGTCGGCCGCGTCGACCAGGAACTTGGTCTGCTCGGAGATGCTGCGGGCATCGAAGATGCCGAGCTGGTCGACCACCGTCTCGAGTCCGTCGATGGGCTTGCCGTCTTCCTTGGCGCGTGCGGTGACCTGCATGTCGATGCCGAGCTCCGGATCGAAGCCGCTTTTCATGAGCGCGAACTGCGTGAGAACCATGGCCGCGGCCCATGGCTCGAGCCGCGCGAGTGCCAGCTCCGGCACGTCGACGGAATTGGCGAGCTCGATGATCTTGGAATACTTCGCCGCCCCGACCACATCCGAGAGCGACTGCGCCGGCGGCAGCGTGCCGTTCTCGGCCACGAACTGCACGGCCTCGAGCGGGTTCAGGTCATCGAGGTCGACCTCCATGACGATGGCGTCGGCGGCCTCGTAGGCGCGCTCGAGCTGCGGCGAGAGCTCGGCGTGGCCTTCGGGCAACGCGTGCACCGAACCGGCAAGGTACACCGTGTTGCGTTTGCCCTGGATGGACCACACGGAGGCACCATCGGCGTGCGCCGCTCCGGCGGCAAAAACGAACAACGACGCGCCGGCGAGGCCGCGACCCAGGCCCCGCACCAGTCGATGGAAGGAATTCATGCCGCGGATTCTGCGGCAGTCAGGAAATGCACGCCAGTATCGATGGCGCCGTTGGAGTGAAGCGTGAGCAGCCGGTAGGCCGGCGGTTGATCGTCGATGACGAATTCGTTGGAGCGCGGCTGGAACTGCGCGCAGGTCGATGGTGTCGCCAGCAGGCGCACGTTGCGGCGAACGCCCTCGAAGGCCTGGTGCACGTGACCCCAGACCACGGCACGCACCTGCGGATGGCTGTCGATGACCGACCAGAACTCGTTCGCGTTGGCGAGCCCGACGTTGTCGAGCCAGCGGCTGTTCATCGCCACGGGATGGTGGTGCAGGCACACGAGCGCGTGGCGTTGACGCGCCATGCCGAGCTCCTCGTCGAGCTTGCTGAGCATGTCGACCGAGACGTGGCCGCCGGCCTGGTTGGGCACGACGCTGTCGAGCAACACGAAACGCCACGCGCCGATGTCGACCGGGCCGTCGAGCTCGAACGGACGACCTTGCAGTGCAGCGCGCAGCTCGGGAACGGAGTCGTGGTTGCCGGGGATGCACAATACGGGCTTGCCGAAGCGGCCGAAGATGCGGCGGAAATGGGAATAGCCGGCCGGGTCATCCTGCACCAGGTCGCCGGTGACCAGGATGGCATCACACATGGCGAGGTGCCCCGACGCATCGGCCAGCGTGCGCTCGAGCGTCTCGAGCGTATTCACGCCGCGCAAGGTCGCGGTGGCCTCACCAAACAAGTGTGGGTCGGTGAACTGGATGACTCGGATCGCGCTCATTCGTTTGAACTCTACAAACATGCCGACAAGCGCCGGGTGATGTGGTTCACGGGCTGCGTCATCGTGGTGAAACGGAGTGAACCATGTCGCAAACTACCTGCAGGAAAATGTGAAGCCGCGTCGGCATATGGCGACCGTCGTACTGGAGTGCGGAACAATGGTAAATCGCGCGAGCGACCTCTAAAGTGTCGGCCGATATGAAGAAACCCGGCAAGAGTGATCCGAGCCGGCCGCGGGAAGACGGCTACGAGTACAAGCGCGACTTCTACCGCAGCGCGCAGGTGGCGGAAGACTACGATTTCCATCGTTTCAGCAGTCCCGAGCGACAGAAACGTAATGCCCGCAAGTGGGCCGCGATCCGGAAAGCGCTTTCGCTCACGCAGGGCGTGCGCGTGATCCTCGACCTGCCTTGTGGCACCGGGCGTTTCACGGGCGGGCTCGCCCGCGAAGGCTACGAGATCGTCGGCAGTGACATCTCGATGGAAATGCTCCAGAAGGCGGCGAGTGTCACCTCGAAGGACGGCGGCACGCCGAACGTGCGCGGCTACCTGCAGGCCAACGCCGAGAAGCTGCCGCTACGCGACGACTCGCTCGACTGCGTGGTGTGCATCCGCTTCATGATGCATGTCGATCCGGCGACGCGCGTGCGCATGCTCAAGGAGTTCCGTCGAGTCTCGCGGCGCTGGGTCATCGTCGACTATCGCCACAAGTACACCTTCCGCTACGTGCTCACGCACACGTTCGGGAAGTTAGGCCTGGGGCGCACGCCGTTGTCGCGCGTCTCCACCGCCGACCTGCACGAGGAATTCCGCCAGGCCGGCTTCAAGATCGCGCAGATCGTGCGCGTCTCGACCCCCCTGCTCTCCGACAAGTGGGTGGTCCTCGCCGAAAAGGCGTGAGGGTCCCCGTGCCATGGGCACGCCGCCAGGCAATCGCGATCTTTGCCACTCAGGGTGATGAGGACGTTTCCCATCTAGGGGCACAAGGGAACGGAGCTGCCGATCGTGATTGCGGGGGCGTGCGTTGCGGTCTTCGGGAGCGCGCATGGCGAGCGGCGAGTGAGCAGCGTCCGGCGCGCAGCTCCTCTTGGTAGTTCTTCCCTTACAGGCGGGTTAGCGCTCAAGCTTTTGAACGCTGACAGCTCTGGACGCGCCAGCCGCGCAACGAGCGACCGCCAAAAATTTCCTTCCCTGGAAATTTTTGAAGCGCGCGCACCCTAAGCGCTTCCGAAGACCGCAACGCACGCCCCCGCGACCGCAATCTCGCAACCCCGCTTTCTTGTTACGCCGAAATGAGGAATGTCCCCATTTCTCGCCCGGAAGCCTTGTCCACGAGACAGTTGCCGAGACAATCCTCCGATCAGCCCTTGACCCGCTTCCGGAGCCGAAATCAGGGCCGTTCCGGGTGCGGTTTTCGATACAATGCGCGCCCTTTATGGATACCCCCACCACCACCCCCACGCGCCGCACGCTGGCCAATGCCATTCGTGCGCTCTCCATGGATGCTGTCCAGGCCGCGAATTCGGGACATCCCGGCGCGCCCATGGGCATGGCCGATATTGCGGAAGTGCTGTGGCGCGACTTCCTCAAGTTCAACCCGGCCAACCCGGGCTGGTGGAATCGTGACCGTTTCGTGCTGTCGAACGGCCACGGTTCGATGCTGCTGTACTCGCTGTTGCACCTGACGGGTTATGCGCTCGGCCTGGACGAGCTCAAGAATTTCCGCCAGCTGGGCGCGCGCACCGCGGGGCATCCCGAGCACGAGTCCGGCATCGGCGGCATCGAGACCACGACGGGTCCGCTGGGCCAAGGCCTGGCGAATGCCGTGGGCTTCGCTCTCGCGGAGAAGCTGCTGGCCGGCGAGTTCAACAAGGACGGCCTGCCGATCGTCGATCATTACACCTACTGCTTCGTCGGCGACGGCTGCCTCATGGAAGGCATCTCGCACGAAGCCTGTTCGCTCGCCGGCACGTTCAAGCTCGGCAAGCTCATCGTGTTCTACGACGACAACGGCATCTCGATCGACGGCAAGGTGGTCGAGTGGTTCAACGACGACACGCCGAAGCGCTTCGAAGCGTACGGCTGGCACGTGGTGAAGAACGTCGACGGCCACGATGCCGACGCCGTGCTCGCGGCCATCAAGAAAGCCCGCTCGCGCAAGGATCAGCCCTCGCTGATCTGCTGCAAGACCATCATCGGCTGGGGCGCGCCTAACAAGCAGGGCACCAAGTCGGCGCACGGCGAAGCGCTCGGCCCCGACGAAGTCGCACTGGCGCGCAAGACGCTCGGCTGGGAATACCCGCCGTTCGAAATCCCGGCGGACATCCGCGCCGCGTGGGATCACAAGGAAGCAGGCGCCGCGGCCGAGAAGAAGTGGAATCGTCTCTGGAAGCGCTACAAGCGCGAGCACCCGGAAGCGGGCGCCGAGTTCGAGCGCCGCATGAAGGGCGACCTGCCCGCCAACTGGCCGGAAATCGTCCAGGAGACGCTCAACGCCGGCGCGGCCGTGACCGGTTCGCAGGCCACGCGCGCTTCCTCGCAGGTGGCGTTGAACGTGCTCGGTCCGAAGCTCGGCGAGATGCTCGGCGGTTCGGCCGACCTCACGGGTTCGGTGAACACGCTGCGCAAGGACTCCAAGCCGATCACGCACGAAAACCCGATCGGCAACTACGTGTACTACGGTGTACGCGAATTCGGCATGACGGCCATCATGAATGGCCTCACGCTGCACGGCGGCTACCGCCCGTACGGCGGTACGTTCCTGGTGTTTTCGGATTACGCGCGCAATGCGGTGCGTCTCGCGGCCCTCATGCATTGCCCGACCACGCTCGTGTACACGCACGATTCGATCGGCCTCGGTGAAGACGGGCCGACGCACCAGCCGATCGAGCATCTGGCGAGCCTTCGCGTGATGCCGAACCTGCACGTCTGGCGCGCCTGCGACGCCGTGGAATCCGCGTACTCGTGGGTGGCCGCGCTCGAGCGCAAGAACGGCCCGACCGCACTGGTGTTCACGCGCCAGGGCCTGCCGCAGCAGGCGCGCACGCCCGAGCAGCTGGTCGCGATGCGCAAGGGCGGCTACGTGCTCATCGACAGCAACGGTCCTCCGGAAGCCATCGTGATCGCCACGGGTTCCGAGGTCAGTGTCGCCGTTCCGGCGGTCAAGGAACTGCAGGCCGCGGGCAAACGCGTCCGGCTGGTTTCGATGCCCTGCTGCGAGGCGTTCGACGCGCAGCCCGCGCCGTATCGCGAAAGCGTGCTGCCTTCGTCGGTCACGCGTCGCGTCGCCGTCGAAGCGGGCGCCACGCAGTCGTGGTGGCGCTACGTGGGTTCGCAGGGCCGCGTGCTCGGCCTCGACCACTTCGGCATGTCCGGCAAGGGCCCGGACCTGTTCAAGCATTTCGGCTTCACCAGCGCCGCCGTCAAGGCGCTGGTCGAGCAACTCCTTTCCTAGCTACTGAAGATCAAGAGGAAGTAAGACAGATGGCCATCAAGGTTGGTATCAATGGTTATGGACGTATCGGCCGCAACATCCTGCGCGCGCTGTACGAGTCCAAGCGCAACAATGAAATCCAGATCGTCGCGGTCAACGACCTCGGCGACGCGCAGACCAACGCGCACCTGACGCAATACGACACCGCCCACGGCAAGTTCCCCGGCACGGTCGGCGTGGAAGGTGATTCCATCGTCGTGAACGGTGACAAGATCAAGGTGTTCGCGCAGCGCGACCCGTCGAAGATCGACTGGGCCTCGGTCGGCGCCGAATACGTGTACGAGTCGACCGGCTTCTTCACCACCAAGGCGGATGCGGGCAAGCACCTCGCCGGCGGCGCCAAGCGCGTCATCATCTCGGCCCCGGGTGGCAAGGATGTGGACGCGACCGTCGTCTACGGCGTGAACCACAACACGCTCAAGGCCTCGCACCAGGTCATCTCGAACGCGTCCTGCACCACGAACTGCCTCGCGCCGCTCGCGAAGGTGCTGAACGACAAGATCGGCATCGTCAACGGCCTGATGACCACGATCCACGCGTACACCAACGACCAGCGCCTGACCGACGTCTACCACGAGGACATCCGTCGCGCGCGTTCGGCCACGATGTCGATGATTCCCGCCAAGACCGGTGCCGCCGCGGCCGTGGGCCTGGTGCTGCCGGAGCTCAAGGGCAAGCTGGACGGCTTCGCCGTGCGTATCCCGACCATCAATGTGTCGCTGGTCGATCTGTCGTTCGTCGCCAAGCGCGCCACGTCGGTGGAAGAGATCAACAAGGTCATCAAGGAAGCCTCGGAAGGCGCCATGAAGGGCGTGCTGAACTACACCGAGAAGCAGCTCGTCTCGATCGACTACAACCATGATCCGGCTTCGTCCACCTACGACGCCACCATGACTCGCGTCAGCGAAGGCACGCTGGTCAAGGTCTGCTCGTGGTACGACAACGAGTGGGGCTTCTCGAACCGCATGCTCGACACCACGATCGCGTGGTCGAAGGCCTCGTAAGGAGCGCTGCATGAACGTGCTTCGCATGGCTGACCAGGACTTGCGTGGTAAACGCGTCCTGATCCGCGAAGACCTGAACGTCCCGGTCGAAGACGGCAAGGTCACCAGCGACGCGCGCATCCGCGCGTCGCTGCCGACCATCAAGCTGGCGCTCGACAAGGGCGCGAAGGTGTTCCTCACCTCGCACCTCGGTCGTCCGGAAGAGGGCGTGTACGCCGAGGAATTCTCGCTGGCGCCGGTGGCGTCGCGACTATCGGAGCTGCTGGGCACCCCGGTGCCGCTCAAGAAGGACTGGTTGAACGCCGGCGTGGACACCGCGCCGGGTTCTGCGGTGCTGCTCGAGAACGTGCGCTTCAACAAGGGCGAGAAGAAGGACAAGGAAGATCTCGCCAAGAAGATGGCCGAGCTCTGCGACGTCTACGTCATGG
>DATEII010000072.1:0-8713 GCA_035279135.1 Steroidobacteraceae bacterium
CACGATCTTCTCCAGCATGCGCTCGGCGCCGCCGGTGTCGAGACCTGTAATCACGTGGAGCACTCGTGTCGTCATCTGGGTAGTTCGTTCGAAAATCCGCGCCGGAAATACGCGGTCGCCGGATCAGCGCTTGTATCCGACGGCGCACCAGAACGGCATTCGATCACTGAAGACGATCCGCTCGAGACCGGCCCTCTGCATCATGTCGGCGATCTCCGGGCGCGTGAACCGCTGTTCCAGCCGGGTACCGAAACGATCGAGGGCATCGTTGCGCATGACGTACAGAGGTTTGTCACCGTAGTACGAGAGCGGCAATCGCGACGCGTCGCCACCCAGTTTGGTGACCAGCCGTGCCGCACGTGCCAGCGGCCAGTACACCGTCAGCGCGAGGACCTGGCTGGCCGCGAATCGTAGCGAGTTCGGCAGCCGGCTCACCGCGCGCCGGATCACATCCGAGCAACGCCAGATCAGGCGGAACCACAGCGGGCGATTGTCGAAGCGGTAATACAGGTAGACCAGGAAGGGAGCACCCGGCTTCAGCTTCGCGACGCAGCTGGCGAGGCCCGCGGCCGTGTCGGGAATGTGATGCAGCACGCCGAGCGAATACCCGAAATCGAGCGTGCCGTCCGCCATCGGCACGTTGCCGACACTGGCCTCGATGAACGTGCAATTGGGGCTGTCGGCCAGCGTGCGCCGCGCCACGTTCAGCGCCTCGCCGCTCGCATCGACGCAATAGAACTGGCGCACCCGCGGAGCGACGAACGCGGCCCAGCGGCCAGTACCACAGCCGAAATCCGCGCCGACCGCGTCCGGGCGCAACGCCTCCATGGGAAAGACATGGAAGTAGTCGGCGAAAATCCGTTCCTTTTCTTCCCGGGACAGAGCGGTCTGATCGAAGCGGCTCCACTCGTCGCCGAAGCCGGCGGCCACCTGGGTGTCGACGTTTTCGCCGGCGGCGGTGCGGCGATCTATTGATTGCATGAGGTTGGGGCGCAGGGTCTGTTCAAAGGGGGCGAAGTATCGCATGGCGTGAGCGGAACCAACGCGCGCGGTCGTGCAGTTGTCCGACTACTGCGATGGGTCGGCGTCGCGCGGAACCGACTACTTCAACGGAGTAGGGCCGCGGGAAAGGCGTGCCCGCCGCGATGCGCGAGTTCGCAAAAACACACTCGATGCCAACGGGGCAGCGCCGGGGCTATGGTATATTCCGCCGCCAATTTTCCCCCTACTTCCCCCTGAGAAGAATGCAAAAGACCGCTCTTTTGACCGGCATCACTGGCCAGGATGGCGCCTATCTTGCGGAGTTTCTGATCAGGAAAGGCTACACGGTGCACGGCATCCGCCGTCGCACCTCGCTGTTCAACACCGACCGCATCGATCACCTGTATTCCGACCCGCACGAGTCGGGCGGCAAACTCGTCCTGCACTACGGTGACATGACGGACTCGAGCAGCCTGCTGCGCGTGGTCCAGCACTGCCAGCCCGACGAGGTCTACAACCTCGCGGCCCAGAGTCACGTGGCGGTGTCGTTCGAAGAACCCGAGTACACGGCGAATTCGGATGCACTCGGCGTGTTGCGACTGCTCGAGGCCCTGCGCATCGCCGGGCTCGGCGAGCGTTCGCGGTTCTACCAGGCCTCGACCTCGGAGCTGTACGGCCTGGTGCGCGAGACGCCGCAATCGGAGACCACTCCTTTTTATCCGCGCTCGCCGTATGCCGTCGCCAAGCTCTACGGCTACTGGATCACGGTGAACTACCGCGAGGCGTACGGCATGTACGCCTGCAACGGCATCCTCTTCAACCACGAGTCGCCGCTGCGTGGCGAAACCTTCGTGACGCGCAAGATCACGCGCGCGCTGGCCCGCATCAAGCTCGGTACGCAGAAGTGCCTGTACCTCGGCAACCTCGACGCGCGCCGCGACTGGGGCCACGCCAAGGACTACGTCGAGATGCAGTGGCTCATGCTGCAGCAGGACAAGCCCGAAGACTTCGTGATCGCGACCGGCGAGCAGTACAGCGTCCGCGAATTCGTCACGCGTGCCGCGGCGCGTCTCGACATGCCCATCGAGTGGTCCGGATCGGGCCCGGAAGAGCGCGGCCACACGCGCGATGGTCGCTGCATCGTCGAAGTCGACCCCGGATATTTCCGGCCCACGGAAGTGGAAACCTTGCTCGGCGACGCCAGCAAGGCACGCGCCAGGATCGGCTGGAAGCCGAAATACACCTTCCAGCAACTCGTGGACGAGATGGTCGACGCGGACCTGGAGGAAGCCAGCGCCGAGCTGCGCGCCGCCTCGGGTCGGAAGCGTTCGCTGTACTGACTGCGCACGCAATTTTTTTGGCCGGAGTCTCTTCTTGAAAATCACGTCTTGCCGCCTGTGCGACGGTCCCACTCTCGATCTGGTCGTCGATCTCGGGTACCACCCTCTCGCCGATACGTTCCTGCCGCCGGACCTGCAGTACGGCCCCGAAGTCAGCTACCCGCTGCAGCTCGGCGCCTGTCGCAGCTGCGGCCACGTCGCGACGCTGTACTCGGTCTCCGCGGTCGAGCGTTACCAGGCGCACGAGTACAGCTATGACTCGTCGAACTCCAGGGTGTCGATCCAGCACTTCAAGGAGTTCGCCGATGCGGTGCTCGGCGTGCACCAGCCCTCGGAGAACGCGCTGATCGTCGACATCGGCAGCAACGTCGGCACCCTGCTCTCGCATTTCAAGGATGCCGGCCATGCACACGTGGTCGGAGTCGAGCCGGCCTCGAACATCGCGCGGCTGGCCGTGTCTTCCGGCATTCCGACGCTCAACAACTTCTTCGACGGCAGCATCGTCGCGCCGCTGCGCGAGGCGGGCGGTGTCGAGATCCTGCTGAGCTCCAACGTGGTGAACCACGCCGACGACCTGCGCGGCCTGCTGCGCACGGCGCGGGACGTCATGAAGCCCGACGGCATCTTCGTGTTCGAGGTGCCCTATCTTCTCGACCTGGTGCGCGGCACCGCCTTCGACACCATCTACCACGAGCACGTGCATTACTACGGCGTGAAGCCGCTGGCCGAGTGCCTCGCGGGTGCCGGCTTCTCCATCTTCCGCATCGACTTCATCGACTACATGTGCGGATCCATCCGCGTGTTCACGCGCATGGGCGGGAAACACGAGCGCGTGGTCGAAGAAGCCATCGCGCGCGAACAGGCTTTCGGCCTCTACCAGGCCGACACCTGGCGGAAATTCCGGGAGCGCGTGCGGCGCGTCAAATTCTCCGTCACGCGGCACCTGGCCGAGATCCGTGACGCCGGCGGCAAGATCATCGGCATCGGCGCCGCGACCAAGGGCAATACCTTCCTGAACTACTGCCAACTCGATGCGGACACCGTCGCGTACATCGCCGACGCGTCACCTCTCAAGGTGGGCAAGCTCACGCCGGGCTCGCACATCCCGATCGTGGCCGATGGCGACATCGACAAATCCGCCACACATGCGCTGATCCTGCCCTGGAACATCGCGCCCATGCTTCAGACTAAACTTGCGCACCTCGGTCTCAAGTTCTACGTACCGCAGGTCGAGACGCTCCACGACACGAAATCCTGAGAGGAGTCACCATGGAACTCATTCCGCTCAAGCCTGCGCACACCGACGCGCGCGGCAGCATCACCGACCTGATTTCCGACGACGAGATCAATGCGGTCACGCTCATCACGTTCACCAAGGGCGCGGTCCGCGCCAACCACTACCACGAGCGCACGGTGCAGTGGAATTACGTGATCTCGGGCGAGATCCTGCTGGCCACGCAGATGCCGGGCGGCGCCAAGGTCGAGCGCACGCTCAGGGCCGGTGAATTCGCGGTCACGCGCGAGAACGAGCGCCACGCGCTCAAGGGCGTCACCGACGCGCAGGTGCTGATCCTCACCAAGGGCCCGCGAGCCGGCTCGCAGTACGAAAACGACACCTTCCGACTGACCGATCCGCTGATCGCCCCGGGCCCCTGAAGACATGAAAGTCCCTGTTTCGAAGCCGCATCTCGGCGCGGCGGAAATCGAGTTCGTCAACAAGGCGATGCGCGACAACGCCGTCTCCGGCGTGTTCGGCGAATACATCGAGCGCTTCGAGACCGAGTTCGCGGCCTTCTGCGATGCGAAGTACGCGGTCTCCTGCTCGAACGGCACCACGGCGCTGCACCTGGCGCTGGTAGCCGCGGGTGTGCAGGCCGGCGACGAAGTGCTCGTGTCCACGCTGACCAACATGGCTTCGTTCTTCGCGGTGCAGTACATCGGCGCGAAGGCGGTGCCGGTGGACATCGATCTCGAGACGCTGACCATGGATCCCGCGGACCTGGCCCGCAAGATCAATTCGCGCTCCCGCGCCATCATGGTGGTGCACCTGTTCGGTCATCCCACCGACATGGATCCCATCAACGAGCTCGCGCGCAAACACGGACTCCAGGTGTTCGAGGATTGCGCCGAGGCGCATGGCGCCACCTACAAGGGCAAGAAGGTGGGCAGCCTGTCGCTCGCGAGCGGCTTCAGCTTCTTCGCCAACAAGGTGCTGACCACGGGCGAAGGCGGCATGGTCACCACCGACGACCCGGAAGTCGCGCGCCGCGCGCGCAGCCTCAAGGCACTGGCCTTCGGCACCAGCAACAAGTTCATGCACGTCGACATCGGCTACAACTACCGCATGACCAACCTGCAGGCGGCCATCGGCTGCGGGCAGATGACGGTGGCGGACAAGCTGGTCGACAAGCGCCGCGAAGTGGCCGCGTACTACGGCAAGGCGCTCGCGAAATATGCCGATCACCTGGTGCTGCCCATCGAGAAGCCCTGGGCGCGTTCGGTGTACTGGATGTACCACCTGGCGCTGCGCGATCACCTCGCCCCGAAGCGCGGGCACATCATGAACGCGCTCAAGGAAGCCGGCGTCGAGACACGCGAGGGATTCATTCCGTACAACCTGCAGGAAATCTTCCAGAAGCGGGGCTGGACCCGCGCCGAGGACTGCCCGCGGGCGAACCGCGTCGCGTATTCGACGTTCTATCTACCCACGGGCCCGGACATCTCCCAGCAGGAGCTCGAGTACGTGGTCGCGCAGTTCAGCCGCGTGCTGGACTCGCTGATCTGACCACCGCCCGCATGTCCGTCTTCGACGCCCAGTACGCCGAGCAATACGACCTGCTGTATGCCGGCAAGAGTTATACCGCCGAGTGCGACCTGATCGAGGCGGCAGTCCGCAAGTACGCGACCACGCGCCCGCGCACCCTGCTCGACGTGGGTTGCGGCACCGGCGGGCACGCCCTCGAGCTGGCGCGCCGCGGCTACAGCCTGACCGGCGTCGATCTCTCCGATCACATGCTCGGGCTCGCACGCGGCAAGAGCGCGGTGCTGCCGGAGGCGCAGCAGCCCAAGTGGCTGCAGGGCGACGCCCGCAACTTCGAGGCCGGCGGGCCGTTCGACATGGCGATCATGATGTTCGCCGTGATCGGTTACCTGACCGGCAACGACGACGTGCTCCAGGGACTGCGCAATATCCGCCGGCACCTGCCCGTGGGGGCGCTGTTCCTGTGCGACTTCTGGTACGGCCCTTCGGTGCTGTCCGATCGTCCCACCGACCGCGTGCGCGTGCTGCCGACGGCGCGCGGCGAAGTCATCCGCGCCACCAGCACCGCGCTCGACGTGGTCACCCACACCGCCAACGTGACGTTCAAGCTGTGGTCGATCGAAGACGGCCGCGTGGTCTCGAACACGCGTGAGTCGCACCTGCTGCGTTACTTCTTCCCGCAGGAATTCGCATTGCTGCTCTCGCAGGCGGGCTTCGCCATGCAGAGCATCAGCGCTTTCCCCACGCTGGACGCGCCGCTCACCGACGAGAGCTGGAATGCCTTCGTCGTCGCCAGGACGATCTGAGCGCGTGCCGCGTTAACCCAGGCAGCGGTCCCTCATGCTTCGCCACCTGGGTGGTTCCGCGTTCCGACGCAACGTCAGCTGGCAGTTCATCGGCAGCATGACCCAGTCCGCGCTCAGCGGACTCGTGCTGCTGGTCATGGCGCACGGCCTGGGCGCCGAAGGGTTCGGGCAATACTCGATCATCATCGGCTTCATCACCGTCGCCAACCTGCTCATGGAACCGCGCATGCAGGATGTCTCGGCGCGCGCGTTCTGGAACCTGGGGTCGGACCCGGCTGCACGCCCGGGGCACCGCGAAACCTTCGTCGACTTCGTGGCCTTCGAGCTCACCGCGAAGCTGCTGCCGTTGCTGGGACTGGTGCTGCTCGCGGTGCCGATCGCGGCACTCGCCAATCTACCGCCCGGCAGCGCGCTGCTGATCGCGATCGCGGCCGGCGGAAATTTCTTCGCCAAGGTCGGGTATGGCGTGTCCACCGGCGTGCTCCGCGTGCTGGGCCGCAGCGACCAGTTCACCTTCTGCGGCAGCGGCGAGCTGCTGGCGCGCATGCTGGTGATGCTGGTGCTCATGCAGCTCGGGCAGCTGACCGTGGCGACCAGCGTCATCACGCTGAGCGCCACCCTGACCCTCAGCAACCTGGTGCAGTTGTGGCTCGCCGCGCGTCATCTCGGCGGCGTGCGCGAAACACTGGCGCAATGGCGGCTGGCCTCCTCCGCGCCCAGGCTCGCCGCGCACAAGCGGCAGCTGCTCTCGAACATCGGACTCTCGGCCGCCGATCTCATGAACAAGGATCTCGACATCACGCTGCTCTCGCCGGTGATGCCCGCCGAAACCATCGGCGTCTACAAGATGGCGAAGAACATCGCGCTGATCACCTGGCGCGCGGTCGATCCTTTCTACCTGGCCCTGATGCCCGAGCTGAGCCGGCGCGTGCAGATGAGTGACTATCCGGGCACGCGCTCGCTGATCCGTCGCAGCATCATCGGGCTCGGCGCGCTGGCGGTATCGCTGAGCGCCGCGGCCTTCTTCACCGTGTGGTTGGCGGGCACGCAGCTTTTCGGACCGGAATTCGGCGGCATCCCGCCGCTGCTCGCGCTGATGCTCGTGGGTATCGTCGGCAGCGCACCGCTGGTCTGGGGCCACCCGCTGACCGTCGCACTGAACCGCACGGACGCGGCCTTCGTCGGCAGCCTGATCGGCTCTGCCATTGGCCTCGCCACGTTCTTCGTGCTCGTACCGCTCATGGGTATCCGCGGCGCGGCCATCTCCTGGTCGCTGAGTTTCCTGCCGGCCTTCTGGTACACGGCATACATCGCGCGCGGCCTGCTCGCACGGCGCGCGAACGAAGCCTTGCCCATTGCCTGAGCGTTCATTACCTTCCCGCCATGCTTCCGATCCGCAGCGTTTTCATCGTCGAACCCGAAGGCCAGGGCTGGATCATCGAACGGCTCATGCGCGACATCGCCGGGGAGCTGGCGGCGCGCGGCATACAGGCGCGCATCGGCCGCGGCAATCAGTACGGCGGCGAGGACGTGATCTTCAACTCGCGGTATCTCGTCGCGCTGTCCGAATCCCGTGCGCGCGTGAATTCGCTGTTCATCACGCACGTCGATGATCGCGTCAAGGAGCAGGAGCTGCGCATGAGCATTGCGCGCTTCAACAGCTTCGTCTGCATGTCACCGCACGATGCCGAGTTCGTGGCCGCGCTCAAGGGAGATACCGTCGGCATCACCGGCATCGAGTTGCCGGCGCGTGAGCTCACGGTGCGGCCGCTGCGCATCGCCTACTTCTCCGCGCGATACGAAGACGGACGGAAGAACGAGCAGTGGATCCTCGACTATTTCCGCAACCGATCGGCCGAAGAGCGGGCCGCCTTCGTGTTCTGCTTCCTGGGCTGGGGCTGGGAGCCGTTCTGCGAAAAGCTCGGCGAGCTGGAGATGAACTACGAGGTTTATCGCTATTCGCGCTTCGCGCAGGGCGAATACCAGCTCTACAAGGAAGCGCTGATCTCTTCGGACCTGCTGGTCTACCTGGGCTTCGACGGTGGCGCCATGAGCGTGTACGACGCGCTCAACGCCGGCATCGACGTGCTGGCCTCGGACACTTCCTATCATCGCGGCCTGGGCGAGGCGGTCACCCTGTTTGCCAACCAGGCCGAATTCGCCGCGCGCCTCGACCGGCTGATCGGACGCCACAACGACCGGTTGCAGGCTCTCAAGGGCAGGTCCATCCACACGTATGTGGATCGACTGCTCGCCCACTGGAGCGCGGTGATCAACGGCGGCGGCACGGCGGTGGAACAGCCCGCCCCGCCTGTGTCGGCGGTGGCACGGCAGCAGACGTTGCAGAGCTTTCGCGCCCACTACAAGCCGATGCTGAGCCCGACCCGGATCCGCTCCTTCCTGATCCGGTGGCTGCAGTCGCGCATGATTCGTCACTGAGTGTGCGCCCTGCCGTGACGAATCACTCCTAGCTCCGCGACCTCGGACTCCCATGCAACCGAACGCATCCATCCTTCCGGCCGAGTCGGTCGGAGACATGCGCACGCGCATGTCGATCGCGTTGCTGGCGACGGTGGTCACGCAGGTGTGCATCCTGCTCGTCAATCCGACCAGCATGGCGCACTTCGCGTGGTACTTCTGTGTGTGGAATGCCTTCGTGCTGCTGCTGCATCGCGAGTGGAGCGGCCAGTTCGCGTTCGCATTCCTCGTGAACTCGGCGTTCGTCGGCATCTTCGTGCTGGTGCAGTCGACGGTGTTTCCCGACAGCTACGGCACCACCTCGCCGCTCGCGGTTTCGTGGACCGACGATTCGTTCTTCTTCACGT
>DATEII010000073.1:0-15813 GCA_035279135.1 Steroidobacteraceae bacterium
GGGCAGGTGCCGGAGCCGGCGAAGGCGAACCGCCACTGGGTGGTGGTGAGGACCCGCCGCCACCGCCGCCACCGCCGCATCCGGCGAGCGCAGCTCCTAACAACAAGACCACGAGCTCGTTCGACTTGTAGATATTTCGCATTACGACACCTGCATTGATTGCGTGAGTGCAACTGCTGTTGCAGCCGCGGCAGAATCATCGGGCGCAATGCCGGTAAACAGCGACGAGTGAAAAGGAGGTTTGGGTTTCGCGAATGCCGCGAGTGACTGACGGACGGATGCCGATGAGGTTTGTAGGCCGACGCTGGCCCGCTCCAGAACTGGCGGCCGGGCACACACCTGCTGAGTTTTTTTCCGCGGGCGCGTTGCGGCGGCGCCGCGTACTCAGAGAATGTCGTCTTCGCCAGCCACGCCGCCTTCATCTTCCCAGCGATTTACTTCCCAGACTTCCTCGCGGCTGAATTTGAGGCGCACCCCGGCCCCGCCGCCGTTCTCCGCGATGAACACCACGCCGGCCGCTTCGAGCGCAGCCCGCAGTCGACGCCGGGTGGTTTCATCCGCGGAGCGGATGCGCTTCTCGAAGTCGGCGATGGTCTGCATGTCGATGGACGCCGATTGCGAGAGCTGCGCCTGCGACCATTCGACGAGCGCACGTCCGGCACGACATTGCGCGGACGTCAGCGCGGTCGGTGCAGGCACGGGCATTGACGACATGGCCGCATCGTACGCCCATGTGTTATTGAACGGACGCGCAACACAGAAGGAGTCTCGCATGGCAGTTCCTTGGCTGGCCGTCGGAAGCCTGGTGCTCGGGAACCTCGACAAGATCATGGCAGTCGTGAGGCCGGGCTTCACGCGGCGCAACGCGGCCGCGGGAACGCAGTCCGACGTGCTCGATCAGCAGATCACCGAGCTGCAGACCGCCTCCGCGGCGAACGCCGAGCAGATCCGCGCGCTGGCCGCACAACTCCGGGACGTGGTGTCGGCACTGGAGCAGGCCGGCGTGGCCGCGGCCGCGGAGCGTGCCGCCACGCGCAGGCTGGCCCTCATCGGGCTGGCGCTGGGAATCCTCGGGTGCGCGTTGGGAGTGACTGCGCTCGTGCTCTAGCGCAATTCAGCTGGAGTCCTGCCGGACCCCTGAAGGTTTGCTAGCTGTAATCGCCGGCTTCGACCGTCGGCGGCGGAATGCCGAGCGCCGTGGTCGAGGAAACCTCCGGGCCGTATTCGTTGATGGTCGCGCGTCGCATGTCGCGCTTCTGTTCGAACACCGGGTATGGAGTCGCCCGATGCAGCGTGCAGCGATTGTCCCAGACCAGCAGGTCGCCGACGCGCCAGCGGTGCACGTAGCGGAATTCCGGCCGCGCGATGTGCGCGTTGATCTCGGCGATGAAGCGGTCGCTCTCCGGCTTCGGCCAGCCGACGATGTGCGTGACGTGCGCCCCGAGGTACAACGAGGTCCGGCCGGAATCGGACACCGTGCGCACCACGGGATGTCGCGCGGGCGGCATGGCGTTGCGCATCTCGTCGCTGATCTGCATCTTCCCGGCGTCGACGCGCGTTTTCCACAACCAGTGTTCGGCAGTGGCAGACTTCGCGCGCTCTCGCAGCCCATCCGGCAGTGCATCCCAGGCCGCACGCGCATCGCAGAACTCCGTGTCACCGCCCGAAGGTGGCACCACGCGCGCCGACAACATCGACCACTTGGTCGGCAGCGTGTTGAACGAGCTGTCGGTGTGGAAGTTCTCGTTTCCCTTGTTGAAGATGAGCCGCAGCGAATCCGCGGGCAGGAAGTCGCCGTTCGCGTCGAGATTCGAGATGTCGTAGAGACCGTAGCCCACGCGGACTTTCATGGCCGCGGGCCGCATGCCCATGTGCGGCGGAAGCTCGAGCGGCCCGAAGGCGCGGGCGAAGCGCACTTGTTCGGCGTCATCGATGTGCGCATCCCGGACCACCACGACCGCGTACGTGGCCATGGCCTCTTCGAACGCGTCGATGAGCTCGTCGCGGGGCGGCTCGTGCAGGTTGGCGCCGAGGAGCTCGGCGGCGAAGGGGCCATTGGCGAGCTGCGGACCCAGGCGGTTGATGGTGTAAGTCATGGCGGCTCCGGCGAGGCCTCGCGGCATGCTCGCGCGCACCGCCAGTGGGCGCAATGCAGCACCGGTGGAATCGCATTTCCCCCACGGTTGAACCGGGCGGGGAGGCGCAACGAGAATCGGCCGATGGATGCGCGCACCTTGGAGCCAGCTACCGGTCATGCGGCGTCGCCATCCCTGGGTGACTTGCCGTGGCCCAGTCCGGGCCGCGCCTGGTACGCGCTGGTCATCCTCACGGTCGGGTTGCTCGTCGCCACGGTCGACCGCGGCATCCTGATGCTGCTGGTGGCGCCGATCCGCGCGCATCTCGACATCAGCGACACGCAGTTCAGTGTGCTGCATGGCTGGGCCTTCGTGAGTGTCTACGCGTTGTTGGGCCTGCCCATCGCACGGCTGGCGGATCGCGGCAGCCGGCGGCTGATCATCGCGATCGGCATGGCGGCCTGGAGCCTGAGCACCGCGCTGTGCGGCTTCGCGAATTCCTTCGCGCAGTTCTTCGCCGCGCGCGCGGGCGTGGGGGCGGGCGAGTCGGCGTATGCGCCCGCGGTCTATTCGATGCTGCAGGACTCGTTTCCGCCGCAGAAGCTGCCGCTGGTGTTTTCGATCATGAGCATCGGCTTCGCCTGGGGCACGAGTTTCGGTGCCATGCTCGGTGCATCCATGCTGATCGTCGCCACGCAGCTCGCCCAGTCATCGGCGTCGTGGTTGGGCGGCATGGCACCCTGGCAGGTGGTGCTGGTGCTGGTCGCGATACCGGGCCTGCTGCTCTCGGGGATCATGGCCACCGTCCACGAACCGCGGCGACGCGGACTGTTGCCCGGTGCCGCGCGCACGGTGCTGCCGCTGCGCGAGGTGTATGCATTCTTCCGCGCCAACGATCGCACCTATCTGCCGATGTTTGCCGCGATGGGCATCAAGGCCATGCTGAGCTTCGGCAGCGGCCTGTGGGTGCCCGAGCTGTTCCGCCGCACGCATGGCTGGGCGCCGACCCGGACGGCGTTGCTCGCGGGCCTGCTCGGCATCATCGTGGCGCCGCTGGGCCTGCTCGCCGGCAGCTGGCTGGCGACGCGCTTCGCGCGCCGCGGACATGACGATGCCAACCTGCGCGTATTGCAGATCGCGACGGTCGCGGTGCTGCCGTTCTCCGTGGCCTATCCACTGGCGACGTCGCCCGGCCTCGCGCTCATGTTGTGGGCGCTGAACTACTTCTGCGCCATGCTGGGCGTGGGCCCCGCCAACGCCGCGCTGCAGCTGATCACGCCGAACCAGATGCGCGGGCAGATCCGCGCCGCCTATCAATTCGTGTTCAACGTGGTCGGCTTCGGTGCCGGGCCGTTCCTCGTGGCGGTATTCACCGATTACGTGTTCCACGACGATGCGGCACTGCGTTACTCGCTCGCGTCGGTGGCCGCCATCATCGGGCCCGTGGCCGTGCTGCTGACCTGGTACGGCATGAAACCTTACGCGGCCTGCGTGGTGCGGTCGCGCACCTGGACCTGAACCGGAGAACGATTTGTCTACCCCAGCAGCACCGGCGCTCGAGTTCGCCATGACCATCACCATCAACCTCGGCAAGGCATATTTCGTTCGACCATCGCAGTACGGCTCGGAACGCGCCGCGGTCTATCTACTGGACGGCACGGTGAGGGGCCCGGACATCAACGGCATCGTCGTGCCCAACAGCGGCGGGGATTTTCCCTGGGTGCGCCCCGATGGGGTCATCGACTTCGACGCGCGGTACCTGCTGCAGACCGACGATGGCGCGAACATCTACTTCCAGAGTCGGGGCTACCGCTGGGGGACGGTTGAAGCCATGGCGAAGATGGCGCGGCGCGAGCCTGTGCCCGACGACTCCTATTACATGCGCACGGTGCCGAAGTTCGAGGCGCCGGCCGGCAAATACGACTGGCTGAACCGCCACGTGTTCGTCGGACGCGCGGAGAAGACGCCCGACGGCAATCGCATCCACTACTTCAAGGTTCTCTAGCCAGGTGCCCCCATGAACGCTCCCGCACCGATGATCTCCGACGCGGCACGCCAGAAGGCCGGCCAGTTCACTGCCAGGCCGCGCGAGTTGTTCATCGGCGGCCGCTGGCGCGGCGCGCAGTCGGGTGAAACCTTCGAGGTGGTCGATCCGGCCAACGAAAAGGTCTTCGCGCATGCGGCGGCCGGCGGCGAAGCCGATGTCGACGCGGCGGTGCAGGCGGCGCGCAAGGCCTTCGAGTCGGGTCCCTGGCCGTCGATGACACCCGCACAGCGCGCGCGCCTGCTGTTGAAGCTCGCGGAGCTCATCGAGGCCAATGGCGACGAGATCGCCTTGCTCGAGTCGCTCGACAACGGCATGCCATTCCGCATGGCCAGGTTCGGCGGTGTGTTCGGCGCGGCCGAGAGCCTGCGTTACCACGCCGGCTGGGCGACCAAGATCCACGGCGCCACGATCAACCTCAGCATGCCGGGCGAATGGCATGCCTACACGCTGCGCGAGCCGGTGGGAGTAGTGGGCCAGATCGTGCCCTGGAATTTTCCGTTCGTGATGGGCGTCGCCAAGATCGCGCCGGCGCTCGCCGTGGGTTGCACCGTGGTGCTGAAGCCGGCCGAGCAGACACCGCTCACGACCATCCGGCTCGGCGAGTTGATCGCCGAAGCCGGGTTTCCCGATGGCGTGGTCAACATCGTGACCGGCTTCGGCGAGACCGCGGGCCGCGCGCTCGTCGCGCATCCAGACGTCGACAAGATTGCGTTCACGGGTTCGACCAGCGTGGGCAAGGAAATCCTCAAGGCCTGCGCGGGCAATCTCAAACGCGTGACGCTCGAGCTCGGCGGCAAGTCGCCCGTGGTGATCTTCCCGGATGCGGCGCTGGAACCGGCCACCGAAATCGCCGCTCGCGGCATCTTCATGAATTCGGGCCAGGTGTGCGCTGCCGGCTCGCGCCTGTTCGTACACGAGAAGGTCTTCGACCCGGTAGTCGAAGGCGTGGTCGCGCGCGCGAAGAAGCTGAACCTCGGGGCCGGCACGGATCCCACGACCGAAATCGGCCCCGTGGTGTCGAACGTGCAACGCCAGCGCGTGATGGGATACATCGATTCCGGCCGCAATGATGGCGCTCGGGTGCTCGTCGGTGGCACGGCACCGGCGCGCACCGGTTACTTCGTCGAACCCACCGTACTGGCAGAGACCACGCGCCAGATGCGCGTGGTTCGCGAGGAGATCTTCGGGCCCGTGTTGTGCGCCATGAAGTTCGCGGACGCCGATCTCGATGCGATCGCCCGCATGGCCAACGACACGGACTACGGGCTCGCCGCGAGCATCTGGACGCGCGACATCTCGACGGCGCACAAGCTCGCGAAGAAGATCCGCGCCGGCTCGGTGCGCATCAACACCGCGGGCACCGTGGATCCCGCCATGCCGCTCGGCGGCTACAAGCAATCGGGCTGGGGTCGCGAGAATGGCCGCGAAGGCACGGAGATCTACACCGAGGTGAAGTCGGTGACGGTCGGATTGTGAGTTACGACTACATCATCGTGGGTGCCGGCGCGGCGGGCTGCGTGCTCGCGAACCGCCTCAGCGAAGACCCGCAGACGCGCGTGCTGCTGGTGGAAGCCGGCGGCAGCGACGATCGCTTCCTGATCAAACTGCCGCTCGGCCTGCTGCGGGCCTTTCGCGATCCCTCGCTGACCTGGGGATACGTGAGCGACCCCGAGCCGCACCTGAATGGGCGCGTGCTGCCGGTGCCGCGCGGACGGGTACTCGGCGGCTCGTCGTCGATCAACGGCATGTTCTTCATGCGCGGTCACTCCGCGGACTTCGACGGCTGGCAGGCGCTGGGCTGCGAAGGCTGGAGCTACGCGCACGTGTTGCCGTACTTCAAGAAGCTCGAGTCGAGCTGGCGCGGCGCGGTGCCATTCCACGGCGCCACCGGTCCCATGCCGGTCACCCCGAACGCCACCACCAGACTACTGCACGATCACCTCATGCAGACCGCCGCGCCAGCGGGCTACTGGACCAGCGAGGATCTGCACGGCCGCGTGGAAGAGGGCTTCGCCTGCGCCGAGCTCACCGTGGATGCGCGTGGCCGTCGCGCCAGCGCCTCGCGCGCCTACCTGCGGCCGGCGCGTCACCGCGCGAACCTGCAAGTGATGCAGGGCGCGCAGACCACGCGAGTGCTGGTGGAGCGCGGCCGCGCGATCGGCATCGAGGTCCAGCGCGGCACCGAGTTGCGACGGGTATTCGCCGATGCGGAAGTGATTCTCTGCGGCGGCACCTACAACTCGGCGCAGCTCCTCATGCTCTCGGGTTTTGGCCATGCCGACGAGCTGCGCAGCTTCGGCATCCCGGTGCGCGCGAACTTGCCGGGCGTGGGCGCGAACCTGTCCGAACACGTGCGTGCCGGACTGCAGTTCGCGACGCGCGAGCCGGTTTCGTTCCTGCGCGAGCTGCGCGCCGACCGCATCGCGGTGTCGCTGCTGCGCTGGTGGTTGTTCGGAACGGGGCCCATGGCCACCCAGGTCAGCAGCTGCAATGTCGTCATCCGCACGCAGCCCGGATTACGCCAGCCCGACGTGCAACTGATGTGCAACCCGGTGCGCATGGACGCGAAGATCTGGTGGCCGTTCATGGGCTCCGGACAGGCGCACCTGCTGACCTCGGACGCCGTGTTGCTGCACCCGAAGTCGCGCGGTCGCGTGAGCCTGCGGTCCGCGGACCCCACCGCCAAGCCGCGCATCCAGTTCAACTGCCTCGCCGAGCGCGAGGACCTCGAGACGCTGCTGCGTGGGCTGCGCGAGGCGCGCCGCATCTACGGCACGCCCCCGCAGGCGGATCTCATCGAGCGGGAGACCACGCCCGGCACCGCGGTGACGAGTGATGCCGATCTCGAACGCTACATCCGCTCGACAGCCAGCGTGACCCAGCACCCGGTGGGCACCTGCTCGATGGCGCCGGGCCCGGGACGCGTGGTCGATGCGCAGCTGCGCGTGCAGGGCGTGGACCGACTGCGCGTCGCCGATGCGTCGATCATGCCGACGGTTCCGGGCGGCAATACCTATGGCGCGGTGCTCATGATTGCCGAGCGCGCCGCCGATCTGATCCGCGGCCGTTCGTTGCCGTCGCAACGGGAGTGACCATGATCCACGATGGATTGCCGGCGAAGTTCGAGGTAAGGCTGGTGCACGCCTTCGACGTGCGCATGAACTTCCACAAGCGCGTGGTGTTCGGCCCGGTGTCCGGCGGCGCGCGCCAGGGCTACGTGTCGCTCAAGGACGGCATCGTCAGGGGCCCGAAGCTCAATGGCCGCCTCCTGGAATACAGCGGCGCGGACTTCGGCGTGTTGCGCCAGGACGGCGTGCTGGAGGCCAACGCGCACTACATGCTCGAGGCCGACGACGGTACGCCTATCTACATCCACAATCGCGGCTACGTCTACAACACCCAGCCCGGTGCGGCGGGGCCGGCGTATTTCCGCTGCACGCCGTATTTCAAGGCGCCCGTGGGCAAACACGACTGGCTCAACCGCACTGTCATCGTCGGTGGCGGCGAGCGGCACACCGACCCGGACCACACCATCTTCCGCTATTACACGGTCGAGTGACGTTGAAGCGCATCGATTACATCGTCGTCGGTGGCGGTTCCGCCGGCTGTGTGCTGGCGGCGCGGCTGTCCGAAGATGCCTCGGTGCACGTACTGCTGCTCGAAGCCGGGGACGATGAGCGCAAGTACTTCCGCATCCGCATGCCGCTCGCATGGCGCGATGCGTTTCGCGATCCGCGCCTGTCGTGGGGCTTCGAGACCGAACCCGAGCCGCATGCCGATGGCCGGCGCGTGCCGGCGCCACGCGGCAAAGTGCTGGGCGGCTCGAACTCGGTCAACGGCCTCATGTACATGCGCGGCTGCCCCGCGGACTACGACGACTGGGCGAAACGCGGGCTGCCGGGCTGGGACTTTGCCGGCGTCTTGCCGTACTTCCGGCGTTCGGAAAGCAACTGGCGCGGCGCGTCGCGGTTCCACGGCGGCACGGGCCCGTTGACCACGGCACGTTACGAGACCGACGACTACATCTATCCCCGCGTCATCGACGCGGCCGAGGCGCTGGGATTCAAACATCTCGAGGACTTCCACGCCGAGGACATCGAGGGCTTCTCGATCCCGGACTGCAACTATCACGCGGGCGAGCGCGCCAGCACCGTGGCGCGCTACCTGCGGCCCGCGATGTCGCGCCCGAACCTCGAGGTGCGCATCAACATACACGCGCACGAGCTGCTGCTCGAGAACGGCCGCTGCGTGGGAGTGCGCGCGAACTGCGATGGCAATGTCGAGGAGTTCCGCTGTGAGCGCGAAGTGATCCTGAGCGCCGGCACCTTCAACTCGCCGCAGCTGCTGCAGCTCTCGGGCATCGGTGCACCTTCGGATCTCGAGCCGCATGGCATCCGCGTGCGGCACGTCCTGCCTGCGGTCGGGGCCAACCTGCAGGACCACCAGTCGCTGAGCGTCGACTTCGAGGCGAGTGGCGATTTCTGTTTCGATTCGCAGCTGCGGCTCGATCGCCTGGCCTTGTCGGTGCTGCAATGGAAGATGTTCCGCAACGGCATCCTCGCGCGCTCGCCGATTTCCGCGCAGGGCCTGGTGCGCACGCGGGCCGACCTGGATCGGCCGGATCTGCAGATGCTGATCGCGCCGACCTCGATTTTCGCGCGGCCCTGGTTTCCCGGCTGGCGACGCGGCCTGGGGCATACCATCGCCAACTCCTGCGTGCTGTTGCATCCGGAAAGTCGCGGCAAGGTGTCCTTGCGATCGGCCGATCCGCGGGCGAAGCCCAAGATCCAGCTCAACCTGCTGCAGGCCGAAACGGACCGTGTCGGCCTGCGCGACATCGTCAAATTCGTGCGCCGGTTCTTTGCCACGGCACCGGCCGCCGGGCTCGTTGGCCGCGAGCTCAGCCCGGGTGCACAGGTCCAGGACGATGCCGCCATCGATGGCTGGGTGCGCGCCAATGTGCGCACCGCGATGCATCCGACCAGCACCTGCGCGATGGGTACGGATGAGCAATCGGTTGTCGATGGGCAGTTGCGAGTTCACGGGTTGTCGGGTTTGCGCATCGCCGATGCGTCGATAATGCCGGCCATCGTGGGTGGCAATACCAATGCCCCCACCATCATGATTGCCGAGAAGGCCGTGGATCTCATCCTGGGACGCGGCCAACGAGGCGGGGAGCGAACTTGAGCAAACCGTTGTTCTACGGCTGGACCCTGTTAGGGGTGCTCTGGTTCGTGTTTGCCTTCAACCTGGGTTTCCCGGCGTACGGCGGGCCCGTGATCAACAACGCCATGGCGGATGCCGTCGGCTTCAGCCGGGCGCCGCTCGGACTGATCACGACGTTCTACATCATCATGTCGGGGCTGCCGGGACCACTGGTTGCCATGTCGGTGCGCCGCTTCGGGTCACGCGCGACGCTGGTGACGGGCAGCCTCATGAATGTCGCCGGTGCGCTGTACATGGCATTGTTCGCGAAGTCCGCGTTCGACGCCTATGTCGGCTTCGGCTTCATGATCGGCGGAGGCGTGTGCGCCGGCGCGGCAATCGCCAGCCAGACCGTGCTGTCGCGATGGTTCGTACGGCAGCGTGCCACTGCGATTTCCATCCTCTATTCATCGGGCGCCATCGGCGGATACGTCGCGACCAAGCACGTACTGCCCGCTGTCATCGCCAACAGCAGCTGGCGCACGGCCTGGTGGGTGATCGTCGGACTTTCCAGCGTTGCTTGCGTGCTCTCGCTGGTGTTCGTCAAGGAAAGGCCCGAGGACATCGGTCAGCTCGCGGACGGTGGAATGGCCACCGACACCGGCGCAGCGACGCCGCGCGCGAAGCCCGCCTTCATCAGCGACACGCCGTGGGAATTCCGCGATGTGGCGAGAATGCCTTCGTACTGGCTGATCGTCGCGGCATTGCTCGGTGGCAGCAGCGCGTTCACATTCTTCCTCGGCCACGGCATTGCCATGCTCAAGGACCTGGGGCATTCCCCGGCGGTCGGTTACGGCGCGCTCGCCACCATGACCTGGACCGGGCTCATCGCCAAGGCATTGATCATTGCCTTCGGCAACCGCTTCGATCCGCGCTATCTGTGGGTGTTCTTCATGCTGCTGTTCGGCGCTTCGATGATGATCATCGTGCACGCCAATACCCAGCTCGAGGTCGATCTGCTCGCCACCTGCCTCGGCATGGGATTCGGCGGCGGCGTGGTCTGCCTCATGACGGTGATCGGAAACTACTACGGCATGAAGGCGTTCGCCTTGTTGTCGGGAATCGCCATCGCCATCAACACGACCACGTCGGCGATCCTGCCGTACATCGCCGGTTATCTCTTCGACAAGGGAGTTCCCTACAGCGGCACGTGTTACTTCATCGCCGTCTGGTCATTCCTCGGTGCGGCAATGCTGCTGCTGGTACGTCGTCCTCATTCCATGGTCCAACCCGTCCCTGCATGAAAAAAATCGTCGAAGGTGAATTGCTCTGGACTCCGAGTGCCGGGCGCCGGGCGCGCTCGCACCTGACCCGTTACCTGCGCTGGCTCGAGCAGCGCGGCCAGAAATTCGACGACTACGAAGCGTTGTGGCGCTGGTCGGTTTCCGACCTGCCAGCCTTCTGGCAGTCGATGGTGGATTTCTGCGGCATGCAGTTCACGGTTGCGCCGGAGACGGTGCTGGGTCGCCGCGAGATGCCCGGCGCCGAGTGGTTCCCGGGCGCGAAGCTCAACTACGCGGCGCATGCGTTGCGGCACGAGCGGCCGGGCGAGGACGCGCTGGTGTACCTGTCCGAACGCCGTCCGCTGGCCGCGATGAAATGGACCGAGTTCGCGCGGCAGGTCAGGGTGCTCGCCACCTGGATGCGTGCGCTCGGCATCGCGCCGGGCGACCGCGTCGTTGCCTATCTACCCAACACGCCCGAGGCTCTGGTCGCGATGTACGCGACGGCCAGCATCGGGGCAGTGTGGTCGAGTTGTGGTCCCGACTTCGGCGCGCGCGGCGTGCTGGATCGTTATTCCCAGCTGTCGCCCAGGCTCATCTTCTGCGTCGATGGATACAGCTACGGCGGCAAGCTGTTCGACAAGCGCGCCGAGATCAGCCAGATCATCGAGGGCCTGCCGAGCCTGGCGCACGTGGTGCACCTGCCGTATCTCGATCCGGATGACCTCACCCCGCTGACGCCGCGCTCGCAGTTCTGGGCCGATGCGCTCGCGGGGACCGATCCGGGGCGCGAGGCGTTCCAGTTCGAACAGGTGCCGTTCGCGCATCCGCTGTTCATTCTCTTTTCGTCCGGGACCACGGGGCTGCCCAAGGCCATCGTTCATTGCCACGGAGGCATCACGCTCGAGCAGCTCAAGCTGTTCCACTTCCACATGGACCTGCATGCGCGGCAGCGCATGTTCTTCTTCACCAGCACCGGCTGGATGATGTGGAACTTCCTCGCGAGCTCGCTGCTCATGGACGCGGTACCGGTGTTGTACGACGGCAATCCCGCCTGGCCCACGCCCGACTTGCTCTGGAAGATGGCTGACGACACCGGCGCGAACCTGTTCGGCGCCAGCCCTACCTACCAGGCCATCCTCGAGAAGGCCGGCATCGTGCCGAAGCACAACTTCCGGCTCGAGAAACTCGAGACCATCGTGCTCGCGGGCTCACCCGTGACGGCCGAATGCCAGGCGTGGTTCTACGAAAACGTGAAGGCCGACTGCTGGGCCCATTCGGGCAGCGGCGGCACGGATGTCTGTTCGGGCCTCGTCGGCGGCGTGGTCAACCTGCCGATCCATGCAGGCGAAATCCAGGCGCGACAGCTGGGCGTGGCCGCCTATGCTTTCGATGACCAGGGCAAGGCCGTGGTCGACCAGGTGGGTGAGCTGGTGCTGACCGAGCCCTTGCCCTCGATGCCGGTGGGCTTCTGGGGTGACATCGATGGCAGCCGTTACCGTGAGTCGTACTTCGACCAGTGGCCCGGTGTCTGGCGGCACGGGGATTTCTTCCGCATCAATGCGCGCGGTGGATGCTTCGTGCTCGGGCGCTCGGATGCGACGCTGAACCGTCACGGCGTGCGCATCGGCACCGCCGAGGTCTACCGTTCCTTGCTGGGGGTGGGGGAGGTCGAGGACTCGCTGATCGTCAACCTGGACCTGCCGGGCGGGAAGTTCTTCATGCCACTGTTCGTGAAACTCAAGGGCGACCAGGCGCTCGACCCCGGCATCGAGTCGAAGATCCGGACGCAGATCCGCAATGAATACTCCCCAAGACACGTACCCGACCGGATCTTCCAGGTCCGCGCCATCCCGTACACGCTGACCGGCAAGAAGATGGAAGTCCCCGTCAGGCGGATCCTCATGGGCGTGCCGGTCGAGAAGGCTGCCAATCGCGCTGCGATGGCCAACGTCGAGGCCCTGGATTTCTTCATCGACTACGCGCGAACCCAGTCCGACTACCGCCTGACTACTTGACGACCACTACGTAAGTCCCTGAAAACGTGACGAGCGTCTGGTTTACGGGCGCCGCCCTTGGGCTATGCTTTACATATGTCAACCGGGAGGAAAGGCGACATGCGTAAGGCAATGGTTCTCGGAGTTCTTGGGCTTGCGGGAACGCTTGCTTCGCCCGCGTTCGCGGACGAATTCACCGGCTTCCGCATGGCGATGAATTTGAGCTCCGACACGCTCGAGAGCGACCTGTTCTTCAATCCCGTCGGCAGCACGGAGGCGATGCGCAACGACCGCTTCGGTTATGGCCTGTCCGGCGGCTGGGCACTGAACAAATACCTGGCGTTCGAGACCGGCCTGCGCAGCGGCTCGGAATTCAACTCGGCGCCGTTCTTCAACTTCTGGGAAACCCCGCTGGGCGTGGACAAGGTGTCCTCGCACACCGACGTGAAGGCACTCGATGCCTCGGCCGTCGGTTCCCTGTGGATCGGCCGCAAGTTCTCGCTGTTCGGCCGCGTGGGCGTGTTCGCCTGGAAGGCCGAGCAGACCATGTCGATCTTCGTCGACGCCGACCCGGACGCCATACCGCCGACCCCGGCCACCAAGCAGACCGTCTCGGTGGACGACAATGGTTTCAGCCTGCTGTACGGCGCCGGTATCCAGACCGAGCTCGACGGCGCGTTGATCCGCCTCGAATACCAGTTCATGGAGCTCGACGACCTCACGGCTCCGGGCGCGTTCAACCTGCAGAACAACAAGATGAACTCGCTCAACTTCAGCATCGTCTGGACTCTCTGACGCCGAGCGTCTCGTTTCGTAGCCAACGGGGACGCACTGCGTCCCCGTTTGCTTTTCACTGCCCAATGACGTTTCCGCCATACTCCGCGCACGCCCGCACGGAGTATTTCAATGCGTTATCGCAAGCTCGGAAACACAGGCCTCATCGTCTCTGAAATGTGCCTCGGGGCCATGACCTTCGGCAGCGGCGAAGGCATGTGGGCCACGGTGGCGGGTGTGGGCCAGGACAATGCCACAGAGCTGATCAAGGCGGCTTTCGACCGCGGCATCAACTTCATCGACACCGCGGACTTCTACTCGAACGGACGCTCCGAGGTCGTCACCGGAAACGCGCTCAAGATGCTCGGTGTGCCGCGGGATTCCTATGTGCTCGCCACCAAGGTGCTGCTGCGCATGGGCGCGGGCCACAACCAGATCGGGCTCTCGCGCTACCACATCATGGAGAACATCAATGCCAGCCTGAAGCGGCTGCAGGTGGATCACATCGATCTCTACCAGATCCACGGGCGCGATCCGTTCACGCCGCTCGAAGAGACGCTCGATGCGCTCGATGACTGCGTGCGCGCGGGCAAGGTGCGATATCTCGGGCTCTGCAATCTCTCCGCGTGGGAGGTCATGAAGTCACTGTGGATCTCGGACAGGAAGAACCTCGCGCGTTTCGAGAGCCTGCAGATGTATTACTCGGTGGCGGGGCGCGACATCGAGCGCGAGCTCGTGCCGCTGGCCAACGACCAGAAGCTCGCCCTCCTGCCCTGGAGTCCGCTCGCGGGTGGATTCCTCTCGGGCAAGTATTCGCGTGAGAACGAGAAGCCGGATGGCGCACGACGCGCGACGCTCGACTTCCCGCCCGTGGAGCGCGAACGGCTCTGGCGCGTGCTCGACGTGATGCGACCCATCGCCGCCGACCATCTGGTGTCGGTCGCGCAGGTGGCCTTGGCCTGGTTGCTGGCGCAGCCGCACGTGACCTCCGTGATCATCGGGGCCAAGAACCAGGAGCAGCTGCTCGACAACATCGCGGCCGCCGACCTGGCGTTGTCTCCGGAGCAGCTCCGGGCGATCACCGAGGCTTCGGCGCTGCCCAGTGAATATCCGCAGTGGATGCTGACCCGCCAGTCGGCTGATCGATTGGGGCAGGTTCTCGGCACGGGCTGAGGACCAGGCCGGGGCGTTTTGTCATGACGGAGAGTGCCCCTGCCAGGCATTTCTGGTAGCGTTACCGGCGCTATTCAGCGGCCTTCCTGGCGGCCGCGACGGATGCTCGAGGGGACTGCCGGGCGCCGATGAAAACCGGCCGTCGGTGCATTCCACCGGCGGTCGGTTTCTTCCATACAGCCAAGGGCTAGAGAGGGTGGATGTATCTAGGCATCGATATCGGCACGTCCAGTGTCAAAGCCGTCATCGTCGATGACAGGGACACGGTGGTCGAACAGGCGTCCGCGCCGCTGAACGTTTCCCGGCCCCAGGCCGGCTGGTCCGAACAGAACCCCGCCGATTGGTGGAGCGCCACCAATACCGCGGTGAAGGCGCTGCCGGCCGCGACGCGCCGCGCGGTCAAGGCCGTGGGCCTCTCGGGCCAGATGCACGGCGCCACGCTGCTCGACGCGAACGACAAGCCGCTACGCCCGGCCATCCTCTGGAACGACGGCCGCAGTGAAAAGCAGTGCGCCACGCTCGAGAAGGCGGAGCCACGCTCGCGCGAGATCACCGGCAACATCGCCATGCCCGGGTTCACCGCGCCCAAGCTGGTCTGGGTGCGTGAGAACGAACCGGACATCTTCAAGCAGACGCGCTGCGTGCTGCTGCCCAAGGACTATGTGCGCCTGTTGATGACGGGCGAGAAGGCCGGCGATTGCTCGGACAATGCGGGCACCCTGTGGCTGGACGTGGCGAAGCGCCGTTGGTCGCCCGAGATGCTGGCCGCCACGGGACTCGACGAATCACACATGCCCCGCTCGGTGGAGGGCACCGACCAGACCGGCAACCTGCGCAAGGAGGTCGCCGCGGACTGGGGCATGGACAGCGTGCCGGTGGCCGGTGGTGGTGGCGATAACGCCGCGGGTGCCGCGGGCATCGGTGTCATCGCGCCCGGAGATGCGTTCCTGTCGCTCGGCACCTCGGGCGTGCTGTTCCTCGTGACGCCGAAGTTCCTGCCGAACCCTGCCAAGGCGGTGCACGCCTTCTGCCACTGCCTGCCGAACCTCTGGCACCAGATGAGCGTGATGTTGTCGGCGGCCTCCTGCGTCGACTGGGCCGTCAAGCTCACGGGCACCAAGGACGCGGCCGAGCTGCTCTCGAAAGTCGAGAAACGCGCCCGTCTCGATTGGCCCGAAATCTTCCTGCCGTACCTCTCGGGCGAGCGCACCCCGCACAACGACCCCGCGGCGCGCGGCGTGTTGTTCGGGCTCAACCACGATTCGGACGCCGCAGCCATCGGCCAGGCCGTGCTCGAAGGCGTGGCCTTCGCGTTCGCG
>DATEII010000074.1:0-17322 GCA_035279135.1 Steroidobacteraceae bacterium
GGTTTGCGGGCGGACTTCCACGGCCAGCGCTTCCGCGTACACCACGTCCACCTTGTCGCCCTTCTTGAGCTTCTTGATGAACGCGCGGCCTTCGTCACTTTCGATCGGGATCGTGCGCGACGCGCCATCCGGCTTCAGAACCGTGAGGGTATTCGTCTTGGTGTCGATGGTCTGCACGACGACCGTGCCGCGGATCGCACTGCCCACACCCGCCCCCGGCTTCGCACCCGGTTGCGCCGTGACCCCGAGGTCCAACTGATTGACTTCCTTGGACGCCGCCGAGCCCGGCGGCAACACTTGCGCTGCGATGCCGCGGTAATAACTCACCACCACTTTGTCACCGGCATGGATCCGCGCGAAGTTCTTGACCTCGGGGCCGGCGGTGAACGCGCCCGTGCGGCCGTCTTCACCCTTGAGCGTGATGATCCGCGTGGCCGGATCGGCCGACACCACGGTGGCGTGCGTCTCCTCGAGCGCCTCGCGCTGCATCGAAGGTTGTTCGGGCGCGGCCGCCTTCGGCTTGGTAGCGGTCTCAGCCCCACCATGGGCTGCGGCGACCGTCAAGAAAATTGCACTGAAAAGCGAATAGGCAGTCGTTTTCACGGGGGTCTCCTGGTCGGGGGCATTGCCGCGTGGGCCGAAACGCCTTCGTGTAGCGGCACCGGGGCGCCTCGAAACGCGCACCTTAGGGAATCGCCTAACTCGGGGTCCGGTAGCAGGCCGGCAGTATCGAATCGGCCGCTAACTAGTCGAATCGGACCTAGGTCCCATCGGGCCCAAGTGACTGAAGGGACTTTGCAAGGGCGTGAAACTTGGCGCTTAATGGCGCCGTTGCGAAACGAACCTGTAAGGGCGCAGAGGAACAATGCCCGTCCGGGAGAACATGCGTAAGGACTTTTGCAACCGGTATGTGGGAGAACATGCCGTATGGACCAGGGGAGGCCTAACAATGTCTGACCAGCGAGTCGTCCGGCGGAAGTTCGGCCGACCGGAAGCGCGTGCTCTCGGCATCGAAGTCCAGTGCTCAGTGAGTGCCGATGCTCCCGATATTTAAGAACTGGACGCTGCCGCTGGCCGTCGGCGCTGCCTACTTCATCTCCGCGCGGCTCGGCGAGGCCCTGGCATTTCCTTCGGCACCCGTGTCCGTGTTGTGGGCGCCGAACGCGCTCGTCATGGGTGCGCTGCTGCTCACGCCGCGCGAACACTGGTGGATGTACCTCGCGGGCATCCTGCCCTTCCATCTTTTCGCGCAACTGGGGCAAGTGCCGTTTGCCCAGGTCGTGATCCAGTACGGCGCCAACGTGGGCCTCTCGATGCTGGGCGCATTGTCGGTCGCCGCGATGTCGCGCGCACCGCAGCGCTTCGATCGCGTGCGCAACGCGTTCACGCTGGTGTTGTTCGGCGGTCTGCTCGCGCCGGCACTGACGAGCGTCGTGATGGCCGCGTCTTTCAAGTTGTTTGGCATCCCCGGCGAACTGTGGCTCACGGTGGTGGCGCGCACCGTCACCAATACATTCGCCGTGGTGACGCTGGTGCCGCTCATCGTGCATTGCGCGGACCGGCTGCGCAGCGGCCAGCGGCCGATCTCGGTGAAGCGCGCCGCCGAAGCCATGACCCTGGCGCTCACCGTGCTCGCGATCTGCGTACTGTTGTTCTTCATTCCGTTGGAGAGTCCCGAGCGCACGCCGCTGTTGCTGTACGCGCCGCTGCCACTGGTCGCGTGGGCCACGGTCCGCTTCGGCGTCGCGGGCGCCTGTGCTTCCTGTCTCGCGGCTGGCACCGTGTCGATGCTCGCGATGGTCAACGGCTATGGCCCGATCACGGGCGTCAACCCGGTGGAAAATGCGCTCTCGCTCGTCGCTTTCCACGTGGTCATGAGCATCATCTTCCTGACGTCTGCCGCGTTGCTCGACGAGTGGCGCCACGCCGGCCGCGCGCTCTCCGTCAGCAAGGCGCGCTTTCGCAGCATCTTCGAGAACAACATCATTCCCACGGCCATCTGGCGCGACGACTTGCGCATCAGTGAAGCCAACGAAGCATTCCTGCGCCTCACCGGCTTCAGCGGGGACGACATCCAGAGCGGCAAGCTGCGCTTCGATGATCTCGCCACCTTCAGCAAACCACTGGCTCGCGAGACCGAATCGGTCCCGGACAACGGGGACCTGCTGGGACAATTCGACAACGCCGAACTCGAGCTCGCCCTTCGCGACGGGCGACGTGTACCCGTGATCCTGGGCCATGCACGCTTCCCCCCGGACGAAGGCGGCGTGATCTATGCGCTGGACCTCTCCGCGTTCCGCCGCGCCGAAGCACGCCGGCAACGCGTCGAAAACCTGCACGCCGCCGTACTCACTTCGCTGCACGACCAGATCGCGGTGGTCGACAGCCGCGGTTCCGTGCTCGAGATCAACGACTCCTGGAGGCACGCCGCCGACTGCGCGCCCGTTTCGCGCTTCGATCGCGTGCTCGCGGGCGAGAACTATCTACAGTGCTGCGCGCGGGCCGCCGAGCAGGGCGACCGCACCGCCAGCGACCATCTCGGCGCATTGCGCGCGATACTCAACGGCACCGAGGACCGGCGCCTGCTCGAGTGCCGCGAAGGCGCCGGCGATCCTGGCTGGTTCGAGGTCTGCTTCGAACGGCTGCGCCGCCCGGAAGGCGGCGCCGTGATCACGCGTACCGAGGTCACCGCCCGCAAACGCGCCGAGGCCGATGCGCGCAACCAGCGCCAGCAGCTCACGCACCTGTCACGCGCAGCGGTCCTGGGCCAGCTGTCGGGCGCATTCGCGCACGAGCTCAAGCAGCCGCTCACCTCGATCCTCGGCAATGCCGAGGCCGCGCTCAGCATCCTCAAGAAGGGCGGCGAAAACACCGCGGAGCTCAGCGAGATCCTGCAGGACATCGTGCAGGACGACGAACGCGCCGCGCAGGTCATCCAGCGACTGCGCGCATTGCTCGGCAAAGGCGACGCGCAATACGCACCGGTCGAGCTCAACGACGTGGTGCGCGAGTCGCTCGAGCTCACGCACAGCGAGTTCGTCACGCGCAACGTGGTGGCCACGCTGCACCTCGATCCGGCGGTACCCACCGTGCTCGCGGATCGGGTCCAGATGCAGCAGGTGGTGCTGAACCTGCTCATGAATGCCTGCGAAGCCATGGTCGCGACGCCGCTGCCGCGCCGTCAGGCGGTCCTCACTACCCGCTTCCTGCCGGCCTCCGAGGCCGTCGAGATCACGGTGCGGGACAACGGCACCGGCATCGCGCCGGGGGACAACGAACGGATTTTCCAGCCTTTCGTCACCACCAAGTCTCATGGGCTCGGACTCGGCCTCGCGATCTGCCGCTCGGTCGCCGAAGCCCACCATGGCGTGCTGTGGGCCGAGAACGCGCCCGAGGGCGGAGCCATTTTCCACATCAAGGTTCCCATTGCCGGAGGTCAGCCATGAACGACAGCGACCCGACACCGACCGTCTACCTGGTCGACGACGACGCCTCGGTGCGCAGCGCGCTCACGCGCGCGCTCAATGCCGAGGGATTCCACGTCATGAGCTGGGCTTCCGCGGACGCATTCCTCGCGGACTACGACCCCGAGAAGCCGGGTTGCCTGGTCGCCGACGTCGCGATGCCCGGCACCGACGGTCTGCAGCTGCAACAGCTGCTCTCGGCCAGCGATCGCAACCTGCCCATCGTCTTCGTGACCGGCAACGGCAACGTACGCATGAGCGTGCAGGCCATGCGCGCCGGTGCCGTGACCTTCCTGCCCAAGCCGGTGCGGCTCTCGGAGCTGGCCGCGGCCGTGCGCGAAGCCCAGGAACGCGACAACTCGACCCGGCAGAAACGCGCCACCCGGGCGGCGATCCAGTCGCGCCTGGCCGCGCTGACCGCGCGCGAGCGCCAGGTCTTCGACCTCGTGGTCGCCGGCAAGATGAACAAACAAATCGCCGCGCAACTCGGTGCCGCCGAGAAGACGGTCAAGGTCCATCGCGGACGGGTGATGTTCAAGATGCGCGTGCGCTCGGTGGCCGAGCTCGTGACCCTCGCCACACAGGCGCGCGACGCTTCGCGTCCCTTATAGGACTCATGTCCACTACTCAGCACGCGCAGCACCGCGCCTACTGGCGGGGCATGGAGAATCGCCGTTCATTTGTCGCCGTGGTCGACGACGAAGAGTCCGTACGCCGGGCGTTGATCCGCCTGTTGCGCGCCGCGAACATGGATGCCGAAGCGTTCGCGAGCGGCGAGGCGTTTCTCGAGTCGCTGGACAAGTTCCGCCCGGACTGCGTGGTGCTCGACCTGCAGATGCCGGGCCTCACGGGCCGCGACGTGCAGCGCCGGCTGATCAGCATGCAGATCAACCTGCCCGTGATCCTGATCACCGCGCACGACGACGTCGTCACGCAACAGCAGTCGCTGTCGGACGGCGCCGCTAACTACCTGCGCAAGCCGCTGCGCGGCGACGTGCTGGTGCGCTCCATCAACGAATCGATAGCGCGGGCCACCGCCAACCATCGGACTTAAGGGCGATAGGAAGCGGCCGGCCCGCTAGCTAGTGTGGCTGCCATGATAGCCACCCACCTCAGCCGGCTCGGCCGGACCGCAGCCCCTCTCCTGCTCGCCTGCGCGTTCACCGCCTGCAAGCCGGCGCACGACGACCGTCCCGCGGCACCGCAGACCGCGGAGCCGGCGCCGGTCGCCAGCGCGCCGGTGACCGAGGATCGCGGCCGCAACCAGGGCGAGCAGCCCGCGGCCAGCACCGAGGCCGACCAGAGTGCTTTCAGTCACGTGGACAGTGGCGAGGCTGAACGCGCGGCCAGCAAGCGCGGTCACGAGAGCGCCGGTGAGCAGACACCGGCGAGCCAACCCGGGAGCGGCGGATGAAAGTCTCGGTCCATGCATTTTCGCTGGCGATCGCCGGCACGTTGGTCTGCATCGGTTGCGGGCAACAGGAAGGCCGCGGCGCGCCGCGCTCGACCTTCGAATCGCCCGGCGCAGCCGCGCAGGATTTCGCCGAGGCCGTGCGCAAGGGTGACAAGCCCGCGCTCGCCACCATTCTCGGCCCCGAATCGGCGCCGCTGCTGAACCCCGGCGACACGGTCGAGGGCGGCACCGAGCGCCGCTCGTTCGTGCAGGCGTATGACAGCGTGCGCGTACTGGTGCCGGCCGGCCCGGATGCCTACATCCTCGAAGTGGGCGCCGGCCGCTGGCCGCTGCCGCTGCCCATCGTCAAGGATGGCGATGCCTGGAAGTTCGACACCAGGACCGGCGTGCGGGAACTGGTCCTGCGCCGCGTCGGCCGCAACGAGCTCGGCGTGCTCGGCGTGCTCAAGGGGGTGGTCGCCGCGCAGCAGGAGTACTCCGCCAGGTTCGGCGCGTTCGCCACCAAGCTGCGCAGCGAGCCCGGCAAGCAGGACGGCCTGTACTGGGAAACCAAGGCGGGTGAACCCGAAAGCCCCGCGGGTCCGCTGATCGCGTGGGCCGAGGCGCAGGGCTACTCGCCCGGTGGCGCGCAGCCTGCGCCCTATCGCGGCTATTACTTCCGCCGCCTCAACGTGAAGGATCCGAAGAAGGAGTTCGCCATCCTCGCGTACCCGGCCGAGTACGGTGCCAGCGGCATCATGACCTTCGTCGTGAGCCAGGACGGCGCGATCTATCACAAGAACCTGGGTGTCGATACCGAGAAGGCACAACAGGAAATCCAGGGCTTCGCGCCCGACGACTCGTGGACACGCGAGTCCTGATTCACAACGGGAGTGGAACCATGAAGAACATCATTGCGCTGCTGGCCACGGCACTGGTGCTGTCGGCCTGCGCAACGGGCCCCAAGATCCGCGCCAACACCGCGCCGGGTGCCAACCTGCAGTCGTACAAGACGTACACCTTCCCGGCCCGGCTCGGCACCGATCGCGGTGACGTGCAGACACCACTCACCGGCTACTTCAAGGAGGCCGTGCAACGCGAGATGAATGCGCGCGGCTACCAGTTCGTGGAAGGTGGTGACGCCGACCTGTGGGTCAACTTCCACGTCAATGCCAAGGACCAGACCGACATCCGCAGCACGCCGTCGATGAGCTACGGCGTGGGCTACTACGGTTATCGCGGCGGCATGTACGGCGGTTGGGGCACTTCGGATGTCGAGACCGTGCACTACAAGGTGGGCACCGCCAACATCGACGTGGTCGACGCGCGCCAGAAGCAGCTGGTGTGGGAAGGCGTGGCCGAAGGCAAGCTCACCGACAAGGTCATGAAGGATCCACGCGGCGCGGTCAACCTGGTGGTCACCGAGATCTACAAGCAATTCCCCGGTGCGCCTGCCGCCGGCGCGCCCGCCACGGGTACCAGCGGCTAACTACCGTCGGCACCGAGAGGCCGGCCCCGACCCCCCCCGTTAGGGGTCGGCTTCTCAGTCACGGCGCGCGCCGAGGCGCGCCAGCATCGCCGAGAGATCGCCGGGGCTGATGTAGAAGTGCTCGCACACTCTGCCCCACAACATGGCCGTCGGCACGTTGCGGCCACCGCGCTCCCGCTGGGCCTGGTGCAGCACGTTCAATACCACGCGCTCCTCGTGCGTGAGCCCGTCACGCACGTCCGGAATGCCGGGATACCGCGTCACGCACTCCTCGGGCGGTTGTGCTCGTCGACGAGCACCACGACCGGGCGGTGGCGCGCGACCTCGGCTTCGTCGTAACCCGAGTAGGCGCAGATGATCAGCAGGTCGCCGACGCTGCCGAGACGGGCGGCGGCGCCATTCAGCGAGATCTCGCCGGAGTTCCGGGGCGCGCGGATCGCATAGGTCGAAAAGCGCGCGCCATTGGCGATGTTGTAGATCTCGATGTACTGGTTCGGCAGGATGCCGGAGGCTTCGAGCAGCGCTTCGTCGATGCCGCAGGATCCTTCGTAGTCGAGGATCGCCTGTGTGAGCTTCACGCGGTGAAGCTTGGCCTGCAGCATGGTCCTGGTCATGATCTCTCCGGGAGCGGGGGTGGGGCATTTTATGAGAACGAGCACGATCGGCAACTGGACCTGGCGCATCGTCGCCGTCGCGGCATCCCTGCTGGCGCTGGTCCTGGGGTTGCGCATCCTGCAGAGCGAGCGGCAGCCCGATCTCAAGCCCTGGCATACCTGGGCGCCGCCCGAAGCGGATGCCGACGAGATCGACGAGTTCGATTGGGCCGCGTGGCTGGCGCGTGAAGACACGCTCATGAAAGACATGCGCGCGCACATGGCCGAATCGCTCGAGGCGGCGGACCGGGTCGCGGCCAACCGCTACTTCGACGGCAGCCCGCTGTATTCCGCGCGCTTCGCGCAGGACTGGAACCGCTCCTACGAGCTGCTGCCCGCCGCAGCCCCGGTGGGGGCGGTAGTGCTGTTGCATGGCCTGTCGGATTCGCCGTATTCACTGCGGCACGTGGCGCTGGCTTATGTCAGCCGCGGCTACGCCGCGATCGGGCTGCGCCTCCCCGGCCACGGAACCGTGCCCGCGGGCCTCACGCGTGCGCACTGGCAAGACTGGCGCGCGGCCACGCGGCTCGCCATGCGCGAGGCGCGCCGCGTCGCAGGTGCGGGCAAGCCGATCCACGTGGTCGGATATTCAAACGGCGGCGCGCTGGCGCTGCAGTACACGTTGGACGCGGTTTCCGGGTCGAAGCTCGATGTACCGGCGCGCGTGGTGCTGGTCTCGCCGATGATCGGGCTCACGCGCTTTGCGCGGTATGCGGGCATCGCTGGATGGCCAGCCTTGTTGCCCCGGTTCTCCAAGACGGCGTGGCTCGACATCGTGCCCGAATTCAATCCATTCAAGTACAACTCGTTTCCCGTGAACGCCGCGCGCCAGTCGTACGAGCTCACCCAGCAGATCGACGGCGCCCTGCGAACTGCCGTGGAACGCGGCACCATCGCAAGACTGCCGCCGGTGCTCGCATTCCAGTCGGTGGTGGATTCCACCGTGGCCGGCGAAGCGGTGGTGGGCACCTTGTTTGCGCGCGTGCCGGACAACGGCAGCGAGCTCGTGTTGTTCGACGTGAACCGCGCGACACCCTTCGACCTGCTGCTCTCACCCGGCGCCCAGGGGCGGCTCGAACAGATGCTGCCGTCGGGCGCACAACGTTACCGCATCACCGTGATCGGGAATGTACCCGGCGACAACTCGGTCTCCGAAACCTCGAGACTGCCGGGCACGTCCTCGGGCGTCGTACGCCGCCTCGGGCTGCCCTATCCGCCGAGCTTCTTCTCGTTGTCCCATGTGGCGCTGCCCTTTCCGCCGAGCGATTCGCTGTACGGCACCGATCCCGATGACGAGGATTACGGTGTGCACCTCGGCAGCCAGGCACCGCGCGCCGAACGCGGCACGCTGATCAACGGCGCGGACACGCTGGTGCGCGCGTCCTGCAACCCCTTCTTCGACTACATGCGGGAACGGATCGAGGAAGGGCTCTAACTCTTGCCCGCGGGCCCGGTATCCCGCTTGTCGTCAGCCTTCTTGTCCTTTTTCTCGTCCTTCTTCTCGTCCTTCTTCTTGTCGCCTTTCTCGCCGGACTCCTGGTTCGGATCGATGCCCTGCAGGTTCTTCTTCACGTCGCGCAGCGTGATCGAACCTTCGAGCGAGCGCGCGAAGGCGCTCACGAACGCGTTCCGCAATACACTGGCGATGGTCGCGAACAAGTTGGTCTTGGGATCCTCGATGGTGCCGGTGAACGGAATACGCGCCGCGACCTGGTCCGCGTCCTTGTTCTCGAGCACGTTGGCCGCGAAGTCCAGAAATCCTTCCCACACGCGTTTCAAGGGATTTTTCTCGGGCTCACCCGAGCGATACATGTCGACGTCCTCGAGGATGGGCTTGGCATAACCTTTGAACTTGCCGTCGGCGGCGGCCATTTCCATGTACAACTCGAACCTGCCGGCCTCCGCGTCCGCCTTGATGTACTCGCGCAGCCAGGGATTCACCTGCGGCAGCTGCACCTTCTTCACCTCCATGTTCACGTCGAAGGTGGGCTGCCTGGCGAAGGCGTCGATGCTGCCGGCCACGTAGGCGGGCGCGCCGTCGAGAACCTGGCCCTCGATACGGAAGTCGGCGAAGGTTTCCTTGCCGGTCTCGATGACGTTCGTCAGGTTCGAGACGTGGCCATTGACCTTCCGGGCGGTGATCGCATCCTTCGTCTCGATACCCGGCGCGAGAAATCTCACGGTGCCGTTCGAAACCTGCACGGTGTTGAACCGGAACGGGAACATCTGCTCGACGAGGGCATGCCAGTCTTCCTCGTCACCGAGCTGCGACTCCTTTTCGCTCTTCGCCTGCACGAGATTGAGCTCGGGGCTGTCGAACGCCGCGGTCGCGACCACGGAGCCGCGCATCAGGCTGCGCCACTCGACGGAGAAATCCGTGCGTCGCGCGCGAAAGAACGGCACCGGTCGTTTGGCGCCTTTCTTCACGATCACGATGTCGTCGATGCTGTACGCGCCGCGCCAGAGGTGGATGTCGATGTCGCCGACGTGGCCCTCGTAGGATTCGAGCGTCGCGAGCTTGCGATTGGTGTAATCCTTGACGGCGTAAGGCAGCGCGAGCCGGGCTGCCACCAGCACGACCACGAGAACACCGAGCCCGACCAGGATCTTGTTTCTGCGAGTCATGGTTAAAAGAGAGGCCGCGCATCGGCGGCCTCCCCAACGTGGATCCGGGTGCGCGCCGTGAAGCGCCTGTTCGCATCCACGCCGACAGTCTGGGCGCCCCTCCCCCCGTGACCCAAGTGGCGATCTGCCGTAGATTCCGTCGGCCTATGCCCACGAAAGCCAGCGAGCTGATTTCGCGACTCGGACTCGAGCCACACCCGGAAGGCGGGTGGTATCGGGAGATCCACCGCTCCACGATGATGATCCAGACTCCGCGCGGCCCGCGCTCCGCGCTGACCTCCATCTACTTCCTGCTCGAACAGCAGCAGTACAGCCGCTGGCACGTCGTGAACTCCGACGAGGTCTGGCATCACGGCGACGGCGCGGCACTCGAGCTGCTGATCTACCGGCCGGACACGCGCGAGCTCGAGCACCGGGTGCTCGCACCCGTGGGTCCCGCGCAGGAACCCATCGCGGTGGCACGCGCGGGTGAATGGCAGGCGGCGCGCAGCCTCGGCGCGTGGTCGCTGGTGGGCTGCGATGTCGCACCCGGCTTCGACTTCGAGGACTTCCAGTTCGTGGCCGGGATCGCCGGGCACGAATCACACTTCACGGGCCGCATGGCCTCGTTCCGGGACTTTCTCTGATGCCTTCATCGATGCGCCGGCTGTGCGCCGGCCTGGTGTTCTTCGTTGGCTCCGCATCCCTGCACGCCGCCGACGTCGACTGGCCCGCCTACGGCGGTGACGCCAGCAAGCAGCGGCATTCGTCGCTCGCGCAAATCAATCGCGGCAACGTCGGGCAGCTCGCGCTGGCCTGGAGCCACGACACGCACGAGAAAGGCGATACGCAGACGCAGCCCATCGTCGTGGGACGCGTCATGTACACCTATACGCCCACGCACAAGGCGATCGCGCTCGATGCGGCGGCCGGCAAACTGCTGTGGACCTTCGATCCCGGCATCGCGGGTACGGGAGCCAATCGCGGCTTGATGGCCTGGCATGCCGGCAAGGATGCACGCGTGTTCGCCGCGGTCGACAACTTCGTGTACGCGCTCGACGCGACCACCGGCAAGCCGATCGCCTCCTTTGGCCAGCAGGGACGGATCGACCTGCGCGAGAACCTCGGCCGCGATCCCGCGAGCCAGTCAGTGCGGCTGACTACCCCGGGCGTGATCTGGCACGACCTCATGATCGTGGGCGGCCGCGTCAGCGAAGCACTGCCCGCCTCGCCAGGATTCGTGCGGGCCTACGACGTGCGCAGCGGCGCGTTGCGCTGGACCTTTCACACCATCCCGCAGCCCGGCGAACCCGGCTACGAGACCTGGCCCAAAGATGCCTGGCAGTACATCGGCGGCGCCAACAGCTGGTCGGGCATGACGCTCGACGCGAAACGTGGCCTGGTCTACGTACCCACCGGGTCCGCCGCATCGGACTTCTACGGTGGCAATCGGGAAGGCGCCAATCTCTATGCCAACTGCCTGCTGGCCATCGAGGCCTCCACCGGCAAGCTGCGCTGGCATTTCCAGTTCGTGAAGCACGACGTGCTCGATCGCGATCTTCCGAGCGCACCCACGCTGGTGACCCTGAAACGTGACGGCAAACCGCTCGATGCCCTGGTGCAGACCACCAAGCAGGGCTTCGTCTTCGTGCTGGAGCGCGACACCGGCAGGCCGGTGTTCCCGATCGCGGAAGTGCCCGCACCACCCACCGATGTCCCGGGCGAAGTCACGATCAACAGCTACCTGCGACCCAGCACGCCGGCGCCGTACGCACGCCAGCGGCTGACCGCGGAAGACCTCACCACGCGCACGCCCGAGGCCAATCGCTGGGCCCGCGCCGAGTTCGCGAAGATGCGCAGCGACGGCCCGTTCAAGCCGCTGACCGTCGGCATCGACACGACTATCTACCCGGGCTTCGATGGCGGTGCCGAATGGGGCGGCCCGGCATTCGATCCCGACACCGGGTTGCTGTACATCAACGCCAACGAGATGTCGTGGGTGGGTTCGCTCGCACCCAACGACGTGGGCCGCAGCACCGCGAAGTCCATCTACCTGCGCGAATGCGCCGCCTGCCACGGGGACGCCGGGCGCGGCTCGCCGCCGCAGTTCCCGTCCGTGGTCGAATGGCATGCGCGCATGAACATGGACCAGTTCCGTGAGCGCGTGCGCAAGGGCGGCGGCCGCATGCCGGCATTCCCCACGCTGCAGGATGAAGCCATCCAGGCCATCGCCGCGTTCCTCGACCACGGCGAAGACCGTCCCGTCGGCACACCCGATACTTCGGCCGCCAACCAGCCCTACCGTTTCACGGGTTATCGACGCTGGCTGGACCCGGCAGGTTACCCGGCGATCGGAATGCCCTGGGGCACGCTCAATGCCATCGACCTGCGCAGTGGCGAATACGCGTGGCGCATACCGTTCGGCGAATTTCCGGAGCTCGCGGCCAGGGGCATGAAGGACACGGGCAGCGAGAACTATGGTGGACCGCTGGTCACTTCCGGCGGACTGCTGTTCATCGGTGCCAGCATCCACGACCGCAAGTTCCGCGCATTCGACAAGCTCGACGGCAAACTACTGTGGGAGGCCGCGCTGCCGTTCTCCGCCGATGCCACGCCGATCACCTACCAGGTCGACGGGCGGCAGTACGTGGCGATCTTCGCGAGCGGCGGCAAGGAACGCGGTGGCTCCGGTGGTGGCGTGCTCCTGTCGTACGCGTTGCCGGCCCGGCCGGCATCCACGCACTAGGTCCGCGCGACGAACTTCAGCGCCACCGAGTTCATGCAGTAACGCAACCCGGTGGGATCGGGGCCGTCGTCGAACACGTGGCCGAGATGCGCGTCGCAACGACGGCACTCCACCGCGGTACGCATCATGCCGAGCGCGTTGTCGGCGCTCTCGTTGACGTTGGCATTCGAGATCGGCTGCCAGAAGCTGGGCCAACCGGTCCCGGACTCGAACTTGGCGCGCGAATCGAACAGCGCGGTGCCGCAGCAGATGCAGCGATACAGTCCGTCAGCGTGGTTGTCGTTGTATTTGCCCGAGTACGGACGCTCCGTGCCTTCGCGCCGCGTGACCACGTACGACTCGGCGGGCAGCAGCTTGCGCCACTCGTCATCGCCATGGACCACGCGCGGCACCGTCTTCTTTCCGAGGCTCACGCCGGCGGCGGAGAAATCCTCGATGGTCACGTCGGCAGGCGGCGGTGACGACTTGCCCGGCGCCTGTTTATCGGAGGACCGGGCGCACCCCGCCAACGCGACTGTGCCCAGCAGGAAGGTGCGACGGCTGTGCGGATTCATCCGGACTCCTAACCAAACGTGAACGAATAAGCCTCGACGTGCCCGTCGAGGAACTCGATGGTGAATTCATGTTCGCCGACGGCGCCTTTCTGGCGGATCAGCTGGTACAGCCGCTGCTCGCGCACGGTGCCATTGCCGGCTTCATCCGTATCCATGCCGTGGTCGGCGCCGGGTGGCTTGCCGTCGAGCAGCACGCGGAAACGCACCGGCTTGCGCTCCGCACCGGGACCGAGCACCAGGTGCAGGTCGCGCGCGCGGAAGCGGAACACCACGCGCCCCGGCGGCGCCGTGAGCGTGGCCTTCTCAGCGCTCACCTTCCATTTTCCAGCCAGCGCCCACTGGTTCAGCGAAAGCTTCGCGGGCGGCTCGTAGGTCTTGACGGCGTCGCGCGCGAACGAACCCGGCGAGGAGAAATTTTCGGCGCGCGCGAAACCCAGGTAGGTCTCGGGCGAGGACACGTTCGCGGCGTCCGACGCCGCCGAGACGCCCTGTCCCGCCGCATCATCGAGCGGATCCGGCAGGTTCTTCGCGCCCGCCTCCACGAGCAGCTGGCGGATGGTGCGCTCGGAGCGCGCGTACTTGCCTTCGCCGAAGTGATGGCCGCGGATGCGGCCCTGCGCGTCGACGAAGTAATGTGCCGGCCAGAAGCGGTTGTTGAATGCCTTCCACAACGCCATGTTGCTGTCGACGGCCACCGGGTACTGGATGTCGAACTTCTGCACCGCCTCGCGCACGTTGGCCGTGCTCTTCTCGAATTCGAACTCGGGCGAATGCACGCCGATGATCACGAGGCCGGAATCCTTGTAGTGCTGGTACCAGGCATTCACGTACGGCAACGCGCGCAGGCAGTTGATGCAGGAGTAGGTCCAGAAATCCAGCACCACCACCTTGCCGCGCAGCGAGGCGCGCGTCAGTGGTTTGGAATTCAGCCAGTCCGTGGCGCCGGCGAGCTCTGGCATGTCGCCTTCCACCTTCGGCGCGCCCGTGGACACGTTCGCGGACATCATCGCGTTGGACGGCGCATCGGTGGTGGGCTTCGCGGCCATGGCCTGGTTCTGCGCCGGGGGATCGCTGGGATTCAGCGATTCAGGCACCAGCGCGCGGCGCCCGGCGCCCGCCACGGTGACCGGCTTCGCGGTGTACAGCTGCGGCAACACCCGCTCGAAGTTGCGCACCTTGGGCAGATCGTTGATAACGATGTAAGGCTGCCCGGGATGGTTCAGTAGATAGTCCTGGTGATAGGCCTCGGCCGCGTAGAAGCCCTCGAGCGGATCGACACGCGTGACGATGCGGCGCGGGAACACCTTCGCGCCGTCGAGCTGCGCGATGTAGGCCTCGGCCACCTGCTTCTGCGCGTCGTCGGCGTAGAAGATCGCCGAGCGATATTGCGTGCCCACATCAGGGCCCTGGCGGTTCAGCTGGGTGGGATCGTGCGCCACGGAGAAGAACACCTGCAGGATCTGGCCGTAGCTCACCTGCGCAGGGTCGTAGACGATCTGCACGGACTCGGCATGGCCGGTATCTCCGCCGCTCACGCGTTCGTATTCGGCCGTGTTGCTCGCGCCGCCCGCATAACCGGACAACACGTTCTTCACGCCCTTGAGATGTTGATAAACACCCTGCACGCCCCAGAAGCAGCCGCCGGCCACCACCGCGGTCTTGAGCCCCTGCGTGGACGCAGGCGGATCCAGTGCCGGCAGCGGCACCTTCACGGCCTGTTCGCCGGCGCCAGCGCAGCCAGCGAGTATCAGCAGGGATGCGAGCAGTGTCTTGCGCATGAAATCTCCGTGTATGCCCATAAAGACCCGCCGCGCGGACCATTTATTGCGGCGGGATTCTGTCATGGCGGCGGGGCGCCGGGCCGCAGGGGGAATGGACCGCGCTCCCCCATGCAGGTTCCGGCCCGGTGGCGAACGCAAATTTGTAAATAAAGAAGCCCCGCTTCTTGCGAAGCGGGGCTCCTTGCCAGGCTCCTGCCCCGGGCACGCGACCGGTGGGAGGGATACCGATCGCGTGCCCTGACTTCCTGTCCCCCTCTACCCCTTCACAGCTGCCTGCTCACAACGGTGGATAGGCGTTCTGCAGCAACTGCGTGAATTGCGCCTGGAACCAGTGGCCGGACAGCGGCGCGTTGGGCAGCGCGCCCGTCATGTTGTTGTTGTTGCGCGCATTGCCCCCATAGGTCGGATCACACATGCGATCGAAGCCCTTGCCCTCGTCGTTGGGGATCGCGGTGCTCGAGCCGTCGGATTCACCGGGCGGCTTGATCCACACGTACGCATCGATGCCCGCGGCCGGGGCCGCGCGGGGCCGCTCGCCGAGCCCGGCGCCGGACGGATTGCACCAGTTGCCCTTGTGGATGCGTCGATCGACGCGTGACGCGTCGATGCGCGCATTGAGATCCGCGAGTGTCGATGGGCCCGTCGGCCGCGCCGATCCGCCCCAGCCATTGCGCGAGGTGTCGATCAGCATGCCGATGTTCGAGGCGAAGCCCGCGGACACGGCGGCATTGCGGAAGGCCTGCGCATAGGTCAGCTCGTCGTTGAACTGGTTCCAGTCGATCCAGCGCGACGGCCGCGTGGTGTTGTCCACGGTGATGTACGGCTCCTGCAACGCCGAGGTGTTGGCCGTGTTGGTGATGAACCCCACGACATTGGCCACCGTCGATCCCGAGGCATTAGCAGCCTGCAGCATCATCTGCACCGAGGGCAGGAAGTTCGTGTCCCACCCGAGCCAGCCGTGGTGGCCCGCATCGATGTAGTTGTAGACGTTCGGGATCGCGCCAAGCTTGGCGAGCGCGTAGCCCACGCCGGTCACGTAGTTGCCATTCGCCTTCATGACATCACACTGCGGGGTGCCGGTGGCGCGATCCGTGGTGTTGGTCACGAGGTTCGGCAGCGAATCGATCTCGATGATGGTCACGATGCGCAGCGCCGCATACTCGGGCCGCGCCAGGATCGCGGCAATCGGATCGATGTACTCCGTGCGGTAGCGACCGATCTCGGTGGGACCGAGCTCGCCGTTGCTGGCCAGCGCCGCGCAGTCGCGGCCCGGCAGATCGTAGATCACCAGCTGGAACACCAGCGCCGATGAGCCGTTCTGCTGGTCTTGCGTCACCGCCGCGTTGAGGTGATCGACGAGGCCGAACGCACCGGTGGTGCCGGAGTTATTGCCTGCGATCGCGGAGATGCGATCGAGCCAGACGCCCGTCGGCTGGTTCGCGATCGCGCTGCCGCCACCCGCCACCGCGTTCGCACGCCAGATCGAGTTGTTGTAACCGGTGGCGCCGACGTAGGGGTTGTCGACCCGGCCCGGTGGATTGGTATTCGGCGCGGTGCGATTCACCGTGATCGAGGTGCCGGTGTAGTTGGTCGCCGCGGCGGCGAAGGTCGCGGTGGCCGCGGTGGTGCCAGCCGCCGCCGTGAACGTCACCGTGACGCCCGCCTGCCAGTTGCTGCTCGTGAAGTTGATGGTGCCCGGACTCGAGGTGATGGCCGTGCTGCCGCTGCGCGTCAGCGTGACGGCCACCGTACCCGTCGGTGCCGCCGACAACCGCACGTTGGTCGTGCCCGTGGTGCTGGCGCTGGCACTGCCGGCGATGCTCACCGTGCTCGGGTTGGCGACGATCGACGGCGTCGAGGACACTGGCACGATGCTGAACGGAATCGCCGCAGTCGAGGTCGACAACGGAGGGTTCGCATTGTCGAAGGCCGTGGCCTGCGCGGTGTGGCTGCCGACGCTCAGCGACGACGTGCTGAAGCTGTAGGGCGACGTGGTATCCGTGGATACCAGCGCACCGTCGATGCGGAACTCGACACGACTCACGCCGCTGTTGTCGCTGGCATTGGCCGAAAGGTTCACGGCCGCACCCTGGTTGAACTGCTGGCCGCTGGTGGGGCTGGTGAGACTCACCGTCGGCGGCGTGTTCTGCGGCGGCGGCGTTCCGCTATTGCAGGTGGTGCCGTTCAGCGTGAACGAGGTCGGCGCGTTGTTGGTGCCGGAGAACGTGCCGTTGAATCCGGCCGAGAAGCTGGCGCCGCTGCCGATGCTCTTGTTCCAGTCGGCATTGCTGGCGACCGTCACCTGCGCGCTGTTGGCGGGCTGGCTGAATGCCACGGGCCAGCCATTCTGAAGCCGCTGTCCGTTGGGAAAGCTGAAGAGCAGCGTCCAGCCATTGGTGATGGCCGGGCCGTTGTTGGTGATGACGAGGTTGGCGCCGAAGCCATTGCCGCCCTCCCAACTCTTGGTGTAAGTGACCTGGCAGGCGGGCGTTTGCGCCAGTGCCGTGGTCGAGAATGCCGTGGCGCCGAGCGCCACGATGACGGCTGCCATGAGCAGGCCGCGCGTGCGATGTTTCATGATCTACTCCTTGATATCGGCGGCCGCGCGCTTCCGCGCACGGCCGCCGGTGGTCTCCCT
>DATEII010000075.1:0-25802 GCA_035279135.1 Steroidobacteraceae bacterium
GACAGCGGACGCGCGCGACGTCGTCCCCAGGCCAGCCAGTCGAGCAACACGGCCAGGCCCGCGCTGTCTGCCCGCGTGACCGCCGCGCAGTCGACCACGATCCGATCCGCGCGCGAGCTCTCGAGCACCAGCACGCCGACCTGGCGCGCCTCGCGCGCCGTTCCGAACGTGAGCTCGCCCGTCACCACCACGCGACCCGAGGTGGGCTCGCTGATGCTGACGCGCGCGCGCTGTTGTTCGGCCTCCGCTTTCATCGTCAGGTGGTCTTGCCCTTGGCGGCAAGCGCGGCCTGCGCGTCCGCTTCGAGGCGCGCGATCACGGCCTCCAGACCCTTTTGTGCGACCTCGGTGCCATAGTCCTCCCGGTAACTCTTCACGTAGCTGATGCCGTCGATGACCACGTCCCAGGCCTTCCACGCGCCGTTGACCTTGCGCATGGAGTAGTTGACCGCGACCTTGGTGCCGTTCGAGCGCTTGATCTCGGTTCGCACCGTGGCCTTGGTGTCTTCGGGCGCGACCTTGGTCGGGTAGACCTTGAGGCGGTCGGCCGTGAAATTCACCATCTGGCCGCCGTAGTTGTAGAGCAGGCGCTTGTAGAACGCATCGACGAAGCGCTTGCGCTGCTCCGGCGTGGCGCCGCGCCAGTGCTGGCCGAGTACCAGCTGCGCCGCGTATGGCGTGTCGAAGTTGGGCAGCAGCGTGTCCTCGACCACCTTGTAGAGGCCGGTGAGGTCCTTCGCGTACACCGCGCGATTCTTGTCGACGTCCGCCAGCAGGATGTTGGCCGCGCTCTCGATGAGCTGCGAGGGGCCGCTGGTGTCCACCTGCGTGGGCGCCGCCTTGCCGTTCGTGGTGCTGGCAGCCGGATCCGCCGCGAAAGCGGCACCCGCGACTAACAAACCGCCGATGAATGCAACCTGAACCATCGCCTTCAATGACCGCATTATTTCTGCTCCTGTGCAGCCGGCTGGCTCTTCGTGTCGCCGCCCTTGTCCGCCATGTTGGCGAAGAACTTGTTGACCAGGCTCTCGAGCACGATCGCCGACTGCGTGAACTCGATTTGACCGCCTTCCTTGAGGAAGGTTTCAGAGCCGCCAGGGCCGATACCGATGTACTTGCCACCCAACAAGCCGGCCGTCTGGATGCTGGCGTCGCTGTCGTCCGGTATCTCGGAGTACTGATTTTCGATACGCAGAGTAACGGCCGCCTTGTAGTCCTTGGGATCGAATCTGATGGACTCGACGCGGCCGATGGTCACGCCGGCCATGGTCACGGGAGAGCCGGCCTTGAGGTCGCCGATGTTGTCGAACTTCGCCGTGACCTGGTAGGTGGGCGGGCCGCCGCCGAGTTTCAGCGAGGTGCCGGGCAGCTGGGTGGTGAGGAACGCCAGCGCGGCAAAGCCGAGCAGGACGAACAGGCCCGTGCCGATCTCGAGGGAGCGATTGTTTTTCATGGCTTGCCGATCACTTCGTAGTTAGGAACGCCGCGGTGAGCAGGTAGTTCAACAGCAGCACGAGTACCGAGGAGATCACCACCGTACGCGTGGTGGCCAGGCCTACGCCTTCCGGCGTGGGCTCGGCGTGGTAGCCCTCGTACACCGCCACCAGGCTGACCGCGACGCCGAATACCAGGCTCTTGACCACGCCTTCCCACACGTCGTGCAGGTCGACGGCATTCTGCGTCTGCGACCAGTAGGCGCCGGCATCGACGCCCATCTGCTGCACGCCGATGAGCTGCGCGCCGTAGAGGGCTATCAACGTGAACGTCGCCGTGAGCAGCGGCATGGCGACGAAGCCGCCCAGGAACCGCGGCACCACCACGTAACGCACCGGGTCGATGGCCATCATCTGCATGGCCGTGAGCTGCTCGGTGGACTTCATGAGGCCGATCTCGGACGTCAGCGAGGTGCCGGCACGGCCCGCGAACAACAGCGCCGTGAGCACGGGGCCGAGGACCTTCAGGTTGCCCAGCGCGGCCAGCACGCCGACGTAGTCCTCGGAGCCGAAACGCTGGAACACGTCGAAGCCCAGCAGGCCGAGCACCATGCCGACGAACATGCCCGAGAGCATGATGATCACCAGCGAGCGGGCGCCGGCGTTATAGATCTGGCGCACGATGAGCGCGGGCCGCGTGAACGACGGACCGATGCGCGCCAGCACCTGGCCCAGGAACAGCGTCATCGAGCCGATGCGCCGCAATGCCACCACCGGTAGAGAGTCCACGGCGGTGCTCATTTCACGGCCTCTTCTTCCAGCAGCTCGGCACTGTAGTCAGGCGCCGGGTAGTGGAACGCGACCGGTCCATCGGCGAGTCCGCCCATGAACTGGCGCACTTCGGGGATGTCGCTGCGGTTCAATTCCTCGGGAGTGCCCGAGGCCACCACGCGCCCGCCCGACAGCAGGAAACTGTCGTGCGCGATGCTGGCGAGCTCCTGCACGTCGTGCGAGACCACGATGCTGGTGATACCCAGCGCTTCGTTCATCTGCTTGATCAACCGGCAGATGACTCCCATGGAGATCGGGTCGAGGCCCACGAACGGTTCGTCGTAGATCAGGATCTCCGGGTCCATGACGATGGCCCGTGCCAGGGCCACACGCCGTGCCATGCCGCCCGAGAGCTCCGAGGGCATGAGGCGCGCGGCGCCGCGCAGACCTACGGCATGGAGCTTCGTCAGCACCAGCTGGCGCACCAGCGACTCCGGCAACTTCGTGTGGGCGCGCAAAGGGAACGCGACGTTCTCGTAGACGTCGAGATCGGTGAGCAGTGCGCCGTTCTGGAACAACATGCCCATGCGCCGGCGCAGGTCGAACAGCTCGCGCGTCGACATCTTCGAGACTTCCTGGCCGAACACCTTGACGCTGCCGTGCTCGGCGTAGGACTGGCCCGTGATCAGACGCAGCAGCGTGGTCTTCCCGGTCCCGGAGGGCCCCATGAAGGCGGTGATGCGGCCGCGGCGCGCGGTGATGTCCAGTCCGTCGAAGATCACGCGGCCGCCGATGGCATAACGCACATCGCGGACTTCAATAACAGCATCGCCGGCGGGCGCCGGCGATTCGTGGCGTAGATTGGCGCTCAAGCAAGCTCGATTGAGGACCCGGAAGGCCGCGAAGAATAGCAAAAGGGCCGTCGTCCGGCTTTCTGGCGCATTGAATCCGTACTAAAATGGTCCCACTTCAAAGCGGCCTCGAAATCGGGGAGTCACCATGCTTCGAATCGGAAAACTCACGGACTACGCCACAGTCATCCTGGCCACGCTGGCCGCGGATCGCACTCGCCTGCTCACGGCCGGTGCCTTGTCCGATCGCACCCACATCGCCTCGCCGACGGTCGCCAAGCTCCTGAAGCAGATGCATCGCGCCGGTCTCGTGAATTCCACACGCGGCACGCGTGGCGGCTACCAGCTGGCCCGTGAACCTGAAAGCATCAGCGCTGCGTCCATCCTCGACGCGCTCGAGGGGCCCATCGCGCTCACCGAGTGTTCCGCGGGCAGCGGACAATGCGGCATCGAACACACCTGCTCGGTGGGCCGCACCTGGCAACGCCTGAGCATGGCGATCCGCCGTTCACTCAACGAGATCTCGCTCGCGCAACTCGCGGGCCTCGACACACGCACACCCACCATGCCCATCGAACGCGAACTCAAGTACATGGGCCGCGCCAAGGCGGCTTCATGAGCTCGGAACCGATAGACGCCCTGCTCGGCAAGAGCTACCGCCACGGCTTCGTGACCGACATAGACTCGGACACGCTGCCGCCGGGGCTGGACGAAGACGTGGTGCGCTTCATCTCGCGCAAGAAGCGCGAGCCGCAGTTCATGACGGACTGGCGCATCAAGGCGTATCGCCACTGGCTCACGATGAAGGAACCGCACTGGGCCAAGCTGCGCGTGAACCCCATCGACTACCAGGCCATCTCGTATTTCTCGGCGCCGAAGCCGAAGGCCGACGCGCCGAAGTCCCTGGACGAGGTCGATCCGAAGCTGCTCGAGACCTACGAGAAGCTCGGCGTGCCGTTGCACGAGCGCGCGCGCCTCGCGGGCGTGGCCGTGGACGCGGTGTTCGACAGCGTCTCGGTGGCCACCACGTTCAAGGAACGCCTCGCAGAGGCCGGCGTGATCTTCTGCTCGTTCTCGGAAGCGGTGCAGAACCACCCTGCCCTCATCGAGCAATACCTCGGCACGGTCGTGCCCATTTCCGACAACTTCTTCGCCTCGCTCAACTCCGCCGTGTTCTCGGATGGCTCGTTCGTCTACGTGCCAAAGGGCGTGCGCTGCCCGATGGAGCTGTCCACCTACTTCCGCATCAACGCGGCCAAGACCGGCCAGTTCGAGCGCACGCTGATCGTCGCGGCGCCAGGCTCGCACGTGAGCTACCTCGAAGGCTGCACGGCGCCGATGCGGGACGAGAACCAGCTGCACGCCGCGGTCGTCGAGCTGGTGGCCGAGGACGACGCCGAGATCAAGTATTCGACGGTGCAGAACTGGTACCCCGGCGATGAAAAAGGCGTCGGAGGCATCTACAACTTCGTGACCAAGCGCGGCGAATGCCGCGGCAGGAATTCCAAGATCGCCTGGACGCAGGTCGAGACCGGCTCGGCCATCACCTGGAAATATCCGTCCTGTGTGCTCAAGGGCGAGAATTCGGTGGGCGAGTTCTACTCGGTGGCCACGGCCAACAATTACCAGCAGGCCGACACCGGCACCAAGATGATCCACATCGGTGCCAACACCAAGAGCACCATCGTGTCGAAGGGCATCTCCGCCGGTCACGGCCAGAACAGCTACCGCGGACTCGTGAAGATCCTGCCGAGTGCGCATGGCGCGCGCAATTTCACGCAGTGCGACTCGCTGCTGATCGGTGGCCAGTGCGGCGCGCACACGTTCCCATACATCGAGACTCGCAATCCCAGCGCCACCGTCGAGCACGAGGCGTCGACGTCGAAGATCAGCGAAGACCAGCTTTTTTATTGTCTGCAGCGCGGCATCGAGGAAGAAGACGCCGTGAACATGATCGTGAGCGGCTTCTGCAAGTCCGTTCTCAAGGAATTGCCGATGGAGTTCGCCGTCGAGGCACAGAACCTGTTGGCCGTGAGCCTGGAAGGGGCCGTGGGATGAGTTTGCTGAAGATCGAAAACCTGTCCGCCACCGTGGGCGGCAAGAAGGTGCTGAACGGATTGTCGCTCACGCTGAACGCGGGCGAGGTGCACGCCATCATGGGACCGAATGGTTCCGGCAAGAGCACCCTCTCCTACGTGCTCGCGGGCCGCCCGGGATATGAAATCACCGGCGGCAGCGTGTCCTTCGAGGGCAAGGACCTGATGACGCTGCCCCCCGAGGAGCGCGCACGCGCCGGCCTCTTCCTCGGCTTCCAGTACCCGGTGGAGATCCCCGGCGTCAACAACGTCTATCTACTCAAGGCCGCGGTGAACGCGCGCCGCAAGGCGCAGGGGCTCCCCGAGGTGGACGCCTACGAGTTCCTGCAGATGGTGCGCGGCAAGATGAAGCTCATGCAGATGGACGAGAGTTTCCTGTCGCGCGGGGTCAACGAGGGATTCTCGGGTGGCGAGAAGAAACGCAACGAGATCCTGCAGATGCTGATCATCGAGCCGCGCCTGGCTGTGCTCGACGAGACCGACTCTGGCCTCGACATCGACGCGCTCAAGGTCGTGGCCAGGGGCGTCAACTCGCTGCGCGCCGCCGATCGCGGCGTGCTGCTCATCACCCACTATCAACGCCTGCTCGACCACGTCGTGCCCGACTTCGTGCACGTGCTGGCGCGCGGCCGCATCGCGAAGTCCGGCGACAAGTCGCTGGCGCTCGAGCTCGAACAACGCGGCTACGACTGGGTGCTCGAGGTCGCCTGAAGTGATCACGCTGCCGACCAACCGCGACGAGAACTGGCGTTACGCCAACCTGCGTCCGCTCACGCGCGCCAGGCCCGAAGCCATCGACCCGGCCGCCTCGGCGGCCGCCGCGATTTCATTGCCGGCGCCGATGCCCGGTTTCGAGCGCTGGGTGTTCGTCGACGGGCACTTCGCGCGTCACCTGTCGACGGGTGCGGCCGAATCCTGCGCCACGCTCATGCATGCGCGCGAGGCCGGGAAATCCTTCGACGAATTGCTCGATGCCAGCCTCGCGACCGAAGGCGTGGACTTCGCGCTGGCGCGCCTCAATGGCGTGCGCGGCAACGAGGTCCTGCACGTCGCGCCGCCGGACGGCGCGGAGGCCGCGCTGGAGCTCACCTTCATCGCCACCGCCGCATCATCCATCGGCACCAGCTATCCACGCGTGCAGGTACACGCCGGGCGCGGCGCGCGCCTGCGCATCGTCGAGCGGCACCTGAGCGAGGGATCGCTCGACTCGAACATCAATGCCGCTTTCGACGTGGCATTGCGCGCCGATGCCACGCTGGATCATTGCCGGCTGCAGAACACCGGCGAAGCCGCCAGCATCTACGACACGCTGCTCGCGCACGTCGGTGAGCGCGCGAGCTACCGGCTGCGCAGCGTGGTGCTCGGCGGTCTCGCCTCGCGCTCCACGCAGCTGATCCGCCTGGCCGGCCGTGGCTCGCGCTGCGAGCTCACCGCGGCCTGCATCGCGCATGGCACGCAGACCCACGACGTCTTCGCGGAGGTCGAACACGTGGCACCCGAGACGGTCACGCGTGAGTTATATCGCGGCATCGCGACCGGCCGCGGCAAGCTCGGCTTCAACGGCAGGATGGTGGTCGCCGAGACTGCGCCGGGGGCAGACTCCGAGCAGTCGCTCAAGACATTGCTCAACGGCTCCGGCGCCGAAGCCGCGGTGCGGCCACAGCTCGAGATCTACACCGATCGCGTGCGCGCCATCCACGGCGCCACCACCGGCAAACTCGACGAGCAGATGTTGTTCTACATGTTGTCGCGCGGTCTCGACCGGCGCGAAGCCCAGGCCTTGTTGCAGTGGGCATTCATCGAAGACGCCGTGTCGCGCGTCGACTGCGGCGGCCTGCGCGAGGAAATCGAGCGGCTGGTCGCCGCGCAGTTACAGGACGTGTCCGGCCTCGACGGCCTGCTGAACCGACCATGAGTGCGAATCCGAAAGCCATTGCCGGATACGACGTCGAACGCGTACGCCGCGACTTCCCCATCCTCGCGCGCCAGGTGCACGGCAAGCCGCTGGTGTTCCTCGACAGCGCGGCGTCGTCGCAGCGCCCGTCCTCGGTGATCGAGGCCGTGGATGCCTACGAGCGCCTGCACCATGCCAACGTGCATCGCGGCGTACACCAGCTGAGCCAGGAAGCCACGGCGATGTTCGAGCAGGCGCGTGAACGCGTGCGCCGCTTCGTGAATGCCGCTTCGACCCGCGAAGTCATCTTCACGCGAGGCACCACGGAATCCATCAACCTGGTGGCGCAGTCGTATGCGCGGCCGCGGCTGAAACCTGGCGACGAGATCCTGCTCACGACACTCGAACACCACGCCAACATCGTGCCCTGGCAGATCGTGGCGGAGCAGACCGGGGCCCGCGTGCGCGCGGTGCCCATGGATCGCCGCGGCGTGGTCACCGTCGATGACGTCGCCGCCCACCTGAACGACCGCACTCGCATCGTCGCGGTGGCGCATGTCTCGAATGCTCTCGGAACCGTGCTGCCGGTGCGCGAGATCACGCGCCTCGCGCATGCGCGAGGCGCCGTGGTGCTGGTCGACGGCGCGCAGGCCGTGCCCCACCAGGCCGTGGACCTGAAGCAGCTCGATTGCGATTTCTACGCGTTCTCGGCGCACAAGATGTACGGCCCCACCGGCATCGGCGTGCTCGTCGGGCGCGAGTCGCTGCTCGAGGCCATGCCGCCGTGGCAGGGTGGCGGCGACATGATCCTCACGGTCTCGTTCGAGAAGACCACGTACAACGAGCTGCCGTACAAGTTCGAGGCCGGCACGCCCAACATCTCCGGCGCGATCGGTCTGGGCGCGGCCATCGACTACATCGAGTCGCTCGGCATCGACAACATCCATGCGCACGAGCAGCGCCTGTTGCAGGCCGCCACCGAGAAACTATTGCGTGTGCCCGGTCTCACCATCGTGGGCACGGCACCGGACAAGGCCGCCGTGATCTCCTTCACGCTGGAAGGCGTTCACCCGCACGATCTCGGCACCATCCTCGACTCCGAGGGCGTGGCGGTTCGCACCGGGCATCACTGCGCCATGCCGGTCATGGAATTCTTCGGCGTGCCCGCCACCGCGCGCGCATCGTTCGCGTGTTATTCGCAGGACTCGGACATCGACGCGCTGGTGCGCGCGCTCGGCAAGGCGCGCGAGGTATTTTCGTGATGGAGCGCGCCTGATGGATCTCAAGGACCTGTATCGCGAGGTCATCCTCGACCACAACAAGAGCCCGAGGTTGTTTGGCCGGCTCGACCCCGCGGATTCCGCGGCCGATGGCCACAACCCGCTGTGCGGCGATCGCCTGCACGTGAGCGTGCGGCTGGATGGCGACCGGGTCTCCGACCTGCGCTTCGACGGCAAGGGTTGCGCCATCTCGGTGGCCTCCGCTTCGCTCATGTGTGAAGCAGTGAAGGGCAAGAGCCGCACCGACATCGCCCATCTCTTCGAAGAGGTGCATACCGTGCTGACGCGGCACGACGCGCCCGTGCCCGAAGATCTCGGCAAACTCGCCGCGCTCTCGGGCGTGCGCGAATTCCCGGTACGCGTGAAGTGCGCGAGCCTCTGCTGGCACACGCTCAACGCCGCGCTCGATCACAGCGCCACCACCGTGAAGACCGAGTAATGCGTACCCACGACAACGAACCCTTCGTGCTGCAACGCGACGTCAAGGCCGTGATGGTTCCGGCCGGCATCGAGATCGAGCTCAAGTCCGGGCAATCGGGATTCATTACCCAGGCACTGGGTGGCAGCTTCACGCTGTACATGGAAGGCAACCTTTTCCGACTCGCGGGCAGCGATGCCGATGCCATCGGCAAGGAAGTGGTCAAGGCACCCGAGCTACCGCCGAATGCGACAGAAGATGACGTGCTGGCGCTGGCCTGGGAGCAGCTGCGGACCTGCTACGACCCCGAGATCCCGATCAACATCGTAGACCTAGGTCTCATCTACGAATGTACGGTCGGCGTGCAGCCTGACGGCCAACGGGTCATCAATGTAAGACTCACGTTGACCGCACCGGGCTGCGGGATGGGTGACGTACTGGTGCAGGACATCAAGCAAAAGCTGGAAATCATTCCGACCGTCGCGGTTGCCAACGTCGAGCTGGTGTTCGATCCACCGTGGAACCAGTCGATGATGACCGAGGCGGCCCGCCTTCAAACCGGCATGTTCTGAAGGGCCTGCCGCTGCAAACATGCCCGGGTGGACCGACATTGGCCCCGCGACCGATCTGAGCGCCTCACAACATCTCGAGGCGGAACTCGACGGCTACCGCGTGCGCGTCACACGCGTTAATGGCACGCTGTACGCCTTCGAAGACCGCTGTACCCACGACGACTCTCCGTTCGACGATGCGCCCATCGAGGATTGCGAAATCATCTGTCCGCGGCACGGCGCGCGTTTCTCGCTGCGCACCGGTGAGGTCCTCAGCCCGCCGGCCTACGAGCCGCTGCGCGTGTTCGAAGTCCGCGAAGCCGACGGCCGGGTCGAGGTGCGCGTTTGAGTACTAACAAACGCCTGACGCTGATCCGGCATGCCAATGCCGAGCAGGACGCGGACGTGCGCGATTTCGAGCGGCCGCTGAGCAGGAAGGGCCTGGGAGAAGCCCAGGAAGTCGCGCGTCGATTCCAGGAGCGCGGGCTCAAACCCGACCTGATCCTGTTGAGCGCGGCGGTGCGCACGCGGGAAACCGCGGAGACCTTCGCCCGGGAACTCGGCGTACCGGCGCGGCTGCTGCAAGCCGACGATTCGCTGTACCTCGCCGACGGCGAACACATCCTCTCGGTGATCCGCGGCATCGGGCCGCGCGTCGGGCACCTGATGGTGATCGGGCACAACCCGGGTATTTCTGCAGCGGCGATCTCGCTGGCCCCGGAAGCGGTGTCGACGGATCTGCCGACTTGCGGCACGCTCACCATGACCGTGAGCTGCGCCACCTGGAATCTCATCGATCGGCGCAGCGTACGGGACCCCGAACGCGACGCGCCCTCTGCGCGACGCTTCTTCTAGCTCCGCGCCACCTGCGAGATATCCACCACGGCGCCCTGGTCGCGCTCGCGGCGCACGCCGACGGGCCCCACGGCCATCGGATCGGCGACCGTGCAGCGGTCGCGGCCGCCCTGCTTCGAGCGATACAGCGCCTCGTCGGCGATGCGCACGATGTTCTCGCGGTCGCGCGCCATGGTCGAATCGGCAATGCCGTAGCTGGCCGTGAATATCGGCGTATTGGACAACAGGTGCGCTTGTGCCAGCGCCGAGCGCAGGCGATCCACGATTTCCGCGGCGCGCTCGGCATTCGCGCCCGGCAGCAACAGCGCGAATTCCTCGCCGCCCCAGCGCACCACGTGATCGCGGTCGCGCACCACGCTGCGCGCGGTGTCGGCGAACAGTTTGAGCGCGCGGTCACCGGCATCGTGGCCCATGGTGTCGTTGAGTCGCTTGAAGTAGTCGAGGTCGGCCATGACCACCGCGAAGGCGGTGTCCACGGCCATGAGATTCGCGAGCACTTCCTCGGCGACACGCCGGTTGGTGAGGCCGGTGAGACTGTCGGTGCTGGCCTGCAGCTGCGAGCGCTCGAAGGCACGCAACGTGCCGATGCGGTTGCCGGCGTGTACGCCGAGCGCGGTGAGCTGCGCGATTTGTTCCGGATTCGGCGGCTTGCCCTTGGCACCCGCCACGTGCAGCACGCCGAGCGCGCGGCCCATGAAGTTCACCGGCACGCAGGCCGCGGACAACGCGCCGCCCATGCGACCCAGCAACTTGGGACAGGCATTGAGAGCCTCGGCATCGGGAAAGATCTGCGGATGGCCGCGACGCACGGCGATGCAGCTGTATGGCGATTCCACCGAGCAGTTGGGCGAACCGGTCTTGGGATGAACGCAGGCGCGCTCGAGGTGTGCGCGCGAGGAGTCCGCGAGCAGCAGCTCCATCGGGTGCACTTCGGAAATCGCACTCATGGCGCGCGCGATGACCTTGTCGGCCTCGGCTTCGGAGTCGGCCATTTCCAGCGCCTCGACCAGCTGGTTGCTGAAGGCGCTGCGCCCGGCTTCCGAACGCAGCCGCGTGAGCATGCCCTGCATGGTGTCGGCCAGCAGGTTGATCATGCGGGCCAGCGCGCTCACTTCATCGTTGCCATGAGGTTCACAGCGATTGTCCATGTCGCCCGCGGCCAGCGCCTGCGCGACCTCGCCCACGGCGTGAATGGAATGCTGGATCGACAGCGCGATGGCCCAGAGCAGCAGTCCGGCGAGCGCGGCCGCGATGAGGCCGCCGCAGACGAGCCAGGTGGTCACCGTGTCGGCGCGTCCGGCCTCGGCCAGCACGCGCGTTTCGGCGCGGCCCAGCACGCCGCGCATGCGGGTCATGGCCTCGCGGATCCCGGTCTCGAGCGCGGAACGGCGGGGTTCCAGATCGGCGAAAGCCCAGGCGGTGGCGCCATTGCCGCCCGTGCCATCGCGCAGGAAGCTCTCGGCCGCCTGGTAGAACTGGGTCGCCGGCGTGCGCAGGGTGTCCGTGATGGCGCCCACCTCCGCGGTGCCCGGCAACGCCCAGGTCGCATCGAGCTGCACCTTGAGCGCGTTCAGGATGTTCTGGGTGCTGGCATCGGCGACCGGCTGCTGCAGCTGACTGGTCATGCTGGTGAGCACGTTCAGTGCGCGATCGAGCGAGCGCTGCACGGCCGCGGCGCGCGCCAGCTCGGCGCTCGCCTCCGAACGCAGCTCCGTGGTGCGCAGCGCGGCGAATATCACGCCGGCCACGCACAGCAGCAGTACCGCGAACATTATGTAGAAGCGCCCGGTGATCGAAATCGCGGTGAACCACCAGCGCGTCGGACGTATGGTCATTGCTCCCGTCTGCCCCGAATCGCGTCATCCCCGTATCGGCGACATCGGGGAATTCCTCAGGGGCGGGCGCCATCGGCCGGCGCCCGGCGGCGCGACGCAGTGCTCAGTTTTTCGCGTTCGGCGCGAAGTCCGACGTGCTAGACCGCCTCAGCGCGCCGCCAGTGACAACAATCCCGCGTTCCCGCCGATCGCGGCCGTATTGGTGGTGATGGTCTGCTCGGTGGCCATGCGATGCAGGTAGTGAGGGCCGCCGGCCTTGGGTCCCGTGCCCGAGAGGCCCATGCCGCCAAACGGCTGCACGCCCACGACCGCGCCGATCATGTTGCGGTTGATGTAGACGTTGCCGACGCGCAGCGCGCGCGCCACGCGTTGTGCCAGTCCGTCGATGCGCGTGTGGATCCCGAGCGTGAGTCCATAACCCATGTGGTTGATGGATTCGATCAGCGCATCGAGGTCACGCGCGCGATAGCGCACCACGTGCACCACGGGGCCGAACACTTCCCGCTCCAGCGACTTCAACGAGTCGATCTCCACGGCGAGCGGTGCGAAGAACCGGCCGGCATCCCGCGGCGCCTGCGCGCGATGTGCCCAACGCGCCTGTCTCGTGACCTGCTCGCGATAACCCTCGAGCATCTTCAGCGCGTCATCGTCGATGACCGGGCCCACGTCCGTCGACAGCCTGGCCGGATCACCGACAACGAGCTCGTCCATGGCGCCGGCCAGAAGAGTCTGCACGCGCGGCGCGATTTCCTCCTGCACGAGCAACACGCGCAGCGCCGAACAACGCTGGCCCGCGCTGTTGAATCCGGACTGCACCACGTCGAGCACCAGCTGCTCGGCCAGCGCCGAGCTGTCGGCGAGCATGACGTTGAGTCCGCCGGTCTCGGCGATCAGCGTACCGATCGCACCGGCGCGCGCCGCCATCGCACGCTCGATGATGCGCGCGGTGTCGGTGCCGCCCGTGAACACGATGCCGGCGAGACGCGGATCACGCGTCAGCGCGGCGCCGACCTCGCCGCCATCGCCCGGGACGAACTGCAGCACGGGGGCCGGAATGCCCGCCTGCAGCAGCAGGCCGGTCGCATACGCGGCGGTGAGCGGCGTCTGCTCGGCCGGCTTCGCAACCACGCTGTTGCCGGCCGCCAGCGCCGCGGCCACCTGCCCCGTGTAGATAGCCAGCGGAAAATTCCAGGGACTGATGCAACCGAACACGCCCTTGCCGCGCAGCCGCAGCAGGTTGCGCTCGCCGGTGGGACCGGGAAGTGTCGCTTCGTGCGCGAAGTCCCGGCGCGCACGCGCCGCGTAATACCGCAGGAAATCCACGGCTTCGCGCACTTCGCCGAGGGCGTCGGGCAGCGTCTTGCCCGCCTCCCGCACGCAGCGCGCCACCAGCGCGGCGGTGTGCTCCTCGTAGAGCTGCGCGGCGCGTTCGAGGATGCCGGCGCGATGCTCTCCGCCGGCGTCATCCCAATCGCCCTGCGCACGCACCGCCGCCTCGATGGCCGCATCCACCGTGTCTGCGTCGGCATTCGTGACGACGCCGATCTGCTCGGCCGTGTTGGCGGGGTTGCGCATCGGTGCCGTGCTGCCGGCGCGGGTCTTGCCGGACACCACCGGGGCGGCACTCCAGGGCTGTTGCGAGGCGCGTTCGCAGTCACGCAGCAACGCATCGACGGCCTGTCCATCGGCGAAGTTGAACCCGGCGGAGTTGGTGCGCTCCGGCGCGAACAGGTTGGCCGGCATCGGGATACGCGGATGCGCCACGCGCTCGAGCGCATCGACCTCGGCGATGGGATCGGCGACCACTTCCTCGGCTGGGAGGCTGGCATCGACGATGCGATTGACGAACGAAGTGTTCGCGCCGTTCTCGAGCAACCGCCGCACGAGATACGGCAACAGGTCCTCGTGCGCGCCCACCGGCGCATACACACGGCACGCGAACCTGCCCCAGGGGCCGCGCACCACGCTGTCGTACAACTCCGCGCCCATGCCGTGCAGTCGCTGGAACTCGAAACGGCTGGCGTCACCGCCGAAGATCTCCGCCACCTGCGCGATGGTGTGCGCGTTGTGGGTCGCGAACTGTGGATAGATGCGTTCGCCCGCGCCTTCGAGCAGGCGTGCGCAGGCCAGGTACGACACGTCGGTGTTGGGTTTGCGCGTGAACACCGGGTAGCCCGCGAGCCCGCGTTCCTGCGCGCGCTTGATCTCGCTGTCCCAGTACGCACCCTTCACCAGGCGCATGGTGATGCGGCGGTCGGTGTCCCGCAGCCGCTGCGTGAGCCAGCCGATCGTCGAGTAGGCGCGCTTCTGGTAAGCCTGTACCGCCAGGCCGAAGCCCGCGTAGCCGCGCGTCACCTCGCTCGCGAGTAGTTTGTCCACGAGCAGCAGCGACAGCTCGAGACGGTCGGCCTCCTCGGCGTCCAGCGTGACGCCAATGCCCGCGTCGCGCGACCCGCGCACCAGCTGCTCGATCACCGGGTACAACTCGCGCATCACGCGCCCCGCCTGCGTGAACTCGTAGCGCGGGTGCAGCGCCGACAGCTTGATCGAGATGCTGTGGCGCGCATTGATCGATTCGCGCGTGTTCACGGCCTTGCCCACGGCCGCGATGGCCGCGGAATATTTCTCGCGGTAACGCTCGGCGTCGGCACGCGTCAACGCAGCCTCGCCCAGCATGTCGAAGGAATAACGATAGTCGCGTTCCTCCTTGCCCGCGGCGCGCTCCAGCGCGTCACCGATGTTCCGTCCCATGACGAACTGGTGGCCGAGGATGCGCATGGCCTGCTTGAGCGCCGCGCGCGCCACGGGCTCGCCGAGTTTCGCGACGAGCCTGCCGTACCAGGAGCGCGCCTCGCCCACGTCCTTGCCATCCATGGCGACCACGCGGCCGGTCAGCATCAGCCCCCAGGTGGAGGCGTTGACCAGCAGTGATTCGCTGTCGCCCAGATGTTCGTCCCACGCGCCGCTCGGGATCTTGTCGGCGATCAGCCGGTCCGCGGTCTCGCCATCGGGGATGCGCAGCAATGCCTCGGCGAGGCACATGAGAATGACCCCTTCGCGGGAAGCCAGGCTGTACTCGCGCAGGAAAGCGTCGAGCGCACCGCCGCTGCCGCGTGTGTTACGCACGGCCTGCACCAGCGCCAGAGCGCGGGCGTCGACATTGCGGCGCGAGGTCTCGGGCAGCCGCGCCTGGTCCGCGAGCTCGCGCACCAGTGCCTGTTCTTCGGCCAGATACCGGGAGTTGATGGCTCTCGCCACGGCGTCGGGCCGTTCGAGCATCGGAAAATGTGTCATGGCCGAAATTCTATTGAATTGGGCCGGGACCGTCCCAATAGCCTGCCGCATGAGTGCATCCGTCAAGGCCGTCAGCACGGCAACCTTCCCCGCCGAAGTCATCAACGCCTCGTCGTCGCAGCCCGTGCTCGTGGATTTCTGGGCCCCCTGGTGCGGTCCCTGTCGCATGCTGGGGCCGGTGCTGGAACAGGTGGCGGACGAACACGCCGGCGCGGTGAAGGTCGTCAAGATCAACACGGATGAGAACCAGGACATAGCCCAGCAGTACCAGATCCGCAGCATCCCCGCGGTCAAGCTGTTCCGGAATGGCCGGGTCGTTGACGAGTTCATCGGCGCCGTCCCCGTGGGCCAAGTGCGAAAGTTCCTGGAGCCGCACCTGCCGCGCGCCTCCGCCGGTGAACAGGATGCGGCGCGGCAGCTCGCCGATGCGGGCGACTACGCGGGCGCGATCGCGAAGCTGCGCGCCATCGCGGATGCCGATCCGGGAAATCTCGATGCCCGGCGCGATCTCGCGCGCAACCTCGCGCTCTCCGGCGACGTGGTCGGCGCTTCCCAGGTGTTGGGCCAGCTGCCGCCCGCGGCGCAGAACGATCCGGCTTCGAATGCGGTGCGCGCGCTGATCCATTTCGCCGCACTCGCCACCGAAGAGGCGGCGCGTTCGGACTCGCTGCGCGCCGGCGCCGCGCGTTCGATCCTCGGGGGCAGTCCGGATGCGGCGGTCGAATCCCTGCTGACCCGCATGCAGGGCGATCGCAACTTCGCGACGCGCGCCGGACGCGAAGACCTGCTGCAGGCGTTTGCATTGCTGCCGCCCGACGATGCGCGCCTGAATGGCTGGCGCCGCCGCCTGGCCGCGCTCCTCAACTGACGATCAACCGCCCGCGAGTGACTCGACGAGCTGCGCCTGGTCCCGGCGCGCGGCGACGGCGAGCCCGCGCGCCTTCGTCTGACGCTGGAGCATCTGGCCCACCTGCGTCAGGTAGTGCATGTACTGCACCTGCATTCCCTGTGAGCTGAACATCAGCGAATCGCCGCGCAACTGGTAGCGCGCCTGGTTCTGCTCCATGAACGTGATCATGTGCCGCGAGGTGGCGATCGACTGCAATTCCATCTCGTGCAGTTGATCCGCGGCCCGCAGGGTCTCGACTGCGTGCACGTCGAAGGCCTGCAGGAAGTCCTGCGCCACCACCGGCGCCACCGGCGCCGCGATCGCGGCCGTGCGCACGCGCTCGAGATTCTCGCCGGCCACCTGGCGGCGCAGGTTGGACAACTCCTCGGCACGTTCGAGCATGCCGAGCAGTGATTGGCGTCCGTCCGCCGTACCGAGCTTCTTCGGCTGGAGCAGGCTCTCGAGATCGAGGCTGGCGCTGCTTTCGTCGACCACCCGTTCGGCGTCGCTCACCGAGCTCATGGCATCGCCGAGGGCTGCGTGCAGCCGTGCGGATTCCCCGTTCGTCGCGGCGTTGACCCGCGGGACTGGCGACGCATCGGCCTGCTGCCTGGCAGGGACCGCGCGAACGTCGCTACTCACCGGCCGAGTCGTGGGCTCACTGTGCAAGACCCAGAACCCAACGAAAGCGGCCGCGAGGATTACCCCCGCGGCCGCCAGTTTGCCTTTGCAAGACTTCCTGCCCGTCACCGGATCCGGAAGGCGACGTTGCTGTCGTCACTCAGTCCGCCGTTGATCCACGTCACACGAATCTTCGCCGTGGACGTCACCGGACCGGTGACCACCCAGCTCAACGTGGTCGAAGTGTCGGCCGTGTTGAGCACGGACGCGTTGATGGTCTCGGTGTAATTCACACCATCGCGCGCGATCTCGACCTTCATCGGCTCGAGCTTGCCCAGGTTGTGGCTCCACTTGAGCGACTGGGTGGTGCCGACGGTCCAGGCCACGTTGGTGTTGGGCGCCGTCACGGTGAGCGTGGGCGCAGCGACCGTGAATGACACGTCGCTCGCATCACCCGACGTGGGATCCGCCGAGGGCGTCACACGAATGCGCGCCTGGGTGGTCTGCGTCAGAGGCATGGCCACCACGGTGCTGCCAGTCGTCGCCGCGGAGCTCGGCACGTTCGACGTCACGACCGACCAGGTCGCGCCATTGTCCGCGCTGAAGGCAATGTCGACGAGGCCGCCCACACCCAGGTTGTGAGTCCAGCTCACGGTCCGCATGGAGCCGGCTGCCCAGCTCACGGCCGTATTCGGCGCCGAGACCTTGGTACGCGGCGTGATGGTGAAGTTCACGTCGCTGGTGTCGCTGACCACGGAATCCGTCGCCCACTTCACGCGCACCTGCGCGGCGGAGGTCGTGGGCCCGGTCACGACCCAGGCGAAGGTGCCGGAGGTCGACGACGTCGTGGTCATGGACCCGATCGGGCTCCACGTGCCACCGCCGTCGCGCGAGAGCTCGATGTTCACGGGCTGGCCCGTGCCCATGGTGTGCGAGAACGTGATGTTTTTCGACACGCCCGCCTGCCAGCTCGTCGCGGTGTTCGGTGCCGTGACGGTGATCGTGGGATTCACGATGGTGAAATCCACGTCGCTCACGTCGTTCACCGTGTTGTTTTCGGCCGCCTCGACGCGGATCCGCGCCGTCGGAGTCGCGGGTCCGGTGACGGTCCACGGGTACGACCCGCTCGTGGCGGACGTCGTGGTGAACGTCGTGATGCGATTCCAGCTGCCGCCACCGTCGCGGCTCACATCGATGTTCACCTGTTTGCCGACCCCGAGGTTGTGCGTGAACGTGATGTTCTGTTTCGCCGTCGCCTTCCAGCTCACTGCCGTGTTCGGCGCAGTGACGGTCACGACACCCGTGCTGCTCGAAATCGTGAGGCTCGCCCCGACGGTGTGCGTCAGCCCGCCGCCCGTGCCCGTGATCGTCAATGGATAGGTGCCGCTCGTCGTCCCCAGTGTCGAGGTCACTGTGAGCGTGGTCGCACCCGTGGTGGGGTTCGGGCTGAACGTGCCGGTCGCGCCGGCCGGCAGGCCGTCGACGCTGAACGTGACCGCGCTGTTGAACCCGCCGGAGGGATTCACGTTCAGCGCGAACGTGGTGTTGCCGGACTGCGGTACGGTGCGCGTCGCCGGCGAAATGCTCGGCGCGAATTCCTGGATCTGCACCACCAGGTTCACGCTGGTGTCGTGCGAGGTCTCGCCATTCACACCGGTGATGGTGAGTGGATAGGTACCCGCCGGAGTTCCGGCGCCCGTGACCACGTTGAGCGTCGAGGTATTCGTCGTCGGGTTGGGCGTGAATGTCGCGGTGGTGTCGGCCGGCAGGCCCGCCACGCTCAATGCGACCTCGCCGTTGAAACCACCCGTCCCCGAAACCGTGACGGTGTAGCTGGCCGAGCCCGTCGGATTGACGGCCTGGCTGCCCGGACCCGCCGCCAGCGAGAAGCCGGCGGCCGCGCCGGCGCTGAACGCGTCGAGGATGTTCTGCGTCATCTTCTGGATGCGCGCATCGGTGATCGGTTCGCTGGAGAGATTGAAGTCGTCGAGTCCGAAGCCCCAGTTCATCGTGCCGGCGCCGAACACCCACGCGCCGCTGGGCGCCTGGTAGATAGACGATTGATGCACGGTCGGGCCCTCGCCGCCGTTGAACGGCGAGTTGGCCAGCAACTGGTAGGTGCCCGGCACGGACACCGGCTGCGCGTATTCGGAGTATTGGCGATCGGCTTCGTACCCGACCAGGCCTTTCACGGTGTCGCCATCGTGGAACCCGGTGCCCGCGTACACCCAGTGCCCGCTATTGATCACCTTGTAGGGCATGAAGAAGCCGTCGTGCCATTCCACCATGCTGGTGTACTGCACGCCGATCAGCTTCTGCTCGGGCGAGTTGATCGGGTTCTCACGCAGGTTCACGGTCTCGAGCGTGGGATCGGTTTCCGGGTCGATGGTCGCGTCGCGGTACACGGTGACGATGCGGTTCGGAACGCCGGTGCTCGAACTCTCCATGCGCACGCGCGTATACGCGATGTTGGCCGCGAAGAAGCCGAGGTTCACGCCGGCATCGCGCGCCGCCGAAACCGAGTCGAACATGCCCTTGGTCCAGTACTCGTCGTGGCCCGGGAAGATGACGCCGCGATAGTTCTGCAGGCCGGCGGGGTTGGTCAGGATATCGATGTCCGTGCCATACACGACGTCGTAACCCGTGCGCTCCAGCCAGCGGATGAACGCGTACTCGGCATTGAGGATGTTGTGGCCCCAGATGTGCGAGTCACCGTCGCCGTCGTAGGGACGATCGAACGAAACCTTGACCGCCGCGGGCAGGCCACCCACGGTGTTGGCGCCGAAGCTGTTGAAGCTGTAGAGGCTCTTGCCCGTGGCCTCGTCGTACGGATAGTCGTTGTAGGCCTGGTAGGTCATCACGGGCAGGATGAACAACAGCGGCGAGGCGCGGCTGTCGTCGCGGACCACGAAGTGGATGTAGTTCTTCTTGCCCTGCGAGTTGGTCAGCAGCACCAGGTACACGCCGCTGGTCCACGATGCCTGGGTCTGCAACGTGTAGGCCACGGCCCAGTGGCATTCGATGAGGCCGGTGGTGGCATTGGGCGGACAGGCCGGCTGCGCCGAACCGGTGAGCGGACCCGCGTGGTGCATGAGTCGCGCGCCGGCTCCGTTGTACCAGCCGAGTCGGTACACATCGATGGTGTAGGTCAGGCCTCCCGCGACGCTGATGTGCAGGTCGATGCTCTCGCCCTTGTTGATGCTCGTCGACGAGGCATAACCCTTGACCTGGCGAGTGACGTCATCGCCCTGGTCGCCCCATTCGATGAGATAGCCGCTGCTGCCCGGGTTCTGGTTTTCCAGGACCACGGGATTCTGCGCGGCCGAAATGCCGGGCAGCGCCAGCGACAACACCAGGAGGGACAGCACCGCGGTCAGCGGCTTCGGGACCTTCAATGACATTGTTCTTCTCCACGGCCGGGTGGTTAGACGTTTTATCCGGCCGCTGTTTTGCCCGAATGTCCTCCAAACCCTGGATTCTGTCTACCTCGACGGGGAGACATATCAGGCCGAGATGTGACAATAGTCCGGTTTGATTCTGCTGCCGCCGATCGCACCGCGGCAGCGCGAAGCCGCATCGCCGCCCGCACTTTTCTCTTCATTTACGCGGACTTGTTAGCCGACCTTCAAATGGCGGGTAATTGCGCCCACCCGGCACATGGTCAGTCGCCCGCGGCTTCGCGGCGCAGACGCTCTGCCTCGGTTTGTCCCAGGTATCGCTCGATGAGTCCACGTGCGATGTACAGCAGCGGGATCAGCACGATCGCGGCGCCCATCTTGTAGACGTAGTTGACGCAGCCCACGGCCAGGAACTGCGGGATCGACCAGTGCTGCGGCCCGATCACGAACGCGATGTACAACACGATGAAGCTGTCGAGCAGCTGCGAGACGGCGGTGGAGGCCGTCGCGCGGAACCACACGAACCGATCGCCGGTGATCTTGAGGATGCGATGGAAGATGACCACGTCGATGAGCTGCCCGACCAGGAACGCCACGATGGAACCGCAGATGGTCCACAAGCCCTGGCCGAAAATGATGCCGTAGGCGAGCTGGATGTCGGGCACGCCCATGCCCTTGTTGATGTCCACCCAGAAGCCGGCCGGCGCCAGCGAGATCGCCGCGTACGCCGCCAGGAATGCGTAGGCGATCAGCATCACGGCAATCCAGGAGATCAGCCGCACGCCACGCACGCCGAAGTACTCGTTGATGACGTCCGTCATGATGAAGACGAACGGCCACACGATGACGCCGGCGGTGAAGTTCAGTGTGCCGTTGATCCCGAACAGCGACCATTGGAATGGCGGCGCGCCCAGCGTGGCCTCGAGCGCGAAGATCTTCACGCCCACGAACTCGCCGATCAGCGCGTTGGTCAGGAAGAACCCGGAGAGGAACAGGAACAGCCGATTGGCGCGTTGGTCGACGGTGCGCATGTAGGCGCTCAGCTACGTCCGCGCAGGCGTCGCAGCTCGCGTCGCCCATGTTTGTCCGGCCGCTCGATGCTGCGCGGCACGAGCGCCGACGCCAGCCGCGACTGTTCCGCGTATTTCTGCCGCGCGGCTTGCGAGGTCTCGGTTTCGCCGTAGCAAGCCTGCGCAAGGGGGGCCGACCCGCGCCGATCCGGCAGTTTCAGCACCTCGCACTCGAATTCGAAACCCGCCCGCGTGATCGCGACGCGATCGCCGACACGCACGCCCAGCGCGGGTTTCACGCGCCGCCCGTTGACGTGCACCTTGCCGCCGCCCACGGCCTCGGCCGCCATCGAACGCGACTTGAACAGGCGCGTGCACCACAACCAGCGATCGATGCGCAAGGACAGTCCGCCGCCTTCACTGCCCTCGCTGTCTTCGCTTTCGTTCGGGTTCGCCATGCGGCGGCCAGTATAATTCCGCGCCATGGATAACGCCTTTTATCGACGTTTCGACACCGACCTCGAGGAATTGCGCAAGCAGGGACTGTTCAAGTCAGAACGCGTGATCGCCAGTCCCCAGGGCGGTCAGATCCGGGCCAACGATGCCGAGGTCCTCAATCTCTGTGCTAACAACTACCTCGGGCTTGCCAACCATCCGGCGATCCGCGAGGCCGCCCATCGCGCCATCGACCGCTTCGGCTACGGCATGGCCTCGGTGCGCTTCATCTGTGGCACGCAGACGGTACACAAGCAGCTCGAGGCCGCGCTGTCGAAGTTCCTCGGCACCGAGGACACCATCCTGTATTCCTCGTGCTGGGACGCGAACGGCGGCCTGTTCGAGACCGTGCTCGGTGAACAGGACGCGATCATTTCCGATTCCCTGAACCACGCGTCGATCATCGACGGCATCCGGCTGTGCAAGGCGCGACGCCTGCGCTATGCCAACCGCAACCTCGCCGAGCTCGAGCAGCATCTCAAGGACAGCCAGGACTGCCGTACGCGGCTCATCGCCACCGACGGCGTATTCTCGATGGACGGCAGCATCGCGCCGCTGCGCGAGATCTGCGATCTCGCGGACCGCTACAACGCACTCGTCATGGTGGACGATTCGCACGCAACCGGCTTCATGGGCGCGAACGGCCGCGGCACGCCCGAACACTGCGGTGTCTCCGGCCGCATCGATTTCCTCACGGGTACTTTTGGAAAGGCATTGGGCGGCGGCAGCGGCGGTTACACCAGCGGCAAGGCCAATGCCATCGCCTGGCTGCGCCAGCGCTCGCGCCCCTATCTTTTCTCGAACAGCATTCCGCCCGTGGTGGCGGCGGTCACACTGCGTGCGCTCGATCTCGTCGAGCACTCGCCGACGCTGCGCGAAACGTTGTTCGGCCACGCGAAGAAGTTCCGGGCCGGCATGCAGGCCGCCGGTTTCCGGTTGCTGCCGGGCGAACATCCGATCATCCCGGTGATGATCGGCGACGCCGCGCTGGCCGCACGCTTCGCCGATGCGCTGCTGGCGCAAGGCGTGTACGTCATCGGGTTCTCGTTCCCGGTGGTGCCCAAGGGCGAGGCGCGCATCCGCACGCAGATGTCCGCGGGTCTCAACGATGCTCAGCTCGAACGTGCACTCGCCGCGTTCATCAAGGTGGGCAGGGAACTGGAGCTGATCAAATGAAGGCCCATCCATGAAAGCACTCGTGAAGAGCGAAGCCCGGCCCGGCATCTGGATGAAGGACATCGACATCCCGAAGGTCGGTCCCAACGACGTGCTCATCAAGATTGGCAAGACCGCGATCTGCGGCACCGACATGCACATCTACAACTGGGATGCCTGGGCCCAGAAAACCATCCCGGTGCCCATGGCCGTGGGCCACGAATACTTCGGGCGTATCGTCGACATGGGCAGCGAGGTGCGCGGCTTCGCGGTCGGTGACCGGGTCTCCGGTGAAGGACATATCACCTGCGGCTATTGCCGCAACTGTCGCGCGGGCCGTCGTCACCTGTGCCGCAACACCGTCGGTGTGGGTGTGGATCGCCAGGGCTGCTTCGCCGAGTACCTCGTGATCCCGGCCAGCAATGCCTTCAAGCTGCCGGAGGCGATCACCGATGACATCGCGAGCATTCTCGATCCCTTCGGCAATGCCACGCATACCGCCCTCGCCTTCAACATGGTCGGCGAGGACGTGCTGATCACCGGCGCGGGGCCCATCGGCATCATGGCGGTCGCGATCGCGAAGCACATCGGTGCCCGCCACGTGGTCATCACCGACGTGAACGACTACCGGCTGGGCCTCGCGAAGAAGATGGGCGCCACGCGCGCCGTGAACGTGACCCAAGAAAAGCTCGACGACGTCATGGCCGGGCTCGCCATGCAGGAAGGCTTCGACGTCGGCCTCGAGATGTCGGGCAACCCGACCGCGTTCCGCGACCTGCTGCGCACCATGCATCACGGCGGCAGCGTTGCGTTGCTGGGCATTCCGCCCGGCGACACGGCCATCGACTGGAACCAGGTCATCTTCAAGGGGCTCAACATGCGCGGCATCTACGGCCGCGAGATGTTCGAGACCTGGTACAAGATGGCCGCGATGCTCCAGTCCGGGCTCGACATCACGCCCGTGATCACGCATCACTTCCCGGTGCAGGATTTCCAGCGCGGCTTCGAGATCATGGGATCGGGACAGTCGGGCAAGGTCATCCTCGACTGGAGCGCGCTGAACTAGTCAGCGCACGTCGCAGAAACAATATACGTAGCGGTTGTCGCGCGAATTCATGCGCGACCAGCGCTCGAGCTCGCGTTGCACGGGCTCGAGGCTCTTCGACACGCGCAGCAACGGGTTGCGGCTCACGAGGTCGCCGACGAAGTTCTTCGCGAACCAGACCTTGATCTGCAGCGCGAGTGATTCGGCCCAGGTGAGCTCGGGCTCGATGCGCTCGACCTCGTAATCCTTGAGCTTGGCCCGCGTGGCGGCTGCCTTGACGGCGCCATCGAACAACCCGAGGTGATCCACGAGCCCGTTGTTCTTGGCGTCGGTACCGACCCACACGTGGCCCTGCGCGATGGCGTGGATGTCATCGCGGGATTTCTTGCGGCCGTCAGCCACGCGCGCGAGGAACTCCTCGTAGCCATGGTCGATGGTCGACTGCAGCATCTTTTTCGCGTCTTCGCCGAGCGCGCGATCGAGGCGCAGCTGGCCGGACAGATTGGTCGTGCCCACGCCATCCACGCTCACGCCGATCTTGGACAACGTGTTCTGGAAGGTGGGAATCGCACCGAAGATGCCGATGGACCCGGTGATGGTGGCCGGATGGGCCCAGATTTCGTCGGCCGAGGCGGAAATGTAGTAGCCACCCGAGGCGGCCAGATCGCCCATCGACACGACCACCGGCTTGCCGGCTTTCTGCGCGGCACGCACTTCGCGGTAGATCTCCTCGGAGGCAAGCACGCTGCCGCCGGGGCTATCCACGCGCAGCACGATGGCCTTCACCGCATCGTCGCGCCGCGCCTCGCGGATCAGCTCGGAGGTGCTCTCGCCGCCGACCGTTCCCGGGGGCTGCGAGCCGTCGAGGATCTCGCCCGCGGCGACGACGACGCCGATCTTGTCCTTGCCGGCGCCGCGCGCCTTCTTCTCGGCCTCGACGACGCGCAGGTAATCGGTCAGCGACGTGGAGTTGAAATCCTCGCCCAAGTCGCTCTTGTCTTCCTTGGCCTTCTCCGTCTTTTCCTTGTTCGAGCTCGAACCCGTGCCCACGAGCTCCACGAGCCGACGCTCGACTTCGATCGTGGACTTGAGCCCGGTGACCAGCTTGGCGTCGAGCGCGATCTTCGCGCCGTCGCCCTTGGCGGCAAGCAGCGAGGGCACGATGTTGGCGACGTAGGCGCTGATGTCCTCGGGCGCGAGGCCGCGCGCCTCGGCCACCGCCGTGCGGTAGTTGAGCCACAGCGCATTGAGGTACTGCAGGCTCTCTTCGCGATCCTGCGGCGACATGTCGTTGCGCACGTAGACCTCGGCGGCGCTCTTGTACGCGCCGACGCGGAACAGATTCACCTCGACGCCGAGCTTGTCGAAGAGATCCTTGTAGTAGGTGCGGTAGCGGTCGTAGCCGTCGATGGCCACGAAGCCCATCGGGTCGAGATAGATCTCGTCGGCCGACGCCGCGACGTAGTACTGCTCCTGGCCGTAATACGTGGCGTGGGCGATGACCTTCTTGCCCGAGGTGCGGAAATCCTTGATGGCGGCGGTGAGCTCGGCAAGCGTCGGCTGGCCGCCGCCGCGCATGTCGTCGAGGTCGAGGACCACGGCCTTGATGCGCGCGTCCTTCTTCGCGGCCTGCAGCGCATCGACCAGGTCCCAGACCAGGGTCTCATCCTGGCGCTCACCCTGCGCACGCGAGATGGCCTGGTCGATGGCGTCGCCGCTCACCTGCTCGACGATTTCGCCCTTGGGCGAGATCACGAGCGCGGAGTTGCCCGCGATGTGCGGGATGGAGCCCTTGAGGGCTCCGACCAGCACGCCGAAGATCAGCAGCAACAGGACCAGGTGCAGGAATTTCCGCAGCAGGTCGATGCCGCGGAAGATGTATCCAAAAACCTGTCCGACCATGTCGCGGCCG
>DATEII010000076.1:0-13291 GCA_035279135.1 Steroidobacteraceae bacterium
GAGATGGTGATGCCGGGCGACAACATCAAGATGAAGGTGGAGCTGATCAACCCGATCGCCATGGAAGAAGGCCTGCGCTTCGCCATCCGTGAGGGTGGCCGCACCGTCGGCGCCGGCGTGGTGGCGAAGATCCTGAAGTAAAGAAAACCGGGGTCTGGCTCCATTTCGCGTCCGCGAAATGGTGCCTGACCCCCGAACGAAGACGAGAAACGGTCAATACGCAAAGCATCGACAGTCAACAAGTTAGTAAACGTCAGCTAGGTAATCTCTACCTAGTCGCTCTTTAGAAAGGAATACGCCATGGCCAACCAGAACATCCGCATCAGACTGAAAGCGTTCGACCATCGCCTGATCGACAGCTCCTCGAAGGAGATCGTCGAGACCGCCAAGCGCACGGGCGCCACGGTCAAGGGCCCGGTGCCGCTGCCGACCAAGATGGAGCGCTTCACGCTGCTCGTCTCGCCGCACTCCGACAAGGACGCGCGCGACCAGTTCGAGTTGCGCACGCACAAGCGCGTGATGGACATCCTGAACCCGACGGACAAGACCGTCGATGCGCTCATGAAGCTCGAGCTGCCCGCCGGCGTGGACGTGCAGATCAAGTTGAACTGATGAAAAACGGTATGCTGCAGCTCAGAGGTTCCCTTTGAAGCTGCAGCAACTCCGTTATCTCGCGGCCGTCGTCCAGAACGGCCTCAATGTCACCACCGCCGCCCAGGCGTTGCATACCTCGCAGCCGGGCGTCAGCAAGCAGATCCGACTCCTCGAAGAAGAGCTGGGACTCACGCTCTTCGTGCGTGATGGTCGCGCGCTCAAGCGTCTCACGCCTGCAGGCGAAGAAGTCGCGGCGCGCGCGCTGCGCATGCTGCGCGAGGCGCAGGCGCTCAAGTCGCTCGCCAAGGACCTCAAGCAATCCGATCGCGGCTCGCTTTCGATCGGCACCACGCACACGCAGGCGCGCTACGTGCTGCCGCGCGTGATCCGCGACTTCCGCCAGAAATATCCGGACGTGCAGTTGCACCTGCACCAGGGCACCAGCGACCAGATCGCCGAGATGGCGACGCTCGATCGCATCGACTTCGCGATCAATACCGGTAGCCAGGAGAAGTTTCCCGACTTCGTACTGCTGCCGGTGTACTCGTGGCACCGGCAGATCATCGTGCCCAAGGATCATCCGCTGGCACAGCTCGCGAAGCCGACACTCCAGCAGCTCGCCGAGTATCCGCTGGTCACCTACGTGTTCAGCTTCACCGGACCGTCTTCGCTGCACCAGCAGTTCGCGCGCGCCGGCCTCGAGCCGAACGTGTCGCTGACGGCGCGCGACGCGGACGTCATCAAGACCTATGTGCGTCTCGGCCTCGGCGTCGGCGTCGTGGCGAGCATGGCCATCGAGCCGGAAGACGAGAAGGATCTCGCGGTGGTCGAGGCCGGGCACCTGTTCCCGCAGCACGTCACCTGGATCGGCTTCCGCGCCGGCGCACTGCTGCGCGGCTTCACCTACGACTTCATCCAGCTCCTGGCTCCGCACCTGACGCGCGAGCGCATCGAGCGGATCCTCTCGGCGCCGACACCGGCGGCGCGCGAGAAGCTCATCGGGGCCATCGAGACGCCGCGCTACGACTGACGCGGGTTACGGCCGAATGGCGTTGTAATCGTCGAAGTCCGCGGCCGTGCGGAAAGTGAGCAAGCCCGTCCGTCCGTTCGAGGGCTGCGGATCCGTAGCCTCGATCCGCAGCCTGCCATTGACGTAGGCCCGCACGCGGCTGCCGACGGCATCGAGTCGCAGTCGATACCACGTGCCCGGCGTCACGGTGAACGTCACCGTGCCGAGCTGTGTGATCTGTCCATTGATGACCCGGCGCAAGGTCAACGTATTCGACTTGCGCAGCGATAGATAGAGATAGTTCTGCGGGTCGCGGTAGCGCGCCATGATCCCGAACCAGGGATCGGTCGCGGAACCGAACGAGCCGAGCCGCGTCCGCGCTTCCACCACCTGGTCCGCGTCCGACTCCACCTCGTTCAACGGGCCCGTGGCGGCGCGCGCATCGCCACCCAGCGCGGATTGCGTGAGCACCATGTTGCTGCCATCGGGGTGCCACGACCAGGTGCCACCCGCGTACACCCACGGCAGCTCGTTCACCACCGGTGGCTGGGAATTGTTGGCGTCCTTCTGCGCGTAGATGGTCGTCAGGTTGTTCGGTGTCACGACCACGTTGTCGTAGTCGGCGGCCGCACGGTACATGACCAGCGCCGCGTACCCGTGCGTGAGGTTGCCATCGTCCGCGTCCAACACCGGTGCGCCATCGATGTAGACGCGGTGTCGCGTACCGATGGACTCCAGCCGCAGGCGATAGTTGCGGTTCAAAGTGACCTGGAAGGGCGCACTCGCAATCGTCGTGAACTGCGCGTTCAGCATGCGGCGGAGCACGACGATTCCGGAGCTGCGCAAGGACACGTAGTAGTAGTTGGATGCGTCGGTGCGGCGCGTCGCGAGTCCGACCCATCGGTCGTTGCCATCGAAGGCCGTCGGTTTGACGTCAGCCTGGATGGACTGATTCTTCCAGTCTCCGGTGTCGAGCACCGCGCCCGCGTTGCCCGCGGTATTCGACTGGCGATACACGCGCGTGCCGCCCGACTGCACGACGGCCCACTGGCTTCCGGGCACCGGCGTCCAGCCGGCGCCGTTGCCGGTCGCGAACGTGTCCTGGATGACCGCGGGCGTGGAGGGTGCGGCGGGCATCGTGAAATACAGCACGTTGCTGCCGCTCATCGCGATCACGCGCGTGCCACTGGCGGACACCCGTCCCAGGTCGGCGCCACCGCTCGCCGCCAGCGTGGCCCGGTGCGTCCAGAAGCCATTTGCGTTGGGCAGGAACACTTCGAGTACATAGGCCTGCCGGTCGTAGTCCCACACGCGGCGGAACAGGTACTGGCCGCTGCGCGTGACTTCATGGGTACGGCGTGAAGGGTACGGGGACCCCATGAACTCGCCCGCGGAATGCAGGCGAGCGGCTTCGCTCCAATGGCCCGAGGCATCGGGCGCGTACACCGCCGTTCCCAGGTCGTTGTAATCCGGGGCGAACATCCGGTAGTTGCCTGCTGAATCCCGATGCAGGGCGACGTCGCTGAACGTGTGTCCCTCCGGGGGGACCACGCGTTCCTGTTGTACCCAGCTGGTGGAAGACGTGCCCGTCTTGAGCCAGGTCGTGATGGCAGGTGCGGGGCCGTAGGTGTACTCGTCGAAGTTGTAAGGATTCAGAACAGCCGCCCAATTGGTCAACATGTCGGATGGCCCGCCGTGCGCGGAATCGTCGTCCCCGCTGTTGTCGCCGTAGAGGTGCTCTGTCACGCGCCATTCACCCGCGGTGTTGCGCTCGAATGTCACCCCTCCCCAGGAGAGCCCGCCATTGAAGATGCGATTTCCCTCAATGACCACGTCATCGCCATTCACGCTATCGCTACCGCCGCCGACCACGGTCGCCGCGACCCACTCGCCGTTGCGTTTCTCGAAGACGTTGAACGGCGTCATCGCCAGCGCCATGAGGCCATTGCTCATGGCGGCGCCGTAGTGCGTGTGCATGTCGTCGATGCCGTAGTCATGGCCCTCGCCCAGCCGCTTCACGAAGAGCCACTTCGTGCCACTACGGCGGAAGAGGAATCCCCTGGCTTCCGAGTTGGAATACCCCTCATCGTCAATGTAGCCGCGCGTGCCGGTGACGACCGCCTCATCGCCATCGATGGCGAGTGCGGGCCCCATGTAAAACTCCGGGTCAGGCGTCGGGAACCGCGACGTCTCCTCGATGACCTGGGGACGCGCATGCGCAAGCGCGGCGACGCAAAGGCATGCGGCGACGGATAGCAGCTTCATGATGAGACCTTGTGAGGTGAATTGTTGTGGAGTAGCTAGTGCAAATCGCGGACCAGCCCTCAGGAGCGGGGGAGGGCGTCGCTGGATGGCGACGGCACCGCAACTGGGACAACCAGCGAAGGATTTACTCCCACCGCATGAAAATCTTTCCCGCACGCCGCGCAGGGCCGGCAACTTGCAGGGCGGGGCGTCCTCCAAAGGGCAGCCCAACCACGGAGATACCACTCATGAGATTGCTCAGCGCCTTGCTGCTCGCCGCCTTGCTGCCGGTCGCCGCCTCTGCCGCCGACACCCGCACACCTCGAACGTCGCACCCGATGAAGATCGGCATCATCGGTACGGGTGATATCGGAGGCGCCCTCGCGCGGCATTGGGGAGCAGTCGGCCACGAACTTCTGATCTCGTCGCGACATCCCGAAGAGCTCCGGGGACTCGCCCGGGAGATCGGCCCGAACGTGAAGGTGGGAACGCCGCGGGAGGCCGCCGCGTTTGGTGACATCGTGCTGGTTTCCGTCCCGTACCTGGCGACGCCGCAGGTCGGCCGGGATTACGCCGAGGAGCTCAAGGGCAAAGTCGTCCTCGACACGGGCAATCCCTACCCGGGCCGGGATGGCGAGATGGCCAACCGGGACCGCCAGCGCGGCACGGGGGTGGCATCCGCGGAGTACCTGCCCGGGACTCGCCTGGTCCGGGCTTTCAACGCCATCAATGCCGGTCCGCTGGCCAACCAGGCCTTCGCAAAGCCCGAAAGGCTGGGTATACCGCTGGCTTCGGATGATCCGGAGGCGATGAAAGTCGCCGCGCAGCTGGTCTCCGACGCCGGATTCGACCCGGTACCCGTCGGAGGCCTGGCACGAGCCCGGGAATTCGACGTCGGTACCCCGGTGTACGTGCGCGGCATGACCGCCGCGCAGCTTCGCAAGGCCCTGAATCTCAAATGAAGGAGCGCGAGACCGGGCCGTAACCCCGGTGTTATTCCTGCATAACCAAAAGTGCTTTCCGGGCCGGGGGTTGGCGTAAGTACAGTCCCCGGCAAATCAAACGCCGGCCCAGGCCGGCTTTTTATGCTTTCCGGAAGGTCTCATGCACGCCCAGGTACAACCCCATGTTCAGACCGTGACAACTCTGAAACCGGGATCCAGCGCCCGCCGAAACGCCTCGGCGTCCCGCCTGACCCATCTGCAGCGCCTGGAAGCGGAGAGCATTCACATCTTCCGCGAGGTGGCAGCGGAGTTCGCCAAACCCATCCTGATGTACTCGATCGGCAAGGACTCCTCGGTGCTGCTGCACCTGGCGCGCAAGGCGTTCTTCCCCGGCCGCATCCCGTTCCCGCTGCTGCACATCGACACTGGCTGGAAGTTCAAGGAAATGATTTCGTTCCGTGACGAGACGGCGAAGAAGCTCAACGCCGAGCTCATCGTGTACACGAACGAAGCCGCCCGCGCCGCGGGCGTCACGCCGTTCACGCATGGCGCGCGCTATACCGACATCATGAAGACCGAGGCGCTCAAGCAGGCGCTGGACAAGTACGGCGCCGATGCCGCCATCGGCGGCGCGCGCCGCGACGAGGAGAAGTCGCGCGCCAAGGAGCGTGTGTTCTCGTTCCGCGATTCCCAGCACCGCTGGGATCCGAAGAACCAGCGCCCCGAGCTGTGGAACCTCTACAACGGCCGGCTGCGCCGCGGCGACAGTATTCGCGTGTTCCCGCTCTCGAACTGGACCGAGGTCGACATCTGGACCTACATCCACACCGAGAACATCCCGGTGGTGCCTCTCTACTTCGCGAAGCCGCGGCCGATCGTCGATCGGGACGGGCTCAAGATCATGGTCGACGACGAACGCCTGCCGCTGAATCCCGGTGAGAAGCCGCGCCTCGAGACCATTCGCTTCCGCTCGCTCGGCTGCTATCCGCTCACCGGCGCGCAGGTTTCGAATGCCGCGTCCGTGCCGGCGATCATCGAGGAGATGCTCCGCACGACGACGTCGGAGCGGCAGAGCCGCGCCATCGACGCCGAGTCTGCGGCCGCGATGGAGAACCGCAAGCGCGAGGGTTACTTCTGATGGCCGCCATCGAGACCAAGCCCGCGGCCGTTTCCAAACCCGCGACCGACAACAGTCACCTCACGCTGGAGCAGTTCCTCGCGCAGCAGCGCGAGATCGACCTGCTGCGCTTCATCACCTGCGGTTCGGTCGACGACGGCAAGAGCACGTTGATCGGCCGCCTGCTGCACGACACGCGCCAGGTGTTCGACGACCAGCTGAGCGCCGTTGCCAACGACAGCCGCCGCTGGGGCACCACCGGCGAAGTGCCCGATCTCGCGCTGCTGGTCGATGGCCTGCAGGCCGAGCGTGAGCAGGGCATCACGATCGACGTGGCGTATCGGTATTTCCAGACGCCGAAGCGCAAGTTCATCGTGGCCGACTGCCCGGGCCACGAGCAGTACACGCGCAACATGGCCACGGGCGCCTCGACCGCCGATGCCGCCGTGGTGCTGGTCGACGCGGAGAAGGGTGTGCGCGTGCAGACGCGCCGCCACACGCACATCGTGGCGTTGCTGGGCGTGCAGAACATCATCGTGGCGGTCAACAAGATGGACCGCATCGATTACGACAAGGCGAAGTTCGAGACCATCGCGGCCGAAGTGGTGACCTACGCGCGCAAGCTCGGCGTGCAGAACATCGAAGTCATCCCGGTGGCGGCGCTGGTCGGCGTGAACGTCGTGGCGCGTGGCACCGCGGAGACGCCGTGGTACACCGGCCGCACGCTGCTCGAGGCGCTCGAAGGCATCGAGGTCGGACGCAATGACGGCCTCAAGGAACTGCGTTTCCCGATCCAGTACGTGAGCCGCCCCGATGCGAACTTCCGCGGGTACGCGGGCACGATCGCGAGCGGCGAGATCTCCGTGGGCGACAAGGTGCTGGCGCTACCGTCGCGCAAGACCAGCACCGTGGCCGAGATCACCACGGCCGATGGCCCCCTCGAGAAGGCGGGTGCTGCGCAGGCGGTGACCGTGGTGCTCGCGGACGAGATCGATCTGTCGCGCGGCGACGTGCTCGTGCATCCCGACCACCGGCCGACGCTGGCGCGCACCTTCGACGCTCACATCCTGTGGATGGGTGAAGCGCCGCTGCTGCCCGGCAAGCGCTATGAATTCAAGATCGGCCCGCGCTACGTGAAGGGCCTGGTGGATTCGATCCAGCATCGCATCGACGTCAACGACCTCAGCACGCGCGAGACCGAGGCGCTCGATCTCAATGGCCTGGCCCGCGTGCGCATCGCGCTCGAAGAGCCGGTGGCCATCGACGACTACAAGCAGAGCCGCGCCACCGGCTCGTTCATCATCGTGGACCTGCTGCACTTCGGCACGGTCGGTGCCGGCATGGTCATCGCGCCGCAGGCGCACGCGCAGAAGACCAGCAGCGACGTGGTGTGGCAGGCGACGCGCGTCACCGCCACGGTTCGCGCCAACCAGAAGAACCAGAAGCCGTGCGTCATCTGGCTCACGGGCCTTTCGGGCGCCGGCAAGTCGACCATCGCCAACGGACTCGAGCAGGTGCTCGTGCAGCGCGGTCACCATTCCTATCTGCTGGACGGCGACAACGTGCGGCACGGCCTCAACCGCGACCTCAACTTCAGCGAGGCCGATCGCAACGAGAACATCCGTCGCATCGGCGAGGTGGCGGCGCTGTTCGTCGATGCCGGCCTCATCGTGGTGACGGCGTTCATCTCGCCGTTCCGCGCCGACCGCGATCGCATTCGCGAGCGCATCGGCGACGCGCAGTTCATCGAGATCTATGTCTCGACGCCGTTGGTGGAGTGCGAGAAGCGCGATCCGAAGGGCCTGTACGTCAAGGCGCGCGCGGGCCAGATCCGCGAGTTCACCGGCATCGATTCGCCGTACGAGCCGCCGCTGGCACCACGCCTGTCCATCGACACTTCCAAGGTGCCGGTCACGGACGCAGTCGACCAGATCATTCACTATCTCGAAAACAAGGGCTTCCTCCACGTGGTGGATCCAGGACTATGAGCGGAGGAGTCGTCATCCAAGGGCATTTTCCGATCCCGGAAGAACGTCGGGATCAATTGCAGCAGCTCGCCACCGAGCTGAATCGCGAGCAGCTGATGTGGCTGTCGGGATATTTCGCGGGCGCCGCGGCTGCCGCGCCGTCCAGCATTCCCGGCTTCCAGAGCAACCTGCTGGGTGGTGCGCAGGCACGCGCGCAGGTGCAGGCTCCGGCCGCGTCCGCGCAGGTGGCGCCCATCGCCCCGGCCGCCGCCGCTGCGGTTGCGCCGTCGCTCACCATCATCTCCGCTTCACACACCGGCAACGGTCGCAAGATTTCCGAGAAGCTGCTGGCCGCCGTGCAGGCACTCGGCGTCCAGGCCCGCATGATCAAGGCCGGTGATTACCAGCCGCGCGAGATCGCCAAGGAAAAGCTGCTGTACATCGTGATCAGCACGCACGGCGACGGCGATCCGCCGGACGAAGCGCGTGGTCTCTACGAATTCCTCGGCACCAAGCGTGCGCCCCAACTACCGGAGTTGCAGTACTCGGTGCTCGCGCTCGGTGATTCGAGCTACCCGAAGTTCTGCGAAGCCGGCCGCATCGTCGATGAACGCCTGGCCAAGCTGGGCGCGAAGCGCCTGCTGCCGCGCGTCGATTGCGACGTCGATTTCGAGAAGCTGGCGCAGACCTGGGCGGACGACGCCCTGGCGCGTGTGCGCGACCAGGCCGACAAGTTCAAGCCGGCCGGTGGTGTCGCGGCGGCTGCCGCGCCTGCAGCGCAGGCGGCGCCGGTCATCGCCGAGCTCAAGCGTGAGCAGCCGGCCACCGCCGAAGTGCTGGCCAACCAGCGCATCGTGGGTCGCGGCGCGTTGCGCGACGTGCGCCACGTGGAGCTCGCGTTCCCCGGCCTCGGCAATCTCTACAAGCCCGGCGACGCGCTCGGCATCGTGCATCGCAATCCGGAACGCGCGATCGAGTCCGTGCTGAAAGCCACGAAGCTCGATCCGCGCGCTGCCGTCACGCACGACGGCAAGACGCACAGCCTGTTCGAGTGGCTGCGCGACGAGCGCGAGATCACGCGCATCGCGCGACCGCTGCTGGTGGCCATCCAGGAGCGCAGCAAGGCCGATCTCTCGGAACTGCTCGATACGCGCAACCTGGCGCCGTTGACGAAGCTCACCGCGACCTCGCAGGTGGCCGACGTGCTGGCGAAGTATCCGGCCGAGTGGACCGCCGAGGCGCTGGTCGCCGCGCTGCGGCCCGTGCATGGCCGCGTGTATTCGATCGCGTCCAGCCCGGCGATGGTCGGCGACGAGGCGCATCTCACCGTGGCGGTCGTCGGCAGCGACACGGATCGCAAACTACTCGCGGGTGCGGCGTCTCACTACGTGGTGAACACGCCGGCCGAATCCAACGTGCAGGTGTGGATCGAGCGTAACGATCGCTTCCGCGTGCCGGTGGATGGCGCGCGCGACATCATCATGATCGGGCCGGGCACCGGCGTCGCCCCGTTCCGCGGCTTCCTGCAGGAGCGCGAAGCGACCGGCGCCACGGGCCGCAACTGGCTGTTCTACGGCGGCCGCACGCTGTACCACGACTTCCTCTACCAGCTCGAGTGGCAGCAGGCGCTCAAGCGCAAGGCGCTGCACCGCGTTGACGTCGCGTTCTCGCGCGACCAGGAGAAGAAGATCTACGTGCAGCACCGCCTGAAAGAAGCGGGCAAGGAACTGTATTCGTGGCTCTCGAACGGAGCCTATCTCTATGTCTGCGGCGACGCGTCGGCCATGGCGCCGGACGTGCACGCCGCATTGCTCGAGATCGTGGCGCAACAGGGCGCGATGGACGCCGATGACGCCCAGGCCTGGGTGGCCGATCTCACTGCCGACGGACGGTATCTGCGCGATGTCTACTGAAGTTCTCGAACGCCCACCGTACAACCTGGTGACGAAGGGCCCGACTCAACCCGAGTCCGCGGTCGAAATCATCAAGAAGGCGAGCCGCGGTTTGCGCGGCACGCTGGTGGAAAGCCTGGCCGATCCGTTGACGGGCGCGATCCGCGACTCGGACACGCAGCTCATCAAGTTCCACGGCAGCTACATGCAGGACGACCGCGACATCCGCGCGGAGCGTGAGCACCAGAAACTCGAGCCTGCGTACAGCTTCATGATCCGCACGCGTCTGCCGGGCGGCGTGGTCACGCCGAAGCAGTGGCTGGCGCTGTCGAAGATCGCGCGGGATTACGGTGTGGGCTCGTTGCGCCTGACCACCCGCCAGGCCTTCCAGCTGCATGGCGTCATCAAGAAGCACGTCAAGCAGACCATGCAGGCGATGAATGCCGTGTTGATAGATTCCGTCTCCGCCTGCGGCGACGTGAACCGCAACGTGATGGCATCCGCCAACCCGGTGGAGAGCCAGCTGCACGCCGAAGTGCACGAGTGGGCCAGGAAGGTCAGCGAGCACCTCAAACCGCGCACGCGCGCCTACCACGAGATCTGGCTGGACGGCGAGAAGCTGGTCGGCCCCGCGGAAGAAGAACCGCTGTACGGCCCGGTCTATCTACCGCGGAAATTCAAGACGGCGATCGTGGTGCCGCCGCACAACGACGTCGACGTGTTCTCGCAGGACCTGGGCTACATCGCCATCCTCGATGAGCAGAGCAAGGCGGTGCTGGGCTTCAACCTCACCGTGGGCGGTGGCCTCGGCGCCTCGCATGGCGAGCCGAACACCTTCCCGCGCGTCGCGGACGTCATTGGCTTCCTGAAGCCCGAGCAGATCTACAAAGTCTCCGAGACCGTGCTCATGATCCAGCGCGACTACGGGGACCGCAGCGACCGCAAGCACGCGCGCCTCAAGTACACCATCGCCGACCGCGGCGTGGACTGGTTCAAGGGCGAGCTGTTCAAGCGCCTCGGCTTCGAGCTCGAGCCGCCGCGCGCGTTCAAGTTCACGACGCAGGGCGATCGCTTCGGCTGGCTGAAGGGCCACGATGGCAACTGGCACCTGACGCTTCGTATCGAATCGGGACGCGTGACCGATACTCCGGGCGCACCGTTCCTCACCGGCCTCGAGAAGATCGCCGCGATCCACAAGGGTGACTTCCGGCTCACGCCGAACCAGAACCTGATCATCGCCAACGTGCCGCCGTCGGAGCTCATGGCCATCGACGCGCTGGTCAATGATCATGGCCTCGGCAAGGCATTGCACACCTCGCCCGTGCGTCGCGATGCGCTCGCCTGCGTGGCATTGCCCACCTGTGCGCTGGCGATGGCCGAGTCGGAGCGATATCTGCCGAGCTTCGTGGATCGCGTCGACGAGCTGCTGCACAAGCACGGCCTGCGTGGCATCCCGCTCACGGTGCGAATCACGGGTTGCCCGAATGGCTGCGCGCGTCCGTATCTCGCCGAGATCGCGCTGATCGGTCGTGCGCCAGGACGCTACACGCTTCGCCTCGGCGGTGACGCCGTCGGCTCGCGACTCAACGTCATCTATCGCGACAACATCGACGAGCCGTCCATCGTGACTGCGCTGGATGAGCTCATTGGCCGCTACGCCGCCGAGCGGCAGGCGGAGGAACGCTTCGGTGATTTCCTGTGGCGCGTACAGGTACTGGCACCAGGGACCCGTGCATGAGTGCCGCCATCGCCGAACATCTGGTCGACGCGCCGAGCCTGGACCTGGACGCCGCCGAGTTCGCGCAGGACGCCGGCACCGCGGCCACCATCAACGAGTGGTTAGGCTCTGTCGACGCCGCGACGCGCGTGCGTTGGTCGTTAAATAATCTGCCGGGCCCGTTCGCGCTGTCGTCGAGCTTCGGCGCGCAGGCCGCGGTGTCGCTGCACCTCGTGGCGCAGGCGGATCCCGCCATCCCGGTGATCCTGATCGACACCGGGTATCTCTTCCCCGAGACCTACGAGTTCATCGACAAGCTCCAGAAGCAGCTGCATCTCAACATCCAGCGTTTCTCGAGCCCGCAGTCCGTGGCCGATTTCGAGGCGCAGTACGGCAACCTCTGGGAGCAGGGGCGCGAAGGTTTGGACAAGTACCTGGAGCTGCGCAAGATCGAACCCATGCGCCGCGCGTTGCAGACGCTCGGCACGCAGACCTGGTTCGCGGGCCTGCGCCGCAGCCAGGCGGAGAGTCGCGCGAAACTGAATCCACTCGAAGTGCGCGACGGCCGCTTCAAGGTGCACCCGATCTTCGATTGGTCCGATCGTGACGTGTACCTGTACCTCAAGGCGCACGGGCTGTCGTATCACCCGCTCTGGGACCAGGGCTACATCTCGATCGGCGACTGGCACTCGACCAAGTCGCTCAGTGAAGTGAGCTCGGCCGAAGAGCTGCGGTTTTCCGGCCTCAAGCGCGAGTGCGGAATACACGGTCTCGAAGGCTGATCCTGCCCCGTGAGCGCGCACCGGACCCCACCGGCGCACTGTCCTGAGTCACCCGTGAACGAGTCGTGACATTCCCGCAGGAACACGCAGTTAGGCTGGACGAAACCCCTTTCGGCTGGCACGGTTACGAGCCATGAAGCGACTGCAGAGATTGCGCGCGAGCGCGCCCCTCCGGGACATGGTGTCCGAGATCGGCTTCGGCCAGAGCCAGCTGATCCAGCCGCTGTTCCTCGTCGAGGGACTTGCGAAGGAAGAACCGCTCGGCGGCCTGCCCGGCAACTCGCGCCACACCATGGAGTCGCTGCTCGCGCAGTTCGAGAAGGACATGGCCGCGGGCGTGCGGCAGTTCCTCTTGTTCCCCGTGCCGGCGCAGAAGTCCGACCGCAACTTCGCCGCGGACTTCGTCGGCACCGCGCTGCAGAAGATGCGCGAGCGTGCCGGCAACAACGCCACGCTCTGGGTCGACACCTGCCTGTGCAGCTACACCAAGTCCGGTCACTGCCACGTGCACGACTCGCGCGGCCGCCAGGATCTCGGCGCGACCCTGGGCGCGCTCGCGTCACTGGGCCTCACTTACGTGAAGGCCGGTGCGGATGGCATCTCGCCTTCGGACATGAACGACGGTCGCGTCGCGCACCTGCGCGCGGCGCTCGATGAGGCGGGTTACGACATCGCGCCCATCATGAGTTACAGCACCAAGTTCGCCAGCAATTTCTACGGTCCGTTCCGCGACGCGGCGGACTCCGCGCCGCAGTACGGTGATCGCAAGAGTTACCAGCTCGACGTGCGCAATCGCAGCGATGCCCTGGCCTCGAGCAGGCGTTGCGCGGAAGAGGGCGCGGACCTGCTGATGGTGAAGCCCGGCCAGCCTTCGGCGGACCTGATCCGGCCGATCCACGAGCAGACCGGCTTGCCCGTCGGCGCGTACCAGGTGAGCGGTGAGTACACCTCGCTGGTGCTGCTCGCGAAGGAGAACTTCGTGAACTTCGATGCCGCGCTCGTCGAGAGCTGGCACAACCTGCGTC
>DATEII010000077.1:0-2169 GCA_035279135.1 Steroidobacteraceae bacterium
CCCCTGCGACAGCAGCAGCGTTGCGAGCAGGTTGCGCGACTGGCGATCACGCAGCGCGAGGACCGCCAGATCGTAGGTCGGCCCCTCGACGCCGCAGTTCCACGAGATGTTGTTGTCGGTACCGTCGCGGTTGTCCTCGAGATTGGCTTCGTTGTGCTTGGCGTTGTACGACACGAGGTCGCGCAGCGTGAAGCCGTCGTGCGCGGTGACGAAGTTGATGCTTGCGTGCGGCGAGCGGCCGCTGCGCCCGTAGAGGTCCGACGAGCCGGTCAGCCGGCGCGCGAAGTCGCCGATCAGGCCGCCGTCACCGCGCCAGTACGCGCGCATCGTGTCGCGGTACTTGTCGTTCCATTCGGCCCAACCGGCGGGAAAATTGCCGACCTGGTACCCGCCCTCGCCCAGGTCCCATGGCTCGGCGATCAGCTTGACGCCAGTAAGCACCGGATCCTGGCGAAGGATGTCGAAGAACGCGCCCAGCCGATCGACTTCATGCAGCTCGCGCGCCAGCGCGGAGGCGAGGTCGAAGCGGAAGCCGTCGACGTGCATCTCGGTGACCCAGTAGCGCAGCGAGTCCATGATGAGCTGCAGCACGCGCGGGTGCTGCATGTTGAGCGTGTTCCCGCAGCCGGTGTAGTCCATGTAGCGACGCGGTTCACCAGCCCGCAGACGGTAGTAGGTGTTGTTGTCCATCCCGCGAAAGCACAGCGAAGGCCCTTTCTCGTCGCCTTCGGCCGTGTGGTTGTAGACGACGTCGAGGATGACCTCGAGTCCCGCCGAATGCAGCGTCTTCACCATCGTCTTGAACTCGTTCAACTTGCCCGATGCCGAATATCGCGACTCGGGCGCGAAATAGCCGATGGTGTTGTAACCCCAGTAGTTGCGCAGTCCCTGCTCGACGAGCCGCCGGTCGTCGACGAACGAGTGGACGGGCATCAACTCCACCGTCGTCACGCCGAGGCGCTTCAGGTAATCGACGATGGGCGCCGTGGCGAGCCCGGCATAGGTGCCGCGCAACGCCGGCGGGACGTCCGGATGCTGCATCGTGAACCCGCGCACGTGCAGCTCGTAGATCACCATGTCGTGCCACCCGATGGCCGGCGGCCGGTCGTTTCCCCACGTGAACGCAGGCTCGACGACCTTGCTCTTCGGCATCGCGCTCGCGCTGTCCCGACGGTCGAACGAGAGGTCACCGCGTTTGTTGCCAATGTTGTATCCGAACAGCGCGTCGCTCCAGCGCAGCGTACCGGCGATGTTGCGCGCATACGGGTCGAGCAGCAGCTTGTGCGCGTTGAAGCGCAGGCCCTGCTCGGGCCGATACGGGCCATGCACGCGGTAGCCGTACAGGAGGCCTGGCCGGGCCTCCGGCAGATAGCCATGAAACACTTCGTCGGTGCGCTCGGTGAGCCGGATGCGCTGCAGTTCGCGCCTTCCGGTGCGGTCGAAAAGACACAGGTCGACGTCCTCGGCCTGCGCGGAGAAGACGGCGAAGTTGACACCTTCGCCGTTCCAGTGAGCGCCGAGCGGCTGTGGCGATCCGGGCCAGACGGCGGTGAACGGTTTCAACGCATCACGCAACAGGGTATTCCATGCAACATCAAAGGACCGGCTTGCTGCGCCTGCGCTCGGCCTCCTCCGACTCGGGATCGCGGCGAGACCAGCGCTCGAGCAGCTCGGCTGCCCGCTGCCGGCCGCCGAGGCCGAACGCGAGCGCGAGTGCCAGCGCGATGGCCGCGACGAGGATCAGGAACGTCTGGCGGATGATGTCGCCCAGGCCCAGCTGGTCGAGCGCGATCATGATTACGAACGCGACGATCGCATACACCGCGAGCCGGCCCACCATGCCGGCTTCGGCAATGCCGATGTTGCGCAGGTACGTCGCCAGCGCGGCGCCGACGAAGCGCGCAAAATACACGCCGAACACGAGGATCACGATCGCGACCATCACGCGCGGAACGAACAGCACGACGCGGCCGATCAGGTCGGTCACGTACGCGAGCTCGAGGCTGTTGAACGCGATCATCAGCGCCGCGAGGATGACCAGCCAGTAGAACATCCCGCCAAGCACGCGGATCGTGTCGATGTCGGCCCCGCCCTGCTGCAGGAAATGGTCGATGCCTGCCTTCTCGGTGACGACACCGAAATTGACGGCGCGGAGCGCCTTGACGATGG
>DATEII010000078.1:0-3109 GCA_035279135.1 Steroidobacteraceae bacterium
GAGACCTTCTGAGTCATGGTCGACGAGCAGGACACGCATCTGCGCCCAGTACCCCGGAAAAAACCCCAAATAAAATCGTTCTGAGTAGACCGCGATTCGACGATAACTGGCGTCGCATCACGTCACGTTCCGACTCGCCCCATCCAGATTAAGTCAAGCGGTGCGACGCACCGAAAGCACGCTTCCGACCTTGCGAATACGCTGCAGCAAGCGGGCCAGGTGCGCCGCGTCATCGATGGCTACGCGGACGTCGATGGTAGCCGTCGACTGTGTGCGATCGGTAGTGGTGTGCATCATCTCGATGGAGATTTTTTCGCTGGCCAGCAGGTCGCCGAGGTCCCGGACCAGTCCCTGTCGGTCTATCGCGACAATGTTGAGGCTGACGGGCTGGGTTTGGTTGGCGTCCGCCCAGGCCGCGGCCATCAACCGATCCGGGCGGCTGGCGCTCATGCGCTTCAAGCCGGGGCAATCGGCCCGGTGGATGGTGACCCCGCGACCGACGGTGGCGTAGCCGGCGATGGGTTCGGGTTTCACGGGCGCGCAGCAGCGGGCAAAACTGATCGGCAGGTCTTCGACGCCGCCGAGCACCACCGGGGAACGCGCGGTCTTGCGGGAGGTGTTCCTGCGCCGCGGCGGTGCCACGGCAGGAGCCGCGGCCGGCGCCCCGGGCGCGAGCCGCGCCGCGTCCTCGTCTAACTTCCGGAACCACGCCCGCACCTTGGAGCGGCTGCGGGGGCTCACCAGGAAGCCCTGGGTCTCCGACAGCCAGTCGCGGCTCGGCGCGGGCAGTTTGTGCGTGAGGACTTCCACCACTTCGCCGTTCGCCAGCGCGCGGGTCAGCGGCACGATGCGCCCGTTCACGCGCGCGCCGCGGGTCCGATGCCCGAGATCCGTGTGCACGTGGTACGCGAAGTCGAGCGGCGTAGCGCCCGGGGGCAGGTCGACGACTTCACCCTTGGGGGTCAGCGCGTACACGCGGTCCTCGAACAGCTCGGCGCGCACCTCGTCGAGGAAATCCCGATCGCCGCCGCGGCGGCTGGTGTCGAGCAGCTGCCGCACCCACTCGATCTTGCGATCGTAGGACACGTCGTGCGCGCGCGATTCCTTGTAGCGCCAGTGGGCCGCCAGCCCGAGCTCGGCCTGGTCGTGCATCTCCCGCGTGCGGATCTGGACCTCGACGGCCTTGCCTTCGGGCCCGAGCACCGCGGTGTGTATCGAACGGTAGAAATTGTCCTTCGGCGTCGCGATGTAATCGTCGAACTCGCCCGGGATGTAGGTATAGCGGCCGTGCACCAGGCCGAGTGCCGCGTAGCAATCGGCGACCGTGGCCGTCACGATGCGAACCGCGCGCAGATCGAACACCTGCTCGAACGACAGCTGCTTGCGCTCCATCTTGCGGTGGATGCTGTAGATGTGTTTCGGGCGGCCATAGACCTCGGCCGCGACGCCCGCGGCGCGCAGCATGTCCTCGAGCGAGCGGCACAGCTCGGTGATGTAGCGCTGCCGATCGACCCGTTTTTCCGCGAGTGCCGACGCGATTCGACGATAGTCGTCCGGCTGCAGGAACCGGAAAGCGAGGTCCTCGAGCTCCCACTTGAGCTGCCACAGTCCCAGCCGGTTCGCGAGCGGCGCGAACACCTCGCGTGTCTCGAGCGCGAGACGCTCTCGCGTGCCGGCGTGTCCATCCTTCGAGGCGTTGAGCTCCACGAGTTGACGCGCGAGGCGCGCCAGCACCAGGCGCGGATCGCTGACCACCGACAACAGCATCTTGCGCAATGCCTCGGCCTGCGCCGGCTCGAGGTGATGGCTGGTGGCCGCACCGGCCGTGAGCCGGATGTCGCCGAAGTGGATGAGCTCGCGCGCCAGTGCGCTCACCGCGAGTCCGAAGTGCGACTCGACCTCGCGCGGCTCCTCGGCGCCCGACGTGAACGCCACCTGCGCGAGCAGTGCCGCGGCGAGTAGCGGATCCTCGGTCAGCGACGCGACGATGACGGCCGCTTCGACGGCCTGGTCGATGGTGGCGCGCGCCACGCCCCAGCCCGCGAGCGTGGCGGCATGTGTGTCGATCGAAGCTTTGAGCTCAGGGGCGCAGGAATGGAGGTTGTGCACGGATTCGACGCGCCTTTCGTAGGCATGAGATGGCGCGTCATTGCCTGTATGATACGCGCAGTTTTTTCAAGGCGAGCAGACACTTGGCGCGATACCCGATGCGATCTGCCTGGCGCGCGATCCGGCCCGCGGCCACCGTGGTGCCGGCGGCCGTCGCGCGCGTCACGGTGACCGGCTCGGCGCGCATCCTCGGCCTCGATCCGGGTTCGCTGCGCACGGGCTTCGGCATCATCGATTGTGAGGCGGGCAACCTGCGCATCGTGGCGCAGGGCTGCATCGCGACCGCGGGCGGCCCGCTCGCCGACCGGCTGCGCACCATCCATGCGCGCGTCGCCGAGCTCATCGTCCAGCATGCGCCGCAGGAGATTGCCGTCGAGCGCGTGTTCCTCTCGAAGAACGCCGACAGTGCGCTCAAGCTGGGCCAGGCACGCGGAGCCGCGCTCGCGGCCGTGCCGCAGGCTCTGGGTGTGCATGAATACGCGCCGCGGGCCATCAAGCTCGCCGTGGTCGGCGTGGGTGGCGCAGAGAAATCCCAGGTCGCCCACATGGTCAAACAACTGCTGCGCATCGACCTCCGGCTCGCGGCCGACGCGGCCGACGCGCTCGCCGTCGCCATCTGCCACGCGAATTCCCGTCGGCTGGAAATGATCGCGTGATCGGATTCGTTCGCGGCAAGCTGGTGGTCAAGGCGCCACCACATCTGACGGTGGACGTGGGCGGCGTCGGTTACGACATCGAGGCGCCGATGTCCACGTTCTACACGCTGCCGGCCATCGGTAGTGAGGTGCGCCTGCTCACGCATCTCGTGGTGCGCGAGGACGCGCACATCCTGTATGGCTTCGGCACGCAGGAAGAACGTGCGCTGTTCCGCAACCTGCTCAAGGTGTCGCAGATCGGCCCCAAGATCGCGCTGTCGATTCTCTCGGGCGTGAGCGTCGAAGGCTTCGCCACGCTCGTGAAGCTGCAGGACACGGCCGCGCTCACCAAGGTCCCGGGTGTG
>DATEII010000079.1:0-24259 GCA_035279135.1 Steroidobacteraceae bacterium
CGGTGCTGGTGTGCGGCCTCGCGATCATCGCGGCCATCGACGTGCCGTTCCAGCTCTGGCAACACGCCAAGGATCTGCGCATGACGCGCGAGGAAGTGCGCGAGGAATTCAAGGAAAGCGAAGGTTCGCCGGAAACGCGTGGCCGCATCCGCGAGGCGCAGCGTGCACTGTCGCGCGGCCGCATGCTGCAGGACGTGCCCACGGCCGACGTGGTGGTCACCAACCCGACGCACTTCGCCGTGGCGCTGCGCTACGACGAGCACAAGATGCGCGCGCCCATCGTGGTGGCCAAGGGCACCGAGCTGCTGGCGCTCAAGATCCGCGAAATCGCCACCGAGAACGGCGTGCCCATCGTCGAGGCGCCGCCGCTGGCGCGCGCATTGCACAAGTCCGTGGAGATCGGCTGCGAGGTGCCGGCGGCCCTCTACGTGACCGTGGCCCAGGTCCTGACCTACGTGTACCAGCTCAAGGCGGCGCGCGAACGTGGCGCGGCCCCGCCGGCCGCACCCAGATTCGAAGATCCCGCCGCACCGCCGCCGCCGGACATCCAGTAGCTAGCTTATGGCAGACAACGACAACTCTTCCGGCATGAGCGCCCTGATGAAGGCGGGCATCGGCGTGCCGCTCGGCATGCTGGGCATCCTCGCGATGATGATCCTGCCGCTGCCGGCCTTCATGCTGGACGTGCTGTTCACGTTCAACATCGCGCTGTCGCTGGTCATCGTGATGGCGGTGTTCCAGGTCAGGAAGCCCCTCGAGTTCGCGATCTTCCCGACCGTGCTGCTGCTGGTGACCATCCTGCGCCTGGCGCTCAACGTGGCCTCGACGCGCGTGGTGCTCATGCACGGCCACGAAGGCCAGCACGCGGCCGGCAAGGTCATCGCGGCGTTCGGTGAGTTCGTGATCGGCGGCAACTACGCCGTCGGCGCGGTGGTGTTCATCATCCTGACCATCATCAACTTCGTGGTGGTGACCAAGGGCGCGGGCCGAGTCTCGGAAGTGAGCGCGCGGTTCGCGTTGGACGCCATGCCCGGCAAGCAGATGGCCATCGACGCCGATCTCAACGCCGGCATCATCACGCAGGACCAGGCGCGCGAGCGCCGTGCCGAGGTGCGCGCGGAATCGGACTTCTACGGCTCCATGGACGGCGCCAGCAAATTCGTGCGCGGCGACGCGGTCGCCGGCATCCTCATCATGGTCATCAACATCATCGGCGGCCTGCTGATCGGCACGATGATGCACGACATGCCGGCGGGTGAGGCCACCAAGACCTACACGCTGCTGACCATCGGCGACGGCCTGGTGGCGCAGATCCCCGGCCTGCTGCTGTCGGTGGCCGTCGCCATCATCGTCACGCGCGTCACGCGCGAGCAGGACGTCGGCAAGGAACTGGGCAAGCAGTTGTTCGGGCAGCCGAAGGCGCTGGGCGTCGCGGCCAGCGTGCTCGGCATCATGGGATTGATCCCCGGCATGCCGAACGTCGCGTTCCTCTCGATGGCGGCACTCGCCGGTTGGGGCGCCTGGAAACTCAAGCAGGACCGCGACCAGCCGGTCGTCGAAGAAGTCGCGCCCGAGCCGCCGCCGGCGGCGCCGGTGCCTGAAAACCAGGAGCTCTCCTGGGACGACGTGCGCCCGGTCGACGTGGTGGGACTCGAGGTCGGTTATCGGCTGGTGCCGCTGGTCGATCGCACCAAGGGCGGCGACCTGCTGGCGCGCATCCGCGGCATCCGCCGCAAGCTCACGCAGGAGCTCGGCTTCCTGGTGCAGCCGGTGCACATCCGCGACAACCTCGAGCTCGGGCCCAACAGCTATCGCATCCGGCTCGCCGGTGTGGCCATCGGCGAAAGCGTGGTGCACCCCGACCGCGAGCTCGCCATCAATCCGGGCCGCGTGTTCGGTCCGCTGAATGGTCTCGCCACGCGCGATCCGGCCTTCGGCATGGAAGCGGTGTGGATCGAGCCTTCGTTGCGCGAACACGCGCAGTCGCTGGGGTACACCGTGGTCGACGCGGCCACCGTCATTGCGACGCACCTGTCGCACCTGATCCAGTCGCATGCGCACGAGCTCTTCGGCCACGAAGAAGCCGAGCAGCTCATGAAGACGCTCGCCAAGACCTCGCCCAAGCTGGTCGACGAGCTGATCCCGAAGGTGCTGCCGCTGGCCACCGTCGTGCGCGTCATGCAGGGCCTGCTGGCCGAGCGCGTGCCGATCCGCAACGTGCGCGCCATCGTCGAAGCTTTGGCGGAGGCGGGTCCGCGCACCCAGGACACGCAGCAATTGATCGCGCAGGTCAGGGTTGCCCTGGGTCGCCAGATCGTCCAGGACATCGTCGGGCTCGCCGAAGAGTTGCCCGTCATCACACTTGAGCCAGATCTCGAACGACTTCTGTCAAACGGACTCGCAAATCCGGCCGCGAGCCCCGGTCTCGAGCCCGGATTGGCAGACCGCTTGCAACGAGGACTACAGGAAGCCGCTGCGCGTCAAGAACGTGGCGGCGAACCGGCGGTGTTGTTGACACCCCCGGCACTGCGAGCGGCCCTGGCGCGGTTCTTCCGCGTGAGTGTGCCGGGACTGCACGTGCTGGCGTGGAACGAGCTGCCGGACAACCGCAAGGTGCGGATGGTCACCGCGGTAGGCCAGAGATAGGGCCATAGAGGTTAGTTAGATGCGGATACAGCGATACATCGCGAAAGACATGCGCAGTGCGCTGGCCCAGGTGCGTGAAACGCTCGGACCGGACGCTGTCATTCTTTCGTCGGGCCGGATCGGCGACGAAGTGGAAGTGGTCGCCGCCATGGACATGGAAGTGGCGCGCGCCGTCGAAAGCGCGCCGCCCGCCACACGCGTCCACGATCGCGAATCCTTCGCCCGCAACGGGACGCCGGCAGCCGCGCCGGCCGCCGCGCCGGCCACGGAGCCACGCCACGCTGAGCTTCTCAAGAACCGCCGATCCTCGTCGCAGCTGTCCGAGTCGCTCGCGCCCGTCATCCAGGCGCCCGCGCCCGCTGCCCCGGCGGCTCCGGTCGCCGTGCCGCCGGCAGCGCAGGCCGCGGGCCAGGACACGCTGGTCGGCGAGATGAAGGACATGCGCCGCATGCTCGAGGCGCAGCTCGCGACGCTCGCCTGGAACGATCTGTCGCGCCGCTCGCCGGTGCAGGCCGCGATGCTCAAGGAGCTCGCGCAGCTCGGCATCACGCAGGACCTCGCCAACTCACTGGTGCGCAAGCTGCCCGCTGAGCTCACGTTCTCGGCCGCGCGGCGCTTCGCGCTCGCGACCGTGGCGCGCACGATCCAGGTCACGGGTGATCGCTGGCTCGAGAAGGGTGGCATCGTCGCGTTCGCGGGTCCCGCGGGCGCCGGCAAGACCACGCTGCTCGCCAAGCTCGCGGCACGCTGGGTGTTGCGCCACGGCCCGCGCCGCGTCGCCATCATCTCGGCCGACGCGGTGCGCATCGGTGCGCACGAGCAGATGCACATGCTGGGACGTCTGCTGGGCGTGACCACGCACAATGTCTACGACGTGGCCGAGCTGCCCGAGCTGCTCTATGAGCTGCGCGGCTGCCAGTTCGTGATGATCGACACCGCGGGAGCGAGCCCGCGCGATCCGGAGCTCGCGCGCCGGCTGCGGCTGCTGAACCAGATGCAGGCCAGCATCGAGACCTCGCTGGTGTTGCCCGCCAGTACGCAGGCCGGTGCCATCGATGAAGTGGTGCAGCGTTTCGAGCTCGCGAAGCCCTCGTCCTGTGTCATCACCAAGGTCGACGAGGCCGTGAGCCTCGGCGGCGTGTTGTCGGCGCTGGTGCGCCACAAGTTGCCCGCGGCCTACATCAGTGATGGCCAGCGGGTTCCCGAAGATCTGTCGCCGGCGCGCTCGCATGTGCTCGTGAGCCGCGCCGTGGAAATCGCGAGCCACAACGGCTCGACCGCCGATGACGAAGTCATGCAACGGCGTATGTCAGGAGTGAGGAATGCCGGTAAATAATCCAGCCATCACAGGGCAGGCTGCCAACCCCGTGCAGGTGATCGCCGTCACCGGCGGCAAGGGCGGTGTCGGCAAGACCACGGTCGCGGTGAACCTGGCAGCGTCGCTGGCCTCGCGCGGCAAGGAAGTCATGCTGCTCGACGGCGACCTGGGCCTCGCCAACGTCGACGTGTTCCTCGGGCTCACACCGCGGCTCACGCTTGCCGACGTGCTCGCCGGCAGCTGCTCGCTGCAGGAAGTGGTGCTCGAGGCTCCGCAGGGATTCAAGGTGGTGCCGGCCGCTTCGGGCATCGCGCAACTCGCCGAGCTCGACCAGATGACACATCTCGGACTGGTGCGCGCCTTCGGCGATCTCGCCATGCGACTCGACGTCATGGTGGTCGATACCGCGCCTGGCATCGCCGGTTCGGTACTGCAGTTTTCCCAAGCCGCGCAGCAGGTGCTGGTCGTGATCTGCGACGAACCCGCTTCGCTCACGGACGCCTATGCACTCATCAAGATCCTTTCCCGTGACCACGGGGTCACGAAGTTCCGCGTACTGGCCAACCAGTCGCGCGGGCGGGGCCTGGGCCAGGCTCTGTTTCAGCGCTTCGAGCGCGTGGCCAGCCGGTTCCTGTCCGTCGAGCTGGATTATGTCGGCGAGATTCCTGAGGACGCGTTCCTGCGGCGCTCAATCCGTGAACAGCGTCCCGTTGTGACGGCGTACCCGTCCTGTCCCGCCGCGATGGCTCTCAAGACGCTCGCCCTGAGGGCCGATATGTGGCCTGTAGCCGAAGGTCCCCGGGGGAACGTGGAGTTTTTTGTCGAGCGCCTGATCAGACGTCCGTCGGTCCGTCTCGAGGTGGTTCGATGAGTGGAGTGAGCGCTTATAGCCAGCGCCCCAGCGCTCGTGACACCGAGCAGCTGGTGATGCGGCATGCCGAGCTCGTGAAACGTATCGCCTATCACCTGGCGGGCCGATTGCCGGCGTCGGTGGAAGTCGACGACCTCATCCAGGCCGGCATGCTCGGCCTGCTCGAGGCGGCGGCGAATTATTCGGTCGGACGCGGCGCGAGTTTCGAGACTTACGCCGGCATCCGCATCCGCGGGGCAATGCTCGACGGGCTGCGCAAGCTCGACTGGGCGCCGCGCTCGGTTCACCGCAAGGCGCGCGCGGTCGCGAACGCGATCCGCGAGCTCGAGGCGGAGATCGGCCGCGAGGCCCGCGACACGGACGTCGCAAACAAGATGGGTGTGAGCCTCGAGGAGTATCACAAGATCGTCGAGGACGCGGCCGGCTGCCAGATCGCGAGCCTCACGACGGAAGAGGGCGAGATCAACGCCACCGATCCCGACGCGGACCCGTTCCGCGACGTGATCGACGAGAGGTTTCGCGCCGCGCTCACGGAGGCCATCGCCGGACTTCCGGATCGCGAGCGCACGGTGATGTCCCTGTATTACGACGACGAGTTGAACCTGAAAGAGATTGGCGCGGTGTTGAAGGTGAGCGAATCGCGGATCTGCCAGATCCACGGCCAGGCGTTGACGCGCCTGCAGGCGCGGCTGGCCGGATGGCGCGATCGTTTATGAGCGGAGTCTGAAATGAGCACGAACATGAAATTCCTGGTAGTCGACGATTTCTCGACCATGCGCCGCATCGTCAAGGGCCTGCTCAACGAGCTGGGGTACAACGACATCACCGAGGCCGACGACGGCAACACGGCGTTACCGCTGCTGAAGGGCGGGAACTTCGACTTCCTCATCACCGACTGGAACATGCCCGGCATGCCGGGTCTCGACCTGCTGAAGGCGGTGCGCGGCGACGCCAAGCTCGCCAAGCTGCCGGTGCTCATGCTGACGGCCGAGGCCAAGCGCGAGCAGATCATCGAGGCGGCGCAGGCCGGTGTCAGCGGCTACGTGATCAAGCCGTTCACCGCCGCGACGCTCAAAGAGAAGATAGACAAGATCCTCGCCAGCAAGGCGGCGGCCTAGTTGGCCCACCATGTCGCAGGCCGACACTCTCGGGCGATATCGCTCCCACGTTGCTGACCTCGCCGGTGCGCTCGACGCGAACGACGAAGCGGCATTCCGGGCGGCGTTCGAACGCCTGCGCGGCCAGCTCAACATCGAGCTCAATCCCGAGCTGAAGCGCATCACCGCGGACGCCCTGTCGGCGCTGCGGCGTTTCCGCGAGCAGGCGCGGCTCGAAGTGCTCGCCGACCAGGAAGTGCCCGACGCCCGCCGCCGTCTCGCGCACGTGGTCAAGCTCACCGAGGAGGCCGCGCATCGCACGCTCGACCTCGTCGAACAATCCAGTCCGCTCATCGATCGCATGGCGCTCGAGGCGGCGCAGCTGCTGGAAGAATGGGGCCTGCATGGCTCACGCCAGCTCGCGGTGAATTCCATGTGGCCGGAGCGCGCCAACGAAAGCCTCGAACGCGCGGTGCGCGATTCCGAGCGCGTGCGGCGGTTCCTCTCGCAGATGTTGCTCGCGCAGGGCTACCAGGACCTGTCGGGCCAGATCATCCAGGCCGTGATCCGCCTGGTGATGGAGCTCGAGACGGTGCTCGGCCAGCTGGTGTCGCTCGCGCAGGGCGAAGACACGCGCCGCATGCCGGTGCTCAAACTCGACTCGACCCAGCCGATGCCGGTCCAGGATGGATCGCAGGGCGCGGGTCCGCACGTGCCGGGCGTCGGCACATCGCAGATCGTGAGCGACCAGGATGACATCGACGCGCTCATAGCGAGCGTGGGACGGCCCTGAGTTACTGAGCCGCCGTGGACATCCTTTCCGCCATAGGATTCGTGCTCGCGCTGGTGGCCGTGCTCGTGGGCGCGGTGCTCAAGGGTGCCGGCATCCATGCATTGCTCTCGGCCGCCGCGTTCATGATCGTGGTGGTCGGCACGTTTGCCGCGATCTTCATCCAGACGCCGCTCGCGGTGTTCAAGCTCGCGATGAGCCGCTTCTCGTGGGTAGTCAGGCCGCCGCCGCTGCAGGCCGAAGAGCTGATCCGCAAGATCGTCGAGTGGAGCACCATCGCGCGCAAGCAGGGGTTGCTCGGGCTCGAGCCGCTCATCGAGAAGGAAGAGGACACGTTCGTGAAGCGTGGCCTGCAGCTGGTGGTCGACGGCGGTGAGCCGGACGCGATCCGCAACATCCTCGAAGTGGAAATGGGCGTGCGCGAGCACGCCGACAACCGCGCGGCGAAGGTATTCGAAGGCATGGGCATCTACGCGCCCACGCTCGGCATCATCGGCGCGGTGCTCGGCCTCATGGCGGTGATGCAGAACCTCGCCGACCCCTCGAAGCTCGGACACGGCATCGCCGCGGCGTTCACCGCGACGGTGTACGGCATCGGCCTCGCGAACCTGTTCTTCCTGCCCGTGGCCGGCAAGCTCAAGGGCATCGTCGCCGAGCAGACCCAGGTGCGCGAGATGGTCATCGAAGGCGTGGTGTCGATCGTGCTGGGGGAGAACCCCCGGGCCATCGAGTCGAAGCTGCATGGCTACCTGCATTAATGGGGACATTCCTCGTTTCCTAGCAAACGGGGACAGGGTCGCCACGTGCGAGTGGAGGTCTGACCCCGTTTGCTAGGAAACGAGGAATGTCCCCATTATGGCTCGGAAGCAGAAACACGAAGATCACGTCAACCACGAAGCGTGGGCCATTCCGTATGGCGACCTGATCACGCTGCTGCTGGCGTTTTTCGTGGTCATGTACGCCATCTCGTCGATCAACGAGGGCAAGTTCCGCGTGCTCTCGGATTCCCTGCAGGCGGCGTTCCGCGGCACCCCGAAGACCTTGCAGCCCGTGCAGATGGGCCAGAAGACGCGCGGCTCGGGCGCAGACATCGCCATGACCATCGTCCAGCAGTCGCTGATCGAAGGTCAGCCGCGCGAGATGCTCGAAGCGATCCACATGGATTCATCGGGTGATGCCGGCGCGGGCCCCGCACCGTATCCCGGTGCCGGAAAGACGGGTCACGCGCAGCCCATTCCGAACGATCACCCGATCGCCCAACAGCTGGCCAAGGTGGCCGACGAGCTCGAGACCGCGCTCAAGTCGCTGGTCGATGCCGACCTGGTCGCGGTCCGCCGCCACGAGTTCTGGCTCGAAGTCGAAGTGAAGACGGACATCCTGTTCGCGAGCGGCGAGGCGAATCTCTCCAACAAGGCTATCCCGGCGCTCGACGCGCTGGCCAACACGCTGAGCAAGTATCCGAACCCGGTGCGCGTCGAGGGCCACACCGACAACCGCCCGATCAACACCCGGTACTACCCGTCGAACTGGGAGCTGTCCGCCGCGCGTGCCGCGAGCGTGGTGCATCGCTTCGCGCGCTCGGGCATGAACCCGGACCGCCTCTCGGTGATCGGCTTCGGCGAGTATCGTCCCGCCAAACCGAACGACACCGTCGCGGGCCGCGTCGCCAATCGCCGCGTGGTCATCGTGATCCTGGCCGGCGAGGGCGCACCCGCGCCTTCCGATGCGGCCGGCATGACCGACGAGGCCAACGCCGCAGGCACTTCCACCGCATTGCCTCCGATTGCGACGGCCGTCGAAGCGCCCGCAGTTCCCGGCGAATCGGCCGTACCTGCCGGCCAGGTCGCACCCGTGAACGCGATCACATCGGCTCCGGCGGCCAGTGGCACGGAAACTGCTCCTCTCCCTGCAGTCATTACAGGTGCCGGAATTCCGGCGCGGGAGTGAGTATGGACCTGGCGTTGTGGATGTCCCTGGGCCGCGTGGCCGTGATTGTCGCCGCGTTCCTGGCCTTTGCGTGGGCGTTGCGCCGCATGCGGCAGGAATCTGCCGAGAAGTTAGAGGCACTGCTCGCCGCGCAGCAGCTGGCGCGCGCCGAAACAGCGGCGCTGGCCGAGAAGATCGCGGCCCTGTCGACGCTGGTGGCCGGCATCCCGGCGCGCGTCGAGCGCCCGGTGGAGGCCCCGCGCGCGGCTCCGCGTCGCGATTCCTCGCCGGTGCGCAGTTATGAGACCGCGCGGCGCCTGGCCCGTGCCGGTGCCACGGTCGAGGAAATCGTCGCCACCTGCGGGGTGGCCGGATCAGAGGCGCGCCTACTCCGTCGCCTGCACGGCGGCGAGACGGATCGCGAAACCGCCGCGTGAAGAAACTCAAGACCCGACGTGTGAAACACGTCTCCTCAACCGCTCCGGCCTCCCTGCCGAAACAGGACCTTGAAGAGAAGGTTCCGGAGTCATCGATGAGTCCTGCACCCCAGCCCGTGAGCGGGCGAGTCGTGCTGCCCGCCAATTGCACCATCCACGGCGCGCGCGCGTTGCAGGCCCACCTGCTCGAGCAGCTCGAACGGCCCGGTCCCTGCGAGATCGATGGCGGCAGCGTGCAGCAGGTGGACACGGCCGGTGTGCAGCTGGTGCTGGCCTTTGCGCTCGACTGCCTGGAACGCAATCTCCAGTACGTGTGGAAGTCGCGCTCGCCCGCGCTCGAGGAGGCCATCCGGGTGCTGAACGTGGGCGCGTTGCTCGAGTACCCGGCCTGAGGCCACGACCATGACGCTGGACCTCGCGCAATTCCACGAGACCTTCTTCGCCGAGAGCAACGAAGCGCTCGACTCGATGGAAGCCGCGCTGCTCAAGCTCTCGGCCGGCGACGCCGACCTCGAGCTGATCAACACCATCTTCCGCGTCGCGCATTCCATCAAGGGCGGCAGTGCGACCTTCGGTTTCACCGACGTGGCGGCCTTCACGCACACGCTCGAGACGCTGCTCGACCAGATGCGCGGCGGCAAGCGCCACGTCGATTCCGGCCTCGTCGATACGCTGCTGCGTTCCGGCGACATGATGCGCGAAATGCTGGCCGCCACGCAGGCCAGGCACCCCATCGACCAGGAACGCGTCGCGGCGCTGCATGCCGAGATCGAGAAGATCATGGCCACGGGCGGCGCCGGTGCCGCCGCGGCCGCGCCCGCTGGCGCCGCGATGCAGGTGGCGGTGTCCGCCGTGCCCGACGAGGGCGATACCCGCAGCGGCTGGCGCATCCATTTCGTCCCCGGTCCCAAACTACTGCGCAACGGCAACGATCCGTTGCGCCTGCTGCGCGAGCTCGCGACGATCGCACCCTGCGACGTGCGCGCCGATGCCAAGTGGATACCGCCGCTGCGCGAGCTCGACCCGGAGGAATGCCGGCTGTCCTGGCGCATCGAGGTGAGCGGCGCCATCGAGGAATCCGCGCTCAAGTCGGTGTTCGACTGGGTGGACGGCGAGTGCGATCTGAACCTGGAAGCCTTTGGCCCGGCTGCGGGTGCCGTTGCATCCGCGCCGGCCGTGGTTCCGGCCAGCACGCCCGACACGACGGCGGTGGCCATGCCGAGCCTGCCGATCGAAGAACCCGTCGCGGCTCCCAAGGCGGCCGCCACGACGGCCGCAGCCACGACCGCGGCATCGCAGGCGGCGGCCGGCGATGGCGGATCGATCCGCGTCAGCATCGAGAAAGTCGACGAACTGCTGAACTCCGTCGGTGAACTGGTCATCACGCAGTCGGTGCTGAGCCAGCTGGCCGCGCCGCTCGAAGGCCGCGATGCCGAAGAGCTGCGCAGCGCGCTCGGCCAGCTCGAGCGCCACATGCGTGCGCTCCAGGAAAGCGTCATGCGCGTGCGCATGTTGCCCATCAGCGTGGTGTTCAACCGCTTCCCGCGCCTGGTTCGCGACCTCGGCCAGAAACTGGGCAAGAAAATCGAGCTGCGCCTGACCGGCGACAGCACCGAGCTCGACAAGACCGTGCTCGAGAAGATCGGCGATCCGCTCGTGCACCTGGTGCGCAATGCCATGGACCATGGCATCGAAATGCCCGAGGTGCGCATCGCGGCCGGCAAGAGCGCGCATGGCGTCATCGAGCTCAATGCCTATCACAAGGGCGGCAACGTGGTCGTCGAGGTCATCGACGACGGCGGCGGCCTCAAGTGCGACAAGATCCTCGCCAAGGCGCGCGAGCGCGGGCTCGTGGGCCCCGACGAGGAATTGTCCGAAGAGCGCGTGTTCAACCTGATCTTCGCGCCGGGCTTCTCGACCGCGGACGTGGTCAGCGATCTCTCCGGCCGCGGCGTCGGCATGGACGTCGTCAAGCGCAACATCAACGAGCTCGGCGGCCACGTGCAGATCCACTCGACCGCGGGCAAGGGCAGCATGGTTCGCATCCGCCTGCCGCTGACCCTCGCCATCCTCGACGGCCAGCTGGCGCGCGTCGGCAGCGAGGTCTACGTGGTGCCCATCGTCTCGATCGTCGAGACCATCCAGGCGCGCCAGGAGCAGGTGAGCTCCATCGCGGCGAGTGCCCAGGTGTTCCGCCTGCGCGACGACTATCTACCCATCGTGCGGCTGTACGACCTGTTCGGCGTCGAGCCGCAGCACACCGACCTGCTCGACGGCCTGCTGATGATCGTCGAGGCGGACGGCAAACGCGTCGGCCTGTTCGTCGACGAGCTCATGTCGCAGCAGCAGGTGGTCATCAAGAGTCTCGAAACGAATTTCCGCCCGGTGCTCGGCCTGGCGGGAGCGACCATGCTCGGCGACGGCCGCGTGGCGCTGATACTCGATATCCCGGGCGTGATTGCCAGGTTCCAGAACAAGGAAGCGCACATTACCCCCGCGCAACGCGCGGCTTGATCAAGGAGCGTTTGTGAATCTCTCGAGTTTGAAAGTGGGGACACGTCTGAACCTCGGGTTCGGCGTGTTGCTGGTCATCTCCGTGCTGATCGGCGGCATGAGCTGGTGGCGTCTCTCGCAACTCGATGACGTGGTGGACCGCACCACGACCGAGGATTGGCAGAAAGCCCGGCTCACCATGGAAATGGAGATCCGCACGCGTGACAACGCGGCCAAGGCGCTGCAAGTGCTGATGGCGGGGAGCGACACCGCGCAGATCGAAACGCTCAAGGCCGAGATGGCCGAGAACACCAAGGCCAACGGCGAGGCGCTCGACCAGCTGCAGAAGCTCGTGAAGGCCGAGGAAGCCAGGAAATACCTGGCCGAGGCCGCCGAGGCGCGCGAGAAATACACGGAATCGCGCGCACGCGTGAACGAGCTGGCCAAGGATCCCAGGACCCGCGACCAGGCATTGGAGCTCTACAAGCGCGAGACCTCCAGACTGCTCGAAGCCTACATGGCGCCATTCCGCGACCTCACGAAATTCCAGCAGCAGAAGTTCGAGAACTCGGCCAGGGAAAGTGACTCGACGTATGTGTCGGCGCGCAACACCATCGTCGTGGCCAGCCTCATCGCGGCCATGCTCGGCATCGTGTTCGCCGTCCTGCTGGCGCGCAGCATCCTGCGCCCCCTGAAGACAGCGGTGGAAGTGGCCGAGGCCGTCAGGCAAGGCAAGCTGGACAATGTCATCGAGACCGGCGGCACCGACGAGCTCGGCCAGCTGCTGGGCACGCTCGGCGCCATGCAGAGCGCCTTGCGCGCGCGCGACGAGAAGGACGCCGACTACCGCGGCCAGATCGCCGCCATCGATCGTTCGCAGGCCGTCATCGAGTTCGACTTGGATGGCACGGTCCGCGAGATCAACGAGAACTTCGTGCGCGCCATGGGTTATTCGCGCGCCGAGGTCGTCGGCAAACATCACAGCATGTTCGTGGATGCCGTGCGCGCGGCCAGCCCCGAGTATCGGGCCTTCTGGGCCAAGCTCGGTCGCGGCGAGAGCGAAGTCGCCACCTACAAGCGCGTCGCGAAAGGCGGACGTGAGGTATGGCTGCAGGCCTCGTACAACCCGATTCCGGATGCCAGCGGCAAACCGTTCAAGGTGGTCAAGTACGCCAGCGACGTCACCGCGCAGATGGCGCGCAATGCCGACTTCGAAGGTCAGCTCGCGGCCATCAACCGGGGGCAGTCCGTGGTCGAGTTCGATCTCGATGGCACGGTGCGCAAAGCCAACGACAACTTCGCGCAGATCATGGGATACACACCGGGTGAAGTGATCGGCAAGCACCACAGTGCGTTCGTCGATCCGGCGTTCGCAGCGAGCGCCGAATACCGTGCCTCGTGGGCCAAGCTGAACCGCGGCGAGAACGAAACGGGTACTTTCAAGCGCATGGCCAAAGGCGGCCGCGAAGTGTGGATCCACGCCTCGTACAACCCGATCGCCGATGCCAACGGCAAGACGGTCAAGGTGGTCGAATACGCCACCGACGTCACGGCGACCATGGAAGCGCAACGCGAGCTGCAGAAGGCGGTCGAGGAGACCCAGATCACGGTCCGGTACGCCATCGACGGCGACCTCACGCACCGTATTCCGATGGACGGCAAGACCGGCGATCTCGAACGGCTGTGCCGTGGCGTGAACTCGCTGCTGGAAAGCACCAGCGACCTGGTCAAGCGCGTCAAGAATGCCGTCGCACAGGTCCACTCGGGTGCCGCGGAAATCTCCAAGGGCAATTCCAATCTCTCGCAGCGCACGGAGGAGCAGGCCTCGTCGCTCGAGGAGACCGCTTCGTCGATGGAAGAGATGACCTCGACCGTCAAGCAGACGGCCGACAACGCCGGCCAGGCCAACCAGCTCGCCATGGCCGCGCGCCAGCAGGCGGAGAAGGGCGGCTCGGTGGTCAGCGCCGCGGTGACGGCGATGAACGGCATCAATGCGCAGAGCAAGAAGATCGCCGACATCATCGGCGTCATCGACGAGATCGCGTTCCAGACCAACCTGCTGGCGCTGAACGCCGCGGTGGAAGCGGCACGTGCCGGTGAACAGGGCCGCGGCTTCGCCGTGGTGGCCACCGAGGTGCGCAACCTCGCGGGCCGCTCCGCGACGGCCGCGAAGGAAATCAAGGCGCTGATCCAGGACAGCGTGGTCAAGGTCGAAGAGGGCAGCCAGCTGGTCGACGAATCGGGCAAGACGCTCGACGAGATCGCGGGTGCGGTCAAGAAGGTCACGGACATCGTGGCCGAGATCGCCGCGGCCTCGCGCGAGCAGTCCGCCGGCATCGAGCAGGTGAACCGCGCCGTCATGCAGATGGACGAGACCACGCAGCAGAACGCGGCGCTGGTCGAGCAGGCGGCCGCGGCCAGCCAGGCCATCGTCGAGCAGGCGCAGACGCTGAGCGCCATGGTGGCGCACTTCAACGTGGGTAGTTCGGACGATCGTCCGGTGGACGCCCAGGCAGCGCGCGCCGCCGAGCGCCGCGCGAAGGACCGCCCGTGGTCGAAGGCGGCCGCGAAGCCGTCCGCCGTCGCGCGCAAGGTTGCGGGCGGAGACGCGGAGTGGAGCGAGTTCTGAGTCGGGCACCATGAACATGCAGGCAGCCACGGTCGGCGATGACGCCGACGCCACCGGAGCTTCGCAGTACCTCACCTTCGTCTGCGCGGGCGAGGAATACGGCGTCGAGATCCTGTGCGTGCAGGAAATCAAGGGCTGGGAGAACGTCACGCGCGTGCCGTACACGCCCGACTATCTATTGGGCGTCATGAACCTGCGCGGCGTCATCGTGCCGGTCATCGACCTGCGCGTGCGATTCCGGCTGCCGGCGCGCGCCATGGACAGCTCCACGGTGGTCATCGTGGTGCGCGTGCAGTCGAGCCACGGCGAGAAGACGGCGGGCATCGTGGTGGACGCGGTGTCGGAGGTCTACAGCGTGGCGCCTGAGAACATCAAGCCGGCGCCGTCGCTCGGTACCTCGGCGGACGGCGCCTGCGTGCGCGGGCTCGCCACGGTGGATGACAAGATGGTCATGCTGCTCGACATGAACCGGCTGGTCAGCACCTGCATCGACGCACCCGAGGAGACCGACGCGGTCTGACGGCGTGAACACTTCGAGCACCACACTGATCGGCGCGATCACGGATTTCGCGCTCTCGCAGCCGGAGTTCGACCGCCTGCGCGAGCTCGTGCGCGAGCACACCGGCATCGCGCTCTCCGACGCCAAGCGGCAGCTGGTCTACGGCCGGCTCGCGCGCCGGCTGCGTGCGCTCAAGATGGACTCCTTCGGCGAATACATCGATCTCATCGAGGGCGGCGATCCGGCCGAGCTCGAGGAGTTCGTGAACGCGGTGACCACGAACCTCACCTCGTTCTTCCGCGAGCCGCATCACTTCGACTACCTCGCACGCGAAGCGCTGCCCGCCATGGTGGCGCGTGGCGGTGGCACGAACCGCATGCGCATCTGGTGCTGTGCCGCATCGACGGGCGAAGAGCCGTATTCGATCGCCATGGTGCTGCGCGAAGCCGAAACCCTGCTGCGCGGCTGGGACGTGAAGATGCTGGCCACGGACCTCGATTCCGCGGTGCTCGCGACGGGCGCCGCCGGCGTGTACGCGGCCGAGCGCTTCCAGAACATGGATCCGAAGCGCGTCGCGCGCTTCTTCGACAAGGGCACGGGAGCGCAGAACGGCAAGCTGCGCGCGCGCGACGAGCTGCGCCATCTCATCACTTTCCGGCAACTGAACCTCATGCACGAGTGGCCGCTGCGCGGTCCCATCGATGCGATCTTCTGCCGCAACGTGGTCATCTATTTCGACAAGGCCACGCAGCGCACCTTGTTCGACCGAATGGCGACGCTGCAGCGGCCCGGGGACCTGCTGTTCCTGGGGCATTCGGAGAGCCTGTACCGAGTGTGTGACCGATACGAGCTGATCGGCCGCACCATCTACCGTCGGCTCGAGGACTGAGCATGCAACGCAAGATCAAGGTCCTGATCGTCGACGACTCGGCGCTGGTGCGCCAGATCCTGGTCGAGATCCTCAAGACCGCCAAGGACATGGAGGTGGTCGGCACCGCGTCCGATCCCTTCATGGCGCGCGAGCGCATCAAGGAGACCAGCCCCGACGTGCTGACGCTCGACGTCGAGATGCCGCGCATGGACGGGCTCACGTTCCTCGCGAACCTCATGCGCCTGCGTCCCATGCCCGTGGTCATGGTGTCCTCGCTCACCGAGCGCGGCGCCGAGACCACGTTCAAGGCGCTCGAGCTCGGCGCCGTCGATTTCGTTTCGAAGCCCAAGATCGACGTCGCGGGCACGCTGCGCGATTTCAGCGACGAGATCCTCAGCAAGATCCGCATCGCTGCGGGCGCACGCGTGGTCGCGCGCTCGGCACCGTCGACGCCGTCGAACGTGCCGCCCAAACATTCGGCCGACGCCATCATTCCGGCGAACGTGAGCTCGCGCATGTTGCGGACCACGGATCGCATCATCGCGGTGGGCGCATCCACCGGGGGTACGGAAGCCATCCGTGAATTGCTCACGGGCCTTCCGGCCGATTCGCCGGCCGTGGTCATCGCGCAGCACATTCCGGCCGCATTCAGCGCGCCGTTCGCCAAGCGCATGGACTCGGTGAGTGCGTTGTCGGTCTGCGAGCCCACCGACGGGCAGCACATCATGGCCGGTCACGTGTACATCGCGCCGGGCGGGCGCCACCTGCTCATCGAGCGTGACGGTGCGCGTTACCGCTGCCGGCTCAACGACGGGCCGCCCGTCAACCGGCATTGCCCGAGCGTGGACGTGTTGTTCCGCTCGGTCGCGCAGCAGGTGGGTCCGAACGCCGTGGGGGTGATCCTCACCGGCATGGGCGACGACGGTGCGCGCGGCCTCAAGGAAATGCACGCCGCCGGCGCGCCGACCATCGCGCAGGACGAACACAGCAGCGTGGTCTGGGGCATGCCCGGCGCCGCCGTGAAGATGGGCGCGGTCGATGAAGTGATGTCACTCGACAAGATAGCGGCCGCGGTCATGCGGCTCGTTGGAAGCGCCGGCGCGCAGCCGGTGGAGAAATCAGCATGAGAAAAATCCTCACAGTGGACGATTCGACCTCGATGCGGCAGATGGTGCGAGCCACCCTGCAGTCGGCGGGTTATGACGTGGTGGAGGCCGCGGATGGCCAGGATGCACTGGAGTTCGCGCGCGACAACGCCGTGGACCTCGTGATCTCGGACGTCAACATGCCGCGCATGGACGGCATCACCCTGGTTCACCAGCTGCGGTCGCTGCCGGCCTATCGGCTGACGCCCTTGCTGCTGCTGACCACGGAGTCGAGCCAGGAGAAGAAGCTCGAAGGCAAACGCGCGGGCGCCACGGGCTGGATCGTGAAACCTTTCAATCCCACGCAGCTGCTGTCCACGCTGAACAAACTGTTCGGGACGGCATGAGCGAACCGATACCGCTGCCGCCGTTGCTCGAGCTCGCCAGCGCGCAGCTCGAGGTGGCGCTGCAAAACTCCAACACGCAGGTGGAGCGGCTCGCGGCCTCGGTGGACGCGTTCTCGAGGCTCGGCGCCGAGTTGCGGACGCACGCGGATCCGGCGGTGGCGGAGCAGGGCGCGAAACTGATGGCCGAAGCCCTGAGTGCGATGTTCGCCATGCAGTACCACGACCAGCTCGCGCAGCGGCTGGAACACGTGCGCGACGCGCTCGGCGACATGCACGATGCGCTCGCCGCGCCGGTGCCGCCGCGAACCGGCGAGCTGCTGCGCGTGATCCGCTCGCGTTACACGATGGAAGACGAACGCAAACTTTTCGACGTGGTGCTCGGCGGGCTCGCCGACGCGCCGCCAGGCGATACGGAAGACGAACACGACGCGCTGCGCGGCAGCGTGGAAATGTTCTGAAGGGACTCATGAACGACGACCGCAGCAAAGAGACCACGCGCCTGAGGCTCGGCCGGCTCGCGCCGGACAACTCGCTGCCATTTCCCGCACTGCCGCAGTTCGAGCACGTCTCGCGATTCTGGGACAACGAGCACGCCTGTTATTCGGCACGCATCCTGCCCGGCGAGTACTACGTGACGCGCAATGCCGAGGTGGTCTGCACGGTGCTCGGTTCGTGTGTATCGGCCTGCATCCGCGATGCGCGGCTCAACATCGGTGGCATGAACCACTTCATGCTGCCGCTCGATGGTTCGAATGGCGAAAGCGCCTGGGGCGGGGCGCTCAGCGCCGCCACGCGTTACGGCAACGTCGCGATGGAGCGGCTCATCAACGACATCCTGAAGCTCGGCGGACGGCGCCAGGATCTCGAGATCAAGCTGGTGGGCGGCGGCCGCGTGTTGTCCGAGATGAGCAATGACGTCGGCGCGCGCAACATCGATTTCGTGCGTCGCTACGTGCGCGAGGAAGGCTTCCACGTGGTCAGCGAAGATCTCGGCGACAGCCACGCTCGCCGCGTGGTCTATTTCCCGCAGAGTGGCCGCATGCGGGTACGCAAGCTCAATGCCACGCCGGACGAGACGCTGGTGGCACGCGAACGGCAATACCTGCGCCAGCTCGACACCACGCCCACGGAAGGCGAGATCGAGTTGTTCTGATGCCCGCGCACGATCTCCGCGACCCCTCGAGTCTCGCCATCGGACCGGCGCTCGCGGAGTTCACGCGCCGCATTTCCGTCGACCTGGCTTCCGAGCTACCCGAGCTGCCGAGTTTTCCGGACGTGGTGGTGCGCGTGCGCGAAGCCTTGTCGAAGGACGACGTGGCGGTGGACGACGTGGTGCGCATCGTCGGCGCGGAGCCCTCGCTCTCCGTCCGCCTGCTGCAGCTTTCGAATTCGGCGGCGCTGAATCCCTCCGGCAAACGCGTGCATACGTTGCGTGCCGCGATCGCGCGCATGGGTTTCACGAAGGCGCGCAGCGCCACCGTGGCGTTCGCGATGTCACAGATGCGCCGGGCCGATGCGTGGCGCGGCCTCGAGGCGCAGTTCGGCGATATCTGGAACGAAAGCGCCCGTCTCGCTGCAACCAGTTACGCGCTGGCGCGGCATTGCCGCCGCGTCGATGCCGACCAGGCGATGTTCGCGGGCATGCTGACCGCGGTCGGAAGATTGTTCATCCTGATCCGGGTCGGCGCCTTGCCGGCCCTGATCGCCGATCCCGCGATATACGCGGAGATCCAGAGCGTGTGGCAGGCGCGCGCGGGACGCGCGTTGCTGGCGCGCTGGGACCTCGGCAGCGAAATCCTCGATGCGGCCAGCGATTTCGACAATGCCCATTCACCACACGGGGGCAGGGCAACCCTGAGTGATGTGCTGCTGGCTGCGCGGTACCTGGTCGGCGTCGGCGATCCGGCGGAGCTGCCAGGCATGACCTTCCTCGAGGCACCGCCGTTCGTGCGCCTGGGCCTCGATGCGGACGGTGCGGCCGTGGTGCTCACGGCATCGGCCGGTGAAATCGCCTCGTTGCGCACCGCGTTGGCGGACTGAGTCTGCCTTTTGACATATGCCCGGCAGTGCGTTGCCGCGGTTAAATAGTCTGCGTCCGCGTCCGATACAGAGAGCGTGACCTTCAACCTCGTCGCATTACCCGTTCAGTCGCTGGGCGCTGGCAGCGCACGTCATTCCGACGTGGCGCGGCTGGTCGAGGCCCTGACCGTGGAGCTCGCCGGCGAGAAGATCGACCTGCCCAGTTTTCCCGACGTCGCCACACGCGTGCGTCGGGCGCTGACCAACGAGCAGGTCGATGTCGAACACGTGGTCAAGATCGTGAGCGCCGAACCCGCGCTGGCCGCGCGCCTGCTGCAACTCGCGAATTCCGCGGCGCTGAATCCGAACGGGCGGCGCCTCACGGATCTCCGTACTGCCGTCTCGCGCATCGGTTTCAACATGGCGCGCAGCGCCGCGATCGCCTTCGCGATGTCGCAGCTGCGCCGTGCCGAGGCCTACAAGGCCGTACACGAGCCGCTGGCCGAGCTCTGGCAGCAGTCGGTGCACGTCGCCGCGATGTCGCACCTCGTGGCCAAGCGTTTCTCGCAGGTCAATGCCGACACCGCGTTGCTCGCGGGCCTGCTGCAGAGCGTCGGCAAGCTCTATCTACTGACACGCGCCGTGCGTTTCCCCGCGTTGCTCGCCGACACCGGCACCTACCAGAAGCTGGTGGCCGAATGGCATGGGCGCCTCGCCGAGGCCATCCTGCGCAACTGGGAGCTGTCCGACGACATCGTCGACGCGATCGCGGCCAGTGAGAATCTCGAGCGGGATCACGAAGGCACCACCGATCTCACCGACGTGCTCGCGGTCGCTACCGCGATGACGACGTTGGGTCCGGATCCGCGCGCCGAGGAGATGTTGTTCCTCGGCATGCCCGCCGCCCGCCGCATGAAACTCAACGCCGACCGCTGCGTCATGGCGTTGGCCGATTCACAAACTGCCATCTCGTCCTTGCGTCAGGCCCTGGGTACATGAGCGCGGAAGCCACATCGATCACCTCCACCGTCGAAGCGCGCGCGCTGCCGAACACGGTGGTGTTCTCCTTCGTGAAGGGCCTGGCGGCCGAGCTGTCGCAGGGGCAGGTGGAGCTGCCGTCAGTTCCGGACATCGTGATTCGTCTTCAGCAGACCCTGTCGGACGACAACGTGACCAACGAAGTTGTCGTCCGCGTGGTGGGCTCGGAGCCCATGCTCGCCGGCAAGCTGCTGACCATGGCCAATTCGGTCGCGCTCAACACCTCCGGTCGCAAGATCGCCGACCTGCGCACGGCCGTGGCGCGGGTCGGATTCAACATCGTGCGCTCGGCCGCACTGAGCTTCGCGATGGAACAGTTGCGCAAGGCCAGCGAGTTCCGCCATCTCGAATCGCAGCTCGATGTGCTCTGGAAGAACAGCGTGCAGATTGCCGCGATGTGCCACGTGATCGCGCGGCGCTTCTCATCCCTCAATGGCGACACTGCCTTGTTAGCCGGATTGATGCACAACGTCGGTCGGATCTACATTCTGACTCGCGCCAGCAAGTACCCCACGCTGACCGCCGATCCGCTGACGTTCAACTCCATCGTGCGCGACTGGCACGCGAACGTCGCCAAGGCGCTGCTCGAGAACTGGCGGGTGGCCGAGGAAATCGTCGAGGCCGTGGCCGGGTACGAAGACCTCGATCGCGAGGCGCGTGGACCGGTGACGCTCACCGATGTGTTGTCGCTGGCCATGCTGCTCGAGCGCAATCGCAACGGCTCGGAAATGAACGTGCCGGACGAAGGGCTGATCAAGGGTTTGAAGCGCATGCAACTGCAGGTGCGCGATTGTCATGCCGTGCTGGACGAGTCCGCGGAGGAGATCGCGGCGCTCAAGAGCGCGTTGGGAGGCTGATCATGCCAGCAATGGCGTTAGGGACGACCACCATTGAAAACATCGTCGCGCACGACGCGGCGGCGCTCGAAAAGGACCTGGCGTCCATCCGGCAGGATGCGTCGCTGACCCTGCCCGGCGTGCCGCAGATCGTCACGCGCGTGCAGCAGATGCTCAGCGATCCGGACATCGGCATCCCGCAGCTCGTGCCCGTGATCAACTACGAGCCCGTGCTCGTGGGCCGCATCCTGCAGATGGCGAACTCCGCCGCGCTGAATCCCACGCGCCGGCAGATCACCGATCTCAAGACTGGCGTCACGCGCGTCGGTTTCGACCTGTTGAGATCCGCCGCGCTGGCCTATGCGCTGCGCCAGGTGTCGCAGGCTCATTCGGTCAAGGACATCCGCCCGCATCTCGAGGCGCTCTGGGAGCGCAGCGCCTGGACCGCGGCCGTGTCGTTCGTGATCGCGCGCAAGTTCACCCGGGTGAACCGCGACATCGCGTTCCTCGGCGGCCTCATGCATGGCGTGGGCAAACTATTCATCCTGACGCGGGCCGCGCACTATCCATTCGTCCTGCGCGACCGCACCAAGTACAGCTCGATGCTGCGCAAGTGGCACGCGCAGTTCGCCCGCAGCATCCTGACCGGCTGGAAGTTGCCCGACGAAGTCGTCAGGGCAGTGGTCGAGTACGAGAACCTCAACCGCGTGGTGGAGGGCGACGAGCCCGATCTCACCGACATCCTGGCCACCAGTTATCTCGTGGTGGGGCATACGGGTCGCATGCAGGATTTGTCGATGACCGTCGAGAAGATCGCCGCGTTTTCGCGACTGCGCCTCGACATCATGGCCGTGGAAGAAACGCTCGAGAACGCCAAGGAAGAAATCGAGGATCTGAGGCTGGCCATCAAGTAGTGAGGCCCGCTCGTTGGGCTCCCGTTCAGGTTCGCGGTGCCATAGTCCCGCGCGCCATGAATAACAAGAACTTGCGCTCGATGGCCGCCGCCGGCCTGGTCTTCATGCTCGGTGGCTGCGCGACGATGGAATACGTCCCGCTAAACCGGTCCAGGCCCGAGACCGTCCAAACACAGCTGGCCGTTGGAGATACTGTCCACATCCGGCTCCAGAACGGAGACGAGTGGCAGTTCCGGATCGTGGCGCTCGAACCCGGCGTCATCGTCGGGCGTGACGCGCGGATCGCGTACAAGGACATCGATCTCCTCGAGGTGAAGAACGTGGACGTCGAGGGCCCGGTGAAGGTGGGGTTGGCGGTGGGCGCGCTCGCGCTGGTCTACATCGCAACAGCCGTGATCGAAGCCGAGCTGGACGAAGAAGAAGGAACGTACTGCGACAGCAATGGCGTCGCGTGTTTGCCGCGCGACTGACGTGAGGAGCCGGGTGTCGGATGGCTACACGCCTCAAACGTGTCTTGGGTCGATCCACGAGTGCCATCGCCATGGTGTTCGGCTGCGCGATGCTCTACCTGGTCACGGACCGGATGCTGGCGTTGCCCGTGTTCGTCGTCGTCCTGGTCACGCTCGTGCTCTGGATCTGCGGCAAACCGGGGAGGCCTGCCGGGTTCGCGTTGGCGGGTTTTGTGGTCGTGTCGCTCATCCCGATCGATGTGCGGCCCCGGCACTGGATCGGAACGCCGCGGGTGGTTCCCGTCGTCATGGGATTCCCGAGTCGTGAAGCGTTCGCGGCGGCGAGGCGGGGTGAGATCTGGTTAGGGGGCTGCATCGTCTCGGGGTTCGAACCGTGGTGGGTGGTGACATGGTGAGCAAGCGGCACTATTTGCTATTCGCACTGGCCGTGTGTCTCGCCGGCTGCGCGACGGGATCGGCGATCGTCACGGGTGCGGCAAAGGCGCCGATCGCGCCGGAGCAAGTCACGCTCTACCTGGAACCACCGGCCGAATTCGAGCCTATCGGTCTGCTGAACGCCTCGAGTCCCATGTCGTTCTCGAAGCAGGAGACGGTGAACATGGCAGTCAAAGAACTCAAGGCGCAGGCTGCGAAAATCGGCGCGAATGGTGTGCTCCTGATCTCGTCCGGTGAAGGTGCAGATGGGACGACGATGGAAGTGCAGGGGAAGGCGATCTTCGTCAGACCGAAGTGAATTGGTGGCGGTGGCTTGACGGCAGCTACACGACTATCATCGGCGCAAATCAGGCACTTGCCATCGGAGCGGGAATGTTATGCGCCGGATATGTCGCTCTTTATCGCGACGCGTTGTCGTCTAAATCATAGTTAGGCGTCACGAATACTTTCCATGCCTGTGCCAGAAAAGGGGGTAAATAGACCACATGCGTGCAGCTGTGCTTCTGAGTGTGCTCTTCATCATCGGCGGGATTGCAGCGCTTTTTGGAGTTCCCGGCGTTCTAGTCAATGGAAGGCCTGTTATCGGCGCGCTTGGGTTCGCGACGGCCTTGGCCTTTGCAGCCGTTCCTCCGTTAGTCGTCTTGGGTTGGCGCAGGGTCAAAGGAAGATAGATGGGCGTGGCTCTTTCACCGACGCGCCGCCTAACACCTCGTTGGAGCGGACGCGTGAGGGATAAAGTGCCATGCTCGTACGTCGGCGTGCGCGCCGCTCAACTCAACCGTTAGGTGGCAGTGATGCGTAGCCGCAAGCACCTAGTGCCGGGATTGACTGCGTTACTGTTCACAAGCATCGCGGTGGCGGTGAACGCAGCCGAAGAACCTTCGTTTGAGGATCTCTTCGGGATGAACGAGTCGCAGTCCGCGGAGGTGCTCGGGGTGGCAGCCACGCGCTGTCTCGCGGACGCGCGGGAGGATTTCACCTTGGCACTTTCCGGCCAAAATCCAAAGCACTCGAAGAATCCGGCGTTTCCGCAGCTGCTAGATGGTGGTACGACATTCTGGGAGGGGGCTTGCTATAAGTTGACGCTGTTAAGGCGACTCACAACCTACCGTCTCGCGGACGGGACTTTGGTGAGTGGATTTATTGTGGGACCATCGCTGCAACTTCAGTTCTCGCCTGGTGCATCGAAATCGGAACCAATCGCTCGCACCCGATTTCTCTTCATCGAGAAGCGGGCTGCCACCTAACACATCGTTGGAGCGGCGCGTGAAAGATAAAGTGCTGACCTGACACTTCACTGGTGATATATCTCGTGAACGACGCTCAGGCGTCACGTCAATCAATGCTTAGGAGCCTCGCCATGGATCCATCTGATGAACAAGTCGACGCCAACGGAAGAAAGAGTACTGTTCCTGCCGCTGCGGGAAGCGGGCTCGCTCTCGGCATAGTGTTCGGTGCGGCAATTGGCACCGCGCTGG
>DATEII010000080.1:0-19309 GCA_035279135.1 Steroidobacteraceae bacterium
GATACTCGTTGTAGGTCGTCGCGCCGATGCACTTCAGCTGCCCGGTGGAAAGTGCCGGCTTCAGCAGGTTCGATGCATCGAGCGTCCCGCCTGAGGCCGCACCCGCGCCGATCAGCGTGTGGATCTCGTCGATGAACAGGATCGCGCCCGGCTGCTTCTTCAGCTGCGCGATCACGCTCTTCAGGCGCTTCTCGAAATCGCCGCGGTACTTGGTGCCGGCGATCAGCGAGCCCATGTCGAGCGAATAGATGGTGCAGTCGGAGAGCACGTCGGGAACCTTGCCCTCGACGATCATGCGCGCCAGGCCCTCGGCAATGGCCGTCTTGCCCACGCCCGCCTCGCCCACGTAAAGCGGGTTGTTCTTGCGGCGACGGCACAGGATCTCGATGGTGCGTTCCACCTCGAGCGTGCGGCCGATCAGCGGGTCTATCTTCCCGTCCTGGGCCAGCTGGTTGAGATTGCTGGTGTACTTGTCGAGCGCGCTGCCGGCGTCGCCGTCGCGGTCGGTCTCGCTGGCCGGATCTTCCTTGGAGGTCTTCTCCTCGGCGATCTTCGAAAGCCCGTGCGACACGAAATTCACCACGTCGAGGCGTGTGACCTCGGCGCGGCTCAGCAGGTGAACCGCGTGACTCTGCTTCTCGCTGAAGATGGCGATGAGCACGTTGGCCACGCCGACTTCCTTCTTGCCCGAGGACTGCACGTGGAACACGGCGCGCTGCAGGACCCGCTGGAAGCCCAGCGTCGGCTGCACCTCGCGGTCCTCGTCGTTCGGCAGCCGCGGGGTGGTGCGATCCAGGTGTTCGTTCAGCGAGTCCTTCAGCTTGTTGAGATCGGCCCCGCAGGCCCGCAGGATCTCGCGCACCTTGGGCGTGTCGAGGATGGACAGCAGCAGGTGTTCGACCGTCAGGAATTCATGACGGGCATCCCGCGCCTTGGCGAAGGCATCGTTGAGGCAGAATTCGAGCTCTTGGGATAACACCTTTACAACCTCTAGACCGTTAGTGGACTAAGCCTCTTCCAGCGTGCACATCAAAGGATGGTGATGGTCACGAGCGTAAGAGGTCACCAAAGCCACTTTGGTTTCCGCAATCTCGTACGTGAACACGCCGCAAATGCCTTTTCCCTGGGTATGTACCTCGAGCATCACACGCGTGGCCGTCGTGCGATCCATCCGGAAGAACTTCTCCAGGACGTCGACGACGAACTCCATCGGGGTGTAATCGTCGTTGAGCAGCACCACCTGATATAACGGCGGCTGCTTCGTCTTGGGCTCGGCTTCTTCGACTGCGAGGCCCGCGCCACCGTGATCGGGGCGTTCAGTTTCGGAACTGGGCATTGGCGGTCATTTATAGGGGTCGTCGGATGGCAACACAAGTGCACCTCTGACACTGTCGGTTTGCCAAGACAAAACAGGCGCTTGAGGCTGCTGCGGAGCGAAACGTATCATCATGGAAATGACGGCAAACATCTGGAGTCCGAGCGCTGGCGGCGGGGGCGACTGGCGCTCCACCGCGCTCGCGCGCGCGCCCCAGGTCGCAACCTTCATCCTGGCCCTCGCACTCGCTGCACAGCTGGCATTGATTGTGGTCGGCATCACCAGCCGCAGCCGTCAGACAGCGCCGCCTCCTATGGCCGCAGCGCCGCCCGTTTCCCAGCTGGATATCGGCGGACTCGTCAACTCGCATCTGTTCGGCAATGCTGTCGTGCAGAACACGAATGGCGATGGCGCCAATGCACCTCCGTCCAGCATGCCGCTGGTGCTGGCCGGATTGCTCGCCACGGAAGATCCCAAGGCAGGCATGGCGATCATCGGAGAGAGTGCTGCCGCCGCGAAGGTCGTCGCGGTGGGCCAACAGGTGCCGGGTGGCGCCACCCTGCATTCGGTTTACAACGATCGGGCGGTCATCGATCGCAACGGCGCACTCGAATCCGTGATGCTGCCGCGTCGCACGGCGGGCAGCTTCTCCGAAGCTCCTCCGCCCCCGGTGGCCGCGGCCGCGCCGCCCAATGATGCCGCCATCGAGCGCATGCGCCGCCTGGTCAGCGACGACCCCAGCCTCATCGGCCAGGTCATGCGACCCCAGCCGGTCTTCGCAGGCGGCAAGATGCGCGGCTTCCGGGTGTACCCGGGCGCCAATCGCCAGGCCTTCGCGCGCATCGGCCTGCGGGCGGGAGATCTCGTCACGGCCATCAATGGAACCCCGCTCGACGACAAGGACCGGGCCCAGGAAATCTTCGCCACGCTGAATTCCTCCACCGACGCCCGCGTCACGGTGACCCGCAATGGACGGCAGCAGGAGCTCGTGCTCAATATCGCGCAGATCGCCGGTGAAGCCGAGCAACTCAATAACGGCGGCGATGGCATGATGCCGCCCGATCAGGCCGAGCCCCCGCCCGGCGGCGAACAATAAGAACCGCACATGAACCGTTGGGTATTGAACGTAATGAGGCAAACAACCTTCCGCGCGACACTGATCGTGGTCGTCCTGGCCTTCACGGCCACCGGCATCGTCAGTGCACAGAACAATGGCAGCGGCCAGCGCATCACGCCTAACTTCAAGGATGCGGAGATCGGCCAGGTCATCGAGGCGGTCGCCGCGGCCACGGGCAAGACCATCATCCCCGACCCGCGCATCCGTGCGCAGGTGACGATGCTGTCGCAGACCCCGATGACGCCGGCGGCGTTCTACGAGGCCTTCCTGGCCCTGCTGCAGGTCCACCAGTTCGTGGCCGTCGAATCGGGCGGCATCATCCGGATCATTCCCGACGCCAATGCGCGCCAGGTCCCGAACAAGGGCGACCTCTCGCCGCGCATCGACGGCGACTCGGACGAACTGATCACGCAGGTCATCGCGGTCGAAAACGTCAACGCGGCGCAGCTGGTACCGGTGCTGCGCCCGCTGATGCCCCAGGCAGCCCACATGGCCGCCTACCCCGCCGGCAACATCCTGATCCTCTCCGACCGCGCCTCGAACGTCGCGCGCGTGATGCGGATCATCAAGCGCATCGACCAGCAGGGCGACAACGAAGTCGACATCATCAACCTGCAGAACGCCTCGGCCAGCGAAGTCGTGCGCGTGGTGAACAGCTTCTTCCAGCAGCAGGCCGCGGCCGAAGGCGGCGGCTCGTCGCCCGTGCGCGTGATCGCCGACGACCGGTCGAACAGCGTGCTGATCGGCGGTGACAAGAATGCGCGCCTGCGAATCAAGGCGCTGGTGGCGCACCTCGACACGCCGCTCGAAAACGGCGGCGATACGCAGGTGCGATACCTGCAGTTCGCCGACGCGGAAAAGATCGCGACCAAGCTCAAGGAACAGATCAGCGCCACGGTGGCCATCACGGGTGGCGCGCCGCCGGCGGGTGGCGGAGCGGGCGGTGGCGGCGTGGGTGCCAGTGCCGATCGCTCGACCACCATCTGGGCCGAGCCCGAGACCAACGCGCTGGTGATCACGGCGCCCGCGAAGATCATGCGGTCGCTCATGGCCGTGGTCGACAAGCTCGACATCCGCCGCGCGCAGGTGCTGGTCGAAGCCATCATTGTCGACGTGCAGATGGACAAGAACGCCGAGCTCGGCGTGAACTGGGCGGTCTGGCAGAACGAAGACAGCGACATCCCGCTGGGCACGTTCCAGTCGCCGGTCGCCGGCGTGAATCTCGCGCAGCTCGCGCTGGCCGTCGATGACCCGTCGAATGCGGCCACCGTCGCGCCCGGTCTCGGCAGCGGCACCACGTTCGGCATTGGCCGCATCGCGGCCACCGGCGTCAACTTCGCAGCGATGATCCGCGCCGTTCAGGGCGACTCGAACACCAACCTGATTTCCACGCCGTCCGCCGTGACCATGGACAACCAGGAAGCGCAGCTCAAGGTGGCCCAGGAAGTGCCCTTCATCACCGGCCAGTTCACCAGCACCGGCAACACCAACAACGGCGAAGTGAATCCCTTCACGACGGTGCAGCGCCAGGAAGTCGGCACCATCCTCAAGATCACGCCGCAGGTGAACGAAGGCGGCGCGCTGGTGCAGCTCAAGATCAACATCGAGAGCTCGGCGCTGTCCGGCGCCACCGGTGATGCCAACAGCGCCATCACCAACAAGCGCACCATCGACACCAACGTGCTCATCGAGGATGGCGGCATCGTGGTGCTCGGCGGCCTCATCCAGGACGGCGACACGCGCGGCGAACAGCGCGTGCCCTACCTCGGCCGGATCCCGGTCATTGGCGAGTTGTTCAAGACGCGCAGTCGCAAGCGCGAGAAGCGCAATCTCATGGTCTTCATCCGGCCGAAGATCCTGCGCGACGGCCTGGCCTCGGCCATCGAGACTGACGCCAAGTACAACTACATGCGCCAGGAAATCCTGCGTGGTGCCCCGCCGAAGACGGAGGTGCTGCCGCTGATTCCGTTCACGCCGCAACCCACGTTGCCCCCGATTCCGGCACCGCTGCCGCGGCGCGAAGACGCCGCCCCCGCTCCGAAGGGTCCGGACGGTGCGCCACAGACCGCACCCCAGACCGCACCCCAGACCGCGCCGCCTCCCGAGCAGCCGAAGCAATGAACGACGCCGTCACCCAGGCACCCGCCGCTCCGCGACGCGTGGGCTTCGCCTTCGCCAAGCGCCATGGCGTGCTGGTGAGGCGCATCCACGAAGGTATCGCCGAGTGTGTGTACCGGCCCGGGGCGGCGCCGCTGGCCATGGCCGAGGTACGCCGCTACGTCGGCGTGCCGATGAAGCTCGAGAAAGTCGAGGAAGCCACCTTCGATTCCATGCTGCGTCTCGCCTACGAAGCGGGCAACGACGCGATGGAAGCCGCCACCGGTGTCGAGGAATCCACGGACCTGCAGCACCTCGCGCAGGACATCCCGGAGCAGGCCGACCTGCTCGAGAGCGAAGACGACGCGCCGATCATTCGCCTGATCAACGCCGTGCTCACGCAGGCGGTGAAGGAGAACGCGTCCGACATCCACATCGAGCCGTTCGAGAACCGGCTGGTGTGCCGTTTCCGCGTCGACGGTGTGCTGCGCGAAGTCCTGCAGAGCAAGCGAGCCGTCGCCCCGCTGGTGGTGTCGCGCATCAAGGTGATGTCGAAGCTCGACATCGCCGAGAAACGCCTGCCGCAGGACGGTCGCATCAGCCTCAGGATCGCGGGACGCTCCGTCGACGTGCGCGTCTCGACCATCCCGTCGGGCCATGGCGAACGCGTGGTCATGCGTATCCTCGACAAGCAGGCCGGCCGACTGAAGCTCTCCGCGCTCGGCATGGATCCCAAGACCGAGGAAATGATCGCGGACCTGTTCAGCAAGCCGCACGGCATCATCCTGGTGACGGGGCCCACGGGTTCCGGCAAGACCACCACGCTGTACGCCGGCCTCGAGCACCTGAACGACAATACGCAGAACATCATGACGGTCGAGGATCCGATCGAGTACTACATCGACGGCATCGGCCAGACGCAGGTCAACACCAAGGTGGACATGACCTTCGCACGCGGGCTGCGCGCCATCCTGCGCCAGGATCCCGACGTGGTCATGGTCGGCGAAATCCGCGATCTCGAGACCGCGCAGATCGCAGTGCAGGCTTCGCTGACCGGCCACCTGGTGCTGAGCACCCTGCATACCAATACCGCCGTCGGCGCGGTGACTCGCCTGCGGGACATGGGCATCGAGCCCTTCCTGTTGTCGTCCTCGTTGATCGGCGTGATCGCGCAGCGCCTGGTGCGCACGCTGAATCCGGAAACCAAGCAGGCCTTCGAGGCTGGCGAATACGAACGGCGCCTGCTGGGCCTCACGCCGAGCGAACCCTCCCCCATCCTCTACAAGCCCAGCGATACCGGCACCGGCTTCCGCGGCCGTACCGGCATCTACGAGCTCGTGGTGGTCGACGACCAGATGCGCACCATGATCCATGACGGTGCAGCCGAGCACGAGCTCGAGAAATACGCGCGCACCATGACCCCGTCGATCCGCGACGACGGTCTCGACAAGGTGTTGCGCGGCGAAACCACGCTCGAGGAAGTCCTGCGCGTCACGCGCGAGGATTGAGCGCCCCAGTTGCACGCTGAATGGGTGCCTTCGAATACACCGCTCTCGATACGACCGGCCGCGAACAGAATGGCGTGGTCGAGGGCGACACGATCAAGCACGTCCGGCAGATCCTGCGCGACCGCCAGCTGCTGCCGGTCACGGTTGCCGAGGTCAAGCATGGTGAGGCGAGGCGCCAGCGCGGCTTCTCGCTGCGCCGGGGCGTCTCGGCATCCGATCTGTCGCTGCTGACGCGCCAGCTCGCCACGCTGGTCAAGGCCGGCCTGCCGCTCGAAGAGGCGCTGCTCGCGGTATCCCAGCAATCCGAGAAGCCGCGCGTGCAGAGCATCATGCTCGGCGTACGCGCCAAGGTCATGGAAGGTCACACGCTCGCCGATGGTCTCGGCGAGTTCCCGAGGGTGTTCCCCGAGATCTATCGCTCGACGGTGTCCGCGGGCGAGAGCTCGGGCCGGCTCGACGGCGTGCTCGAACGCCTGGCCGACTACACCGAAAACCGCGAGGTCACGCGGCAGAAGGTGCTGGGCGCGCTGCTCTACCCGATCGTGCTCTCGATCGTGTGCCTCGGCATCGTCACCGGCATGATGGTCTACGTGGTGCCCAAGGTCATCGAGGTGTTCGAGTCGAGCAAGGGCAAGTTGCCGATGGCGACGCAGGTGCTGATCTTCGTCAGCGATTTCCTGCGCAACTACGGCCTGTATCTGCTCATTGGCATCATTCTCGCCATCGTAGGCTTCGTGTACTGGTTGAAGGATCCCGACAACCGCCGGAGCTTCCATCGCTTCCAGCTGCGTGTGCCGCTGTTCGGTCGCCTGGTGCGCGGCTTCAACACGGCGCGCTTCACTCGCACCTTCAGCATCCTCACGGCCAGCGCCGTACCGGTGCTCGAAGCCATGCGCATCGCGGGCGAAGTGGTCACCAATCTACCCATGCGCGACGCGGTCGGTGCCGCCGCCGCGCGCGTTCGCGAGGGCGCACCGATCGGCCGTTCGCTGCAGACCAGCCGCCTGTTTCCGCCCATGACGGTGCATCTCATCTCCTCGGGCGAATCGAGCGGCGAGCTCGACACCATGCTCGAACGTGCCGCCACCAACCAGGAGCGCGAGCTCGATTCGATGATGGGCGCGCTCGTCGGCCTGCTCGGACCGCTTCTCATAGTTGTGATGGGCCTCTTCGTCATGGGCATCGTTTTTGCAATGCTGATGCCCATCTTCGAAATGAATAACTACATTCGTTGACGATTAGTGGTGATGGGGCATTGCGTGCCGCCGGCTCTCGTTCTATAACGCGCCCATCTGAGGTCGCTCCGTTTAGAACGATGAACGAGAAGCCAGAGTCAGAAGATTTCGACGAGGAAGAGGAAGAACCCACCTTCGAGGCCACCAGCGAGGTGGACTTCGATCGTCTCGCGAAAGATCTCGACGCCGCGAAGAAGCGCGGTCAGAAGCTGGGCGACCCGGCCTGGCGCAAGCTCGAGCGCCGGCTCGAGGAAAAGAACACCGCCGAGCTCACCAGCGATTTCGACGACTACGACATCGACGATGACAGCACGGCCGTGCGCAAGATGAACGCGCGGGATCTCGGCCAGTAGCCACCTAGCTAGCGGAAATCCCGCGAGCGCGTCACCACGTTGCCGAGCAGGTGCGAACGGTCCACCAGCCGGTTCGCCACCACGTGCGTGACCCCGCCCTCCTTCTGCAACTGGCCCTGCACCTCGAGCAGCCGCGAGTTGTTCGCGGCGCGGCGTGCGCGTGACCAGACGCGCTCCCAGACGATCAGGTTCACGTGGCCGGTCTCGTCCTCGAGCGTCACGAACATGACGCCGCCGGCGCTCTGCGGACGCTGGCGCGCGGTCACGATGCCGGCCACGCGCACCACGCGACCATGGGGCAGTTCGCGCAGGTCGGCCGCCGTGACGACGCGTTCCGCGGCCAGTTCCTCGCGCAGCAAAGCCAGCGGATGGCGCCCGAGCGTGAGTCCGGCCGAGCGGTAATCGGCGGCGATGTTCTGCCCCTCGGTGGGCGGCGCGAGCAGCGGCGTTCCTTCGGGCGCGCGCGGTACCGGCGCCAGCGGCAGCTCGCGCTCGCTGCCGGCCACCTGCCAGAAGGTCAGGTGACGGTTGCCCGACAGCTCGCGCAATGCGCCCGCGTCGGCCAGCGCCTCGAGATCGCGCCGATCGAGCGCGGCGCGCAAGGACAGGTCCTGCACGCTGTCGAACGGCGCGGTGGCACGCGCCGCCATGATGCGTTCGGCGGCCTCCTTGCCCAGGGACTTCACCAGGCGCAGACCGAGCCGCAGGGCCGGTTCGCCGTCGTTCTTTCGTTCGAGGGTGCAATCCCAATCACTGGCGCAGGCGCTGATGGACCTGACTTCAACGTCGTGATCGCGCGCATCGCGCACCAGCTGGGCCGGCGCGTAGAAGCCCATGGGCTGGCTGTTGAGCAAAGCCGCGGTGAAAGCCGCCGGTTCGTAGCATTTGAGCCATGCCGAGCTGTACACCAGCAGCGCGAAACTCGCGGCGTGTGATTCGGGGAAACCGTATTCGCCGAAACCCTGGATCTGGCTGAAGATCTGCTGCGCGAAACTTTCGTCGTAGCCGCGCGCGCTCATGCCCTCGATGAGCCGCTTCTCGAAATGACCGAGGCCGCCGCGGCGTTTCCACGCCGCCATGCTCCGGCGCAGCTGGTCGGCTTCGCCGGGCGTGAAGCCCGCCGCGACGATCGCGAGCTGCATGACCTGTTCCTGGAAGATGGGCACGCCCAGCGTGCGCGACAACACGCCTTTCACCGCATCGCTCGGATACGTGACCGGGTCGAGTCCTTGCCGCCGGCGCAGGTAAGGATGCACCATGCCGCCCTGGATGGGACCGGGCCGCACGATGGCCACCTCGATCACGAGGTCGTAGAACTCGCGCGGCCTCAGGCGCGGCAGCATCGACATCTGTGCGCGCGATTCCACCTGGAACACGCCGATGGTGTCGGCGCGCGAGATCATCTCGTAGACGCGCGCGTCCTCCTTCGGCACGTCCGCGAGCGTGAAGGACTTGCGGCGGAACGCCGCCACGTATTCGAGCCCGCGGCGCAATGCCGACAACATGCCGAGCCCCAGCACGTCCACCTTGAGCAGGCCGAGATCGTCGAGATCGTCCTTGTCCCATTCGATGACGGTGCGGTCCTCCATGGCCGCGTTCTCGATGGGCACCAGCTCCTCGAGCAGTCCCTGCGAGATCACGAAGCCGCCCACGTGCTGCGACAGGTGCCGCGGGAAGCCCAGCAACTGCGCCACCAGGTACATGAGGTGCAGAACCTGCGGATTGTCGGGCTCGAAACCCGCCTCGCGGATGCGCTCGGCGTCCACGGCCGTGTCCCACCACTGCATGGCGCCGGCGAGCCGCTCGGCCTGCACCGCGTCGAGCCCGATGGCCTTGGCCATGTCGCGCAAGGCGCTGCGGGGCCGGTAGCTGATGACGGTGGCCGTGAGCGCGGTGCGGTCGCGACCGTACTTGCGGTAGATGTACTGGATGACCTCTTCACGCCGCTCGTGTTCGAAGTCGATGTCGATGTCCGGCGGCTCGTTGCGCTCGCGCGAGATGAAACGCTCCATGAGCAGCTCGCCGCGCGAGGGATCCACCTCGGTGACTCCGAGGCAGTAACACACCACCGAATTCGCGGCCGATCCGCGCCCCTGGCACAGGATGTTGAGACGGCGCGCCTCGCTCACGATGTCCTGCACGGTCAGGAAATAGGACTCGTAACGAAGGTCCCCGATGAGCGCGAGCTCGTAGTCGATCTTCGCCTGCATGGCTTCCGGGATGCCGGTCGGCCAGCGCTTGCACGCGCCGGCCTGCGTGAGCTTGCGCAGGTGCGAGGCCGCGGTTTCTCCCTCCGGCACCAGCTCGCGCGGATATTCGTAGCGCAGCTCGTCCAGCGAGAAATCGGCGAGCGCGGCGATCTTCACGGTCTCGAGCAGCAGTTCGGGTGGATAGAGCTTGGCGAGGCGTTCGCGTTCGCGCAGGTGGCGCTCCGCGTTCGGGAACAGGCGCGTGCCCGCCTGGGCGATCGGTACGCCATGACGTACCGCCGTCAGCGCGTCCTGCAGCGCGCGGCGTTCGCGCACGTGCATGTGCACGTCGCCCGCGGCCGTGAGCGGCAGGCCGTGCCGCGCGCCGAGGCGGCGGCATCGTTCGAGATGCTCGCGATCGCGACCATCGCGCAGCAGCTCCACCGCGATCCAGGCACGGTCCGCGAACACATGCGTCATCCAGGCGCATTGCTCGTCGGCGTCACCGGCCGCGGGCAGCCACAACGCCAGCGTACCGGTGGGATCCTGTTGCAGGAATTCCTCCACATCGGCGCGCGACAGCGAATAACTGCCCTTCTCCGCCTTGCGCCGTCCGCGCGTGATGAGCCGCGAGAGGCGTCCATAACCCGGGCGGTTTCGCGCGATCACCACGAGCCGCAGGCCGCAATCGAGCACGAGCTCGGAGCCGATGAGTAGTTTGATGCCGCCGCCGATCTTCTTGACCGCGGTGTGCGCGCGCACCACGCCCGCGAGCGAACACTCGTCGGTGATGGCCAGGGCCTTGTATCCCAGCTCCTTCGCCTGCGCCATCAATTCCTCGGCATGGGATGCGCCACGCAGGAAACTGAAATTGCTCAGGCAGTGGAGCTCGGCGTATTCAGGTAATGGAGACATGCCTCATCTCGGCGTCACCCGAAGATCCCGTGCAGGAACCACCTGCGTTCTCCGCGGCATTCGCGGTAGATCCAGAGCAGCGCGCCGGTGTCGTCCTTGGCAACGTAGTAGTCGCGCTGCACGTCGTTGCAGTCCCACCAGCCGCTTTCGATGCGTTCGGGGCCGCGCAGCAGTTTGAGTGGACCGTGATGCCGGGGCCGGCCGCGCGGCGCGGACAACGGTTGTGGAGCCGCGAGCAGCCAGGCGGGCCGGGGCATGGTGTCCGGACCCGGTGGACTCGCGGGGTTTTCTTCGATGGCCGGCTCGGCCACGCACCAGGCCCGCTCGGGCCGGTGCTCGGATGCGCGACGGATGCCGTGGAGCGCCTGGGTGCCGAGTCGCGCGCGCAGATGCTCCACCAGCGAGGGCATTTCGCCCGTGCTCGCGTGGCCATGTTCGCCCGGCGACCACAACGCTCCGCTGGCCAGCGACATCGGCCGTAACGCTCCCCCGAGCAGCTCGCAGCGGCGTACCGGCTCCGGCAACACCAGCGTGGCCAGCCGTTCCCGCAGCAGTCGCGTGAACCTTTCGGCGCTGGCCTCGGGCGCGGCCAGGCGCAACGTGCAACGCGTCGGAGCGGCGCGGTAATGATGAAAGCGGCATTGCAGGGCCGTGATGCCGCGCTGGCGCACGCGCAGGAATTGTTCGAGCTCGACGAGCAGTGGTTCGAGCACCTGCAGGATGCGTTCGTGGTCCTCGATTTCATGATCGAGATCGCGCGCGCCGCGATATCGCTCGCGCGGCGTGAGCCGTGCGCGAGGGTCGGCGCGTTTGCCCAGCAGCCTGTCGAGATCGGCGAGCATCCCGGGGCCGAAGCGCCGCGCGAACCCGGCGCGTGGCAGCCGCATGAGCTCGCCCAGCGTGCGCACCCCCATGGCGGCGAGCCGCGCCACGTGTTCTGCGGGCCAGCGCAACACGGCGAGCGGCAGCGGCTTGAGCCGCGCCGGCAGCACCCCCGGGTCCGTGATGAAACAGCGGGCGCCGGCACGCGCGGCCACGAGCGCGGCGAGCGGCGTAGGTGCGAGCGTGAAATGCGGCGTGGCCCCGAGCTGCGCGAGCACCGCATCGGCATGGCAGGCATCACGCAGACGGCGACACAACTCGCGCAGCCCACCGAACAACGTGATGCTGGGCTTGATCTCGAGCAGTAATCCATCCGGCGCTTCGATGGACACCTGCGGCGTGAAGGTCGCCGCGACGGCCGCCAGGCGCTGCATCAACTCGCGTTCGCGCAGCGCATCGCGGGCGCGCGGCTCGATGTCGGGAGATGCCGCCAGCGCCGCACCCAGCGTCATGCCCGCGCGAATCCCGGCCGCCTGCGCCTGCGCATCCGCGTCGATGAGACGTTGGTTGTGGTCATCGGGATCGACGACCACGAGAGGTCGCGTGTCATCCGGCCGGCGCACCGCCAGCAACGCGAGCTGCGGCAGGTGCGCGGCCACCCACAACTCGCGCGGTTCGAGTTTGAACGCCGCCTGCTGCCCGGGCCCCGGTCCCTTGGGCGGAGGCGACGCCGGCCGCACCCGTAAAACGGACGGCGTCGCACTCGACCCAGGAAGATGGTCGACCGGTTCGGAAGGAGCCGGCTCCGGAAATTTCAGTCGATAAGAGCGCGGGTGCACGAGGTACCACTCATGCCGCGGCCGCGGTCCAGGTGAGATCGATGGGCGCGCGGCTGCCGCCCCGGCTCTTGATGAGCGTCACGCGTGCACCGTGGCGATCTGGCTCCTTCACCGGATCCAGCGCCACGCGCAACATCGCCGGCGAAGCCAGGTGCGCGAACTGCTGGCTGCGGAACAACACGCCGAGTGCCCGCCCCTGCTCGGCCGCGAGCTGCAGCCGGCGGATGGCACGCGGACTCACGCGCGGCAGCCAGGCCATGGCCATGCCACAGGCACCCGAGCGCAACGCCTGCTCGAGCGCCCAGAGCGGCAGCCCCGTGCGCACCACGAGCATGCGATCCAGCGCGATGCCATGGGATTCCAGTGCCGGTGCGTAAGGTTCGTGCGGCGGTGACACCCAGGTGCACCAGCGCCCCGGCGCAGCACACGACAGGCTGGCCAGCACGGGCATCAGTAGATAGAGCTCGCCGATGCCGGCCTGGGGCGTGAGGACTTCTACGAGGCCATGGCGTGGCCAGCCGCCGCCTGGCAGCCCGGCATCGAGCGTGGCGAAACCCGTGGAAATGGTTTCCACGGCCGCGCGACTCCGGCCGCGCCACACCGACGGGTGGGCGAGCAACTCCTGCAGTTGCGTGTCAGTAGCTGCTGGCATGAGCGTCGCTTCAAACAGCCGCCTTCAGACGCGCCTGTTCGGGGATTGAATAGATGAAGTCATAGAAGTGCTTGCCGTCGATGATGTTGATGCTCAGCGTGCCGCTCAGGCCCGCAAGCTCATCCGTGCCCGAATCCGGCACCACCATGATGGACAACGTGGGCACGCCACGGTTCATGCTTCCCGAATGCTGGAACACGAAACTGCCCTGGCGGCCTTCGAGCGTGCCGGTGACGTGATCGATGGCCACGTACCCGGCAGAACCCTTGGTGAGGGTGCCGGCCGACAGCATCTGGCCCCGCGCAGTGGCCGTGAGATCGCCGCTGAATTTCTTCGTTAGCAGCAGCCGTCCGAACAGAGGCTCACTCGTGACCTCGGAGTTGGACAGCGGCTGCAGGATGACTTCGAAGCTGCCCGTGGCGCGTTTCATTGTTGCTTTTCCTTTATTTGATTTCTGCAGGCTTGAAGTTCGGGTTGTCGATGATGCCGAGCACATTGCCGAAAGGATCGAGCACGTCCGCGATGCGGATGCCCTCACCCACGTCCGCGATCTCGCTGCGCGGCGTGGCGCCGAGCTCCAGCAAGCGTGCATACACGCCGTCGATGCCCTTCACGCCCCAGTACGCGCCCACGGTCGACTGGGTAGCATCGGGCAATAGACCGAGTTCGTAACCGCCGACATTGAAACCGACATAGAACGGCTGATCGAAGTAAGGGCCAAAGCCCAGGAACTTCGTGTACCACTGCTTGCCAGCGGCAAGATCAGGGGCTCGATAAATGACGGTGCGCAAACCTAACAACACTGGAACCTATTCCCAGGGGCTCACGCCCCACGACGGAAACGCCGTCGAAGCGACGGCATACATGAGTTCATGCAGCCATGGCCTTGCCCCGCCGCAGGACTCCGACCACCACGCCTTCGATGATCAACGGGTCTTCCTTGACGTTGACCTTGATGGGCTCGAAGTCCGAGTTCTCGGGCATGAGCCACACCACGGGGCCTTCCTGCTTGTAGCGCTTCACGGTGACTTCGTTTTCCAGGCGCGCGACGATGATCTGCCGATTGCGCACTTCCGGCGTACGATGCACGGCCACGAGATCGCCATCGAGGATGCCGGCGTCCTTCATCGACATGCCGACGACCTTCAGGAGGTAATGCGGCTTGGGCTGGAAGATGCTGGGGTCGATGTCGAGGCGTGATTCGATATTCTCTTCGGCGAGAATGGGACGGCCCGCGGCGACGCGGCCGATGAGCGGCAGGCCCAGTTGCTCGCGCATGGTGTCCATGAGCTTGATGCCGCGCGAGGCACCCGGCACCAGTGCGATGACGCCTTTGCGCGCGAGCGCACGCAGGTGTTCTTCGGCGGCGTTCGGGGATTTGAAGCCGAGCTCATTGGCGATCTCGGCGCGCGTGGGCGGCATGCCCGTCTCGGCGATGGCACGCTGGATGAGACGCAGGATTTCGGTCTGGCGCGGGGTGAGATCGGACATGGCGGATTCCTTTAAAGAAGAATCGAGGCTGGGGATTTGTACACTGTGAATTCATACAGGTCAAGCGCCAAAAGCCGCTTCGATGCGGTCATCGTGGGAGGCGGCCACAACGGCCTCACCTGCGCCTGCTATCTCGCCAAGTCGGGCCTCACCGTCGGCGTATTCGAACGCCGCGCGGTCCTGGGCGGGGCCGCCGTGACCGAGGAATTCCATCCCGGTTTCCGCAACTCCACGGCCAGCTACACCGTCAGCCTGCTGAACCCCAAGGTGATCCGCGACCTGCGCCTCGAGCAACACGGGCTCAAGGTGCTCGAACGCCCGATGCAGAACTTCCTGCCGCTGCCCGATGGCCGCGCGCTCATCGCCGGACCCGAAAGCGCACGCACACTCGAATCGGTGCGGTCCTTCTCGACGCGCGATGCCGAACGCCTGCCCGCTTATTTCGCGATGCTCGACAACGTGGTCGAGATGTTGCGCCAGCAGCTGCTCGAGACTCCACCCACGGATCCGCGCCGCATGCGCGACCTGTGGAGTGCCTTCAGGCTCGGCCGCCACTTCCGCAAGCTCGATGCCACCGTGCAACGCGACATCCACGAGCTGTTCACGCGCAGCGCCGGCGACTTGTTAGACCACTGGTTCGAGAGCGACGCGGTCAAGGCGCTGTATGGCTTCGACGCGGTGGTCGGCAACTACGCGAGTCCCTACACGCCGGGAAGCGGCTACGTGCTCCTGCATCACGTGTTCGGCGAAGTGAATGGCAAGCCCGGCGTCTGGGGACATGCCGTCGGCGGAATGGGAGCGATCACACAGGCCATGGCCGCCGAGGCGCGGCGCCTCGGCGTCACGCTCGAGACGGACGCGCCGGTCCGGCGCATCGTCACGTCGAATGGCAGCGCCACCGGCATCGAGCTCGAGGACGGACGCGTCATCGAAGCGAACGTGATCGCGGCCAACCTCGGGCCCAAGCCGCTCTATCTAAAGCTGCTGGCCGACGCCGACCTGCCCGCGGACTTTCGCGCGCGCATCGAGCGGCTGCGCGTCGGCTCGGCCACGTTCCGCATGAACGTCGCGCTGTCGGAACTGCCGAAATTCACCGCTGCACCGCGCAACGACAATGGCGCACACCTCGGATCCGGCATCATCCTCGCGCCATCGCTGGAATACATGGACCGTGCATTCGCCGATGCGCGCCTCACGGGCATGTCACGCGCACCCATCGTCGAAATACTGATTCCTTCGACTCTCGATGCGACACTGGCGCCAAAGGGAGCTCACGTCGCCTCGCTGTTTTGTCAGCATTTCTCCTACAACCTGCCGGGCGGACGCGACTGGCGTCAGGAACGACAGAGTGCCGTGGACCTCATCTTCTCGACGGTGGATTCGTACGCGCCGAACTTTCGCGCGAGTGTGCTCGGCCACTCCGCGTTGAGCCCGCTCGATCTCGAAGAAAAACTCGGCCTAGCAGGCGGCGACATATTTCACGGCGCGTTAGGCCTGGATCAACTGTGGGCGGCGCGACCGATGTTAGGTTACGGTGATTACCGCACGCCGCTGAAAAATCTGTACTTGTGTGGCTCGGGCGCGCATCCCGGTGGCGGCGTCACGGGAATTCCCGGTCACAATGCAGCGCGGGAAATTCTGCGCGACGGGCTCGCCAAGCGACCGGGCTGATCTGCATTGATGTTAGTAGCCCTAATAGGTATGGCGTCGCCACATGTCGCCACAGGCCGACATCGAAGAAATATCAGTTGCAAACAACTCGCGAATTTGTTGCAGTTGCGCCCGCGTATTAGACGTCTACCTTCTGCTGTATTCACGTTTGCGTTGATAAGCGAAGCGGACTTGCTCAACCACCAATAAGGGGATTGATCGTTATGAAGAGTGCGATTATCAAGGTTGCTGCCGTTGCAGCTTTCACCATGTTGGCCGGCTGCCAGGACTTGAAGCCTCTGCAAGCCGACATCGACAATCTCAAGCAGCAGGTGAGCCGTCTCACCGCGGATCTCGCTGCCGCCAAGAGCTCGGCTGATGCGGCCAATGCCGCCGCGCAGTCGGCCTCCTCGACCGCCAGCGGCGCGCAGAGCGCTGCCAACCAGGCGCTCGCGGCAGCCCAGGCTTCGCAGTCCTGCTGCGATGCGACCAACGAGAAGATCGACCGGATGTTCCGTCGCTCGATCTCGAAGTAATCGACGTAGTCGATACGAAAACGCCGCGCCCTCTTCGAAGGCGCGGCGTTTTTTTTCGCCCGAACTCAGTCCGGTCGCGGCAGCCAGAAACGCACGGTCGCACCCTTGTCCACCGCGCCCTCGGCCTCGATGCGCCCGCCATGCCGCTGCACGATGCGCGCTACCGTGGCGAGACCCATGCCATGACCCGCGAATTCGTCGTGGCGATGCAGGCGCGTGAACGGACGGAACAACCGCGTGGCCTGTCCCATGTCGAAGCCGGCGCCGTTGTCGCTCACGCAGATCCATTCGGCGCCGTCACGTTGCTCGGTGTACAGCCGGACGGCGGCCTGCCCCGTGCGGCTGGTGTACTTCCATGCATTGCCGAGCAAGGTGCGCAGGATGGTCATCATCTGTCGCACGTCGCCCCAGGCGGTGATGCCCGGTTGCATTTCGAAATGCACGCTGCGATCGACCGCGGCATGGCGCAGGTCGTAATGCACGAGATCGGCGAGCGTGCCGATGTCCAGTTTCTCGCAGCTGAGCTCGGCCCGGCCCGCGCGTGAGAACGTCAACAAACCGTCGATGAGCCCTTCCATGCGATCGCTCGCCTTCAGGATCTCCTTGAGGAAGGTGCGGCACTCCTCGTTGAGCGTCGCGCCACACTCGTCATCGAGCGCCTCGGCGAAGCCCTTGAGGATGCGCAGCGGTCCACGCAGGTCGTGACCGGCGGCCGAGGTCAGCGACTCGAATTCCTTGTTCGCGGCCGAGAGTTCCTGCTCGTGATCGGAGAGATCCTCGAGGCACAACAACGTGAGGCCATAACGCGCATTGGGGACTGCCTGCAGGCGTGCGATCAGGTTGCTGCCGTCCGGGCGACGAACTGCGACACGTTTCAGACACAAAGGTGTCGCGGTGGCGGCGAGCTGCGCCGCGACCTCCGGGAAGAAATCCGCGAGCCGTGCGCCCTCGATGCTCGCACCGCCGGCGCGCATGAGCTGCTGCAGGGCCGCATTGGCATGCACGATCTCCCCGTCGCGTCCATGGAGCAACGACGGCGCCGGGTGCAATTCGAACAGGGGATCCGCCGCTCCGATTTGTGTCGCCAGATTCGTCATATGCCGCGTTATGGCATCGGCCGCGCCGCGCCAGTCTGGATAGCCGGAACGCGAAATTAGCCCGCCCGTAGGGTTAAGGAGCACGACAGCGTGCCGATATGTGATGGACCTCGCCCGTGGCGGCAAAGTCTCGCCAGACCTAAGGATTTAGCGTCGGACGCCGATATGACAGCTGTGGCGGACGGCCGGATCGGCTGCGTCATGAGTTTCCATCCAGAACACGGGTTAACGCGCCGATGAGCACCAACGAAGTCGAGATGATGAAGAACATCCGGTTGTTGTTAGTGGAGGACAACGCCGCCGATGCGCGCGTGGTGGAGCGCCACCTCAAGGATGCCGGCCTCGCCCAGGTCAATTGCGACGTGGTGCAGACCGCGGCCGCGGCCACCGAGCGCCTGCAGGCGGTCGAATACGACCTGGTGCTGCTCGACCTCGGACTGCCCGACGCCACCGGCCTCGAAGCCCTGCGTGCGCTGCGCGCGGTCGCGGACCTCACGCCCATCATCGTGCTCACGGGCTCCGACGACTACAGGCAGGGCCTGGTCGCGGTTCGTGAAGGTGCCCAGGACTATCTCGAGAAACGTCGCGTCAACGCCGGCATGTTGTCACGCGTGGTTTCGTACTCGGTGGAACGCAACATGTTCCACCGCGACCTGGTGCGCGCCACGCGCCGTTACCAGGATCTCTTCAACAACGTGCCGGTGGCGCTGTTCACCGCCAACCACGACGGCGCGCTCAAGACCGCGAACGCGGCCTGCATGAAGATGCTCGCCTGCCAGGGTATTCCGCTCGCCAAGGTGAATTTCCTCGACCTGCTGTTCGAGCCCGGCAAACGCGCGCAGTTCCTCGACATGATGTCGACGCAGCGCATGGTCGAAGGCTGGGAAACCAGCATCAACAACTGCAAGGGCAGCAAGCTGCACGTGCTCGTGAACACCGCGCCGCTGTACGACGCCACGCAGGCGTTCGCCGGCTGGGAGGGCAGTCTCACCGACATCTCCATGCTCAAGCAGACGCTGGAGGAGCGCGACCGCCTCGAGGACAACCTGCGCCAGGCGCAGAAGCTCGAAGCCATCGGCCAGCTCGCGGCCGGCATCGCGCACGAGATCAACACGCCGACACAGTACGTCGGTGACAACCTGCGCTTCCTCAAGGAATCGTTCGGCGAGCTCGACTCGTTGCTCGGCCAGCTGGTCAAGGTCGGCGGCGCGCCGGCCAGCAAACTGCTCGGCGATGCCGACTTCGATTACCTGAAGGAAGAAATCCCCCGCGCGCTGAACCAGTCGCTCGAGGGGGTGGACCGGGTCGCCAAGATCGTGCGCGCCATGAAGGAGTTCTCGCACCCGGCGCGCGAAAAGACCGCGACGGACCTGAACCGCGCCATCCAGAGCACGATTACCGTTGCCAGCAACGAGTGGAAGTACGTGGCCGAGGTCGAAATGGATCTCGACGCGAACCTGCCGGCGGTGCACTGCTCGCCTGCCGAATTCAAC
>DATEII010000081.1:0-35397 GCA_035279135.1 Steroidobacteraceae bacterium
CTGCCGCCCGACTACGCGCTGGGCGCGCACGTGGCGGCGCTGGGTCTCGCGTACTCCGGCGACAACGCGCTGCCCGATCACCTGGAGCACGGCATGTTCATCGGCGAGCACGGCTCGTGGAATCGCGAAGTGCCCGCCGGCTACAAGGTGGTGTTCGTGCCGTTCGCGGACGGCAAGCCCAAGGGCATGCCCGTGGACGTGCTGACGGGATTCGTGAGCTCGACGGGCCAAGCCTGGGGTCGGCCCGTGGGCGTCACCATGGATCATCGCGGCGGGTTGCTGGTGGCCGACGACGTCGGCAACACCGTCTGGCGCGCCGCGGTGCCGGGCAAGGAGACGCGCGAGGTCGCGAACCGCTGAGCTAGCTACCCGCCGGGCCTGCCCGCGAGGGGCAGGGTGCTGGCCTTGAGCAGGTCGGCCAGCGCCTGCGGCTGGAACTCGCGCCACTCCACACCCAGGCAGGGATGCTCGGCGCGCACCACGCGTGCCGCGAGCTCGATCTTCGCGGGTATGACCTCGGCGCCGGCGAGTATCTCGATGCGCATGGTCGTGAACGTCGGCAGCTCGGCCGAGCATTCGATCATGGCGCCGCTCATGCTGACGTTGCGCATGCGGCCGGTCTCGGTACGGCCCTGGGTCAGTTGCATCCGGACTGGAAGATCCACCTGGATCCGGGGTCCCCAGCGCCTCTCACTACGGGTCTGTGCGTTCACGACGGAATCTTCATCCCTGAAGCAGCGATGCGCGATTCGCATCGGTACGTAGTGTTATCACCTACTTGCGCAGTTGCGCAATCAGACCGGAGTCGGCATGACCCAGTGCCGAAGTCGTCGCTTCGATTTCACCTACTGGCGACAACAAGCTGATTACCGTCGAATGGTTGAATTCTCCGCTGGGCAACTGCCGATACTGGATGTTGAGCAGCGCGGCGATGGTCCGCACCGTGGACGCATCGGCATGCGCCAGCGTCCAGCGCGTGCCGTCGATGCGGCGCTCCTCGGCGATGGCGCGCAACGCGGCGGGCGTATCACGCTGCGGGTCGAAGGAAATCATGAGCACGCGCAGCCCGGCGCGCTGGTCGGCGGAAACCGCGCGCTCCGTGGCGCGCAGCGTGTCGATGATCATCGGGCAGGTGGCCTGGCAGCTGCCGTAGAACATGGTCACGAGCACGGGATGGCCGCGCCAGACGTCCAGCCCCTGCCTCTGGCCCGACTGGTCGATGAGTGTCGCGTCGAGGTGATACAGCGACTGGGGCGGATCGCCGTCGGCCGCGCGCGCCGCGAGCGCGCCGCAGATCATCAGGACGCCCAGGATCATTTGACGCATCGGAACCCCATGGTGGTCGAGGTGTAACTGGCCTGCATGCTCGACAACGTCGCGATGCGCATGAGCATGGCGTAGTTGTCCTTCTGCTCGAGCGACAACGCGCCGCTGCCGCAGAATTTCTGGAGGTCCGGGTCGCCCTGTTCGCGGTTGTCACCCGAGACCATCATGGATCCCAGGTCCTGCACCCACTCCCAGACGAGGCCGTGGATGTCGCGCACGCCGAAGTAGTTGGGCTCGCCGCGGCCCACGTCGGGCAGCGTGGCGCTCGCGGGCCGCGCATACCAGTCGAGGATCTGCTGGCGCCAGGCGGGATCGCTGCGCGCGTCGGCGCGCGTGCGGTCTGCGGCGCCGACGCGTTCCCACTCGTACCAGGTGGGCAGTCGGGCGCCCTGTGCTTCGCAGTAGGCGCTCGCCGCGAACCAGCTCACGCGTGTCACGGGTTGCTTCGCGGCGCCGGGCGCCGGCGCCGTATCGCTGGCCCAGTGCTGTAGATAGCCCGCGTCGGCGAACACGCGCGCCACGCGATCACGGCGCCACTGCGGATGTGTGCTCACGAAACGTGCGAAGTCCGCGTTGGTCACCGGCACGCGGTCCATCGTGAAGGCCGGCACCGTGGCGGATTTCACGCCGGGCGCCGGCGGCAGGATGGTCTCGAACGTGCCCGCCGGCACCGGCGCGCGTGATGGAGTCGCCGCGCCGGCGGAGGCGGCTGCGAGCAGCATCACGAACGCGAGGTGCCAGCCTACATTCATCAATGCGCCGCTCCCTCCGCGCGCTGGGTGGAATCGCGCACGGCCTTGACCTGCTCCTTGCTGATCACGCCGCCGCCGTTGTCCCAGGAATTGAGCACGTAGGTCAGGATGTTCGCGATCTCGTCGTCGTTGAGCTGGCTCATGGGCGGCATCACGGACTCGTAGGTCTTGCCGTTCACCGTGACTTTGCCGGTGAGTCCATTGAGAGCGATGTGGATCGCACGCTCATGGTCCTTGTTCAGGTAGTCGGACTTCGCGAGCGGTGGAAACACATCGGGGATTCCCTGGCCGCTGTCCTGGTGGCAGACCGAGCAGGTGCCCTTGAAGAGCACGGCGCCGGCCGCGATCTGCTGTTCCTTGGTGAGCTTGCCGGCCGCCTTGGCTTCGGCCGCCGCCGCCACGGGCGCGAGATCGCCGACCTTGTCACTGAGGTAACTCTCGTCGGCCTGTTTGCCGGAGTAGGTGTCGGCGCGCGCATCACCCGCGACTTCCATGATGGCCAGCGCACCCTTGTTGAAGGCGCGGAAGATGGAGTGGTCGACCATGATGTAGTTGCCCGGCACCTCGGTGTGGAACTCGACGATGGCCGCGCCGCCGGCCGGGATCAGCGTGGTCTGCACGTTCTCCTGCGGATGCGTGCCGCCTTCCTGCTGCACCTTGTCGAAGATCTCGCCGATCACGTGGAAGCTCGACACCAGGTTGGGTCCGCCGTTGCCGATGAACAGCCGGATGCGCTCGCCGGTTTTCGCCTTGAGCGCGTTGGGTCCCGTGAGCGCGGTCTCGGCGCCGTTGAACAACACGTAGGTCGGGTTCTCGTCGATGGCCTTCTGCATGTCGAAGGCCTGCATACCTTTCTCGCGGTACTTGCCGACGGTGTAGAAGTCGCCCTGCATCACGTAGAACTCGTGATCGACGGCCGGCAGGCCCTCGGGCGGCTCGATGAGGATGAGGCCGTACATGCCATTGGCCACGTGCATGCCGACCGGCGCGGTGGCGCAGTGGTAGACATAGATGCCCTGGTTCAGCGCCTTGAACGTGAACGTGGACTGGTGACCGGGCGCCGTGAAACTCGACGCCGCGCCGCCGCCGGGACCGGTGACGCCGTGCAGGTCGATGTTGTGCGGCATCTTGCTGTCCGGGTGGTTCTTGAGGTGGAACTCGACCGTGTCCCCCTGGCGCACGCGGATGAAGCTGCCCGGCACCGTGCCGCCGAAGGTCCAGAAGGTGTACTTCACGCCCTCGGCGATCTCGCGTTCGACTTCGCGTACTTCGAGCTCGACGATGACCTTGGCGGGCGCATGGCGGCCGGTGGGCGGTGGTACGAGGGGGGGACTCGTGAGCACCGCTTTCACCGGCTCACCCTGCGGAGGACCGAAATCGCCCGAGCGGGAGCCGCCCGTGTCGCTGGCGGTGGCCGCCGTGGCGGCCGTGGGCGTGGAATTCTGGCTACAGGCCGCGAGCATCGCGGCGGTCATGGTGGCAACGATCGCAACTAACCACTTGTTCATCGAGGGGTCTCCCGGGCCGATGGGCATGGTGGAATCTTGTTGCCACCGGTGTGTACGTACCTTGACCCAGGTCAGGCGATGCGTCGATAAGCATTCGGCCGTAGGAGAGGGGCGGACCTATACGGGTTGGCCCGTATACTGGCGGATCGGATCTTCCGTCAGGCCGGTCCGCGCAGCCGCCCGATCGCCGGCAGCACCTGCTCGTGGTAGAGCGCGTCGGCCTGTTGCGGCTCGAAGTCGGCGTGCTTGCGCTTCTTCACGCCGTGATCGCCGAGCACCACGTGTTCATCGGGCGTGATGCCCTCGCGCGCGAGACAGGCTCGCGCGCAAGCGAGCACGCAGCCGTCGAGCGCGAGGATTTTCCGGCCGCTGCGCGCCGTCTTCACGAGTCCCGGCACACCGCCGCCGACCCCGGCGATGCACGACATCTCGGCCTGGTTGTCACGATCCAGCCGGATGGCGAGGTGGTTGGCCATCTGCGCCGCGCTCGAGCAGCCCGAACACGAATAGACCAGCGGCGGACGATCGCTCATGTGAAGTGCCCCAGGATGCCGAGCGGATGATGTGCACGCGCGATGCTCACGATGAACAGGAACACGGCGATCGCCGCGACATAGAAACCTGCCCGTGCACGCCGCGTACGCGCGCGCTTGAGCGCGAACGTGCCGAGCACGATGTAGACCACGAGCAGGCACACCTTGGCGGTGAGCCAGGTCTGGACGAACGGGTACTGGTGCAGCAGCGTGACCAGCATGAGCGCGGCCGTGAGCAGCACCGTGTCGATGGTATAGGTGAGATAACGCAGCGGCGCCCACATCGGCCAGCGCGCGCCGGCCAGCACACCCGCGCCGCGCAATGCGAAGAAGGATCCGCTCGCGAACACGGCGCAGATGTGGACCCATTTGATTTGGGGATAGAACTCGATCAGGGGACATTCCTCATTTCCGCTGTAACAATTGCCAGCGGCAGGAGTGGACTAACTAACACTGTCGATTGTTACAGCGGAAATGAGGAATGTCCCCATTACCCGGGCTTACCGTCCGCGCGCGGCGTGAGGTAGATCCACGCCGACCGTACCACCCACGGCAGGAACGCGACCAGCCAGCCCGTCGCCGCCACGGCCTGCCACGCGAGCGCGTCCGGCACCAGCTCCGCGATCACGCGGGTCACGGCGACGAGTTGCACGATCACGAACGCGGTCGCGGCCACGGCACCCAGCACCAGCGGACGCCCGCTGTGGCCCTGCGTGACGCGCGTGACCATGGCGACCAGCAGGCTGCCGAAGAAACCGATGAACAGCGCATGCGCCGGCGCACGGCCCAGCAGGAAATTCCCCGAGATCGCGAACCACGCGCTCTGCCAGGCATACAGCGCGAAGGCGATCGGCAGCCACGCGAATCCCAGGAACAACACGCGCAGCAGCGCCGGCACGCGTTCGCGCGGCCACCAGAACACCAGCATGCCCGCGAACAACACGAACAGCGCCAGGTCGGGTAGCCACATCGCGCCGTAGGCGTGACGCAGCTCCAGCCACAGGTGCGCGAGAAACAGTCCCCACGCCGTCGCGAGCAGCCACATCGGGCGTGGCATCGCGCGGCCCGGGAGGATCACCTGCGTGAAGAACGGAATCATGCGATGGCAGACCGTGAAGTAGATGGGCAGCAGCATCGGCACGCCGCCGAACTTGATCACCACGAACGCCACCTGCGCATCCACGCGGAACGTGAGCAGCGCGTAGAACACCAGGCCCACGAGTCCGAACGACAACGCCAGCAGGCAGCTCATCGCATGCCACGGTGCCTCCTTGGCGCGCAGCGCCAGCCGCGCGAGCAGCACCATGCCCGTGGTCCAGCCCGCGATCGTGAGCAATGCGCCCGCCTGCAACAAGGGCAGACTGCCCCAGAGTCCGAACAACGTGACCACCTGGCCACCCAGCAGTCCCGCACCAACCGGTAGATAGTGCGATGCGGGCAGCGGCGCGAGGCCCATCCAGCGCGGGAACACCGTGAGCAGGAAGCCGAAGATGAACGACGGCAACACGTGGTACTGCATGATGACCGCGTGCATCCAGCCGGCGGGCAGCGGCGGCTGCGGCAGATCGAGCAGCTGCCAGCGTGTCGCGAGCAACCACGCCGTCCACCAGCTCATGGCCGCGAGCACGTTGCCCGCGCCGACCAGGAACAGCAGTCGGTGAGGCGCCGCCGCCATCAGGCTGGAAATGGGGACATTCCTCATTTCCTTGTCACAATCGTCGGACGATCGTGACGCGGCTGGAACGCGGTCGATTGTGACAATGAAATGAGGAATGTCCCCTTTTCCGGTCTGCGTGTTCACGGGCGTTCCACGGCTCCGCCGACCACCGGCTCACTCTTGCGCGGCGCAATCCACAGCCGCGTCACGAACCAGGCCAGTGACAATGCGCCGATGCTGAAGATCACGTCGCCGGGCACGCGCATCCACACCAGCAGGTGGATGATGGACTTCTGCATGAGCTCGGCGGACCGCGCATACCAGTAGCCGTGCTCGATCGCGCCGTTGAGCTGGATGAGGCCGATGGGCAGCAGCGTGAGCAGGGCCATGCCCGCCAGTCCCACATTGAAGCTCCAGAAGCTGGTCGTCAGCACACGCTCGTTCCACGCCACGTGCGGACGCAGTCCGCGCAGGCAGAACAACATGAGGCCGATGCCAAGAAAGCCGTACACCCCGAACAGCGCCGTGTGTCCATGCAGCGGCGTGAGGTTCAGGCCCTGCATGTAGTAGAGCGGCAGCGGCGGATTGATCAGGAAGCCGAACAGTCCCGCGCCCACCACGTTCCATAACGCGACCGCGGTGAAGAACATGATCGGCCAGCGGTACTTCTGCATCCACGGCGTCGCCTGTCCGAGCTTGAACGTGTGATAGGCCTCGAAGCCGATGAACGCCAGCGGCACCACCTCGAGCGCGGAGAAGCTCGCGCCCAGCGCGATCACGCTGGTCGGAGTTCCGGTGAAGTAGAGGTGATGCAGCGTGCCCAGCACTCCGCCGGAGAGGAACACGATCGTCGCGAACAGCACGGCCGTGGTCGCGCTGGTCGCGCGCAGCAGCCCGAGCCGCGTGAACAGGAAGGCAATGACCGCAGTGGCGAACACCTCGAAGAAGCCTTCCACCCACAGGTGCACCACCCACCAGCGCCAGTACTCGACCAGTGAGATGTGCGTGTGCTCGCCCCACATGAGACCGGCGCCGTAGAAGAGGCCGATGCACACGGTGCTGGCGAACAGCAGGGCGACGATGCTCTTGGACTCTCCGCCCTTCTTGATGGCGGGCCACAACGCCCGGCCGACCAGCGTCAGCCAGATGCCCAGCCCCGCGAACAGGAAGATCTGCCAGAAGCGGCCGAGGTCGACGTACTCCCAGCCCTGGTGTCCGAACCAGAAGTTCTTCGCGAGACCTAACTTCTGCATGACGGCCAGCCACTGCCCGGTGAATGCCCCGACCACGATGATGATCAGACAGGTGAACAGGAGGTTCACGCCGAGTCGCTGGAACTTCGGCTCATGGCCGGAGATCGCGGGCCCGATGTAGAGGCCCATGCCGAGCCACGCCGTCGCGATCCAGAGCACCGCGAGCTGCGTATGCCAGGTGCGGCTCAGGGAATAGGGCAGCACGTTCGCGAGCTGGAAGCCGTAGGCCTCCTGGCCTTCGACCTGGTAGTGCGCGGTGATCGCGCCCAGCAGGATCTGGGTGAGGAACAGCGCGATCACGAGCCAGAAATACTTGGCCGTGGCCCGCATGGACGGGGTGATGCGGATCATTGCCAGCGGATCGCTGGCCGGCAGCGCCGGGGGCGCGTCGTCCTTGTGTCGCGCATGGTGCCAGCCCAGCAACGCGATGCCCGCGATCAGGAACAACACGCTGAACACCGTCCACAGGAAGAGGTGCGGCGGCGGCGTATTGCCCACCAGCGGCTCGTGCGGCCAGTTGTTCGTGTATGTGACGTTGCCGCCCGGGCGTTCGGTGGTCGCGGCCCACGCCGACCACCAGATGAACGCGGTGAGCGCGCGGCGGTTCTCCGCATCGGGCACCGTGTCGTTCTTCATGGCGTATGCCTTGCGCAAGCCGAGTGTCGCGGTGTCGTTGCCGAACAGCGCTTCATAGTGCGTCGCGACGCTTTCGATGGCCGCGGCGCGCTGATCGTCCAGCGTCAGCGTGTCGCTGGCGGTGTCATAGGTGTTGCGGCGGATGCGCGGCGTGAGCCGGGCGATGGCCGCGGCCCGCTGGTCGGCGCCGAGCTGGTCGAAGGCGGCGCCATGTTCACGCCTGGCCTCGAGGTCGAGGATGGCGGAGGCCTCGCGGTGCAGCCAGTCCGCGCTCCAGTCCGGCGCCACGTAGCTGCCGTGTCCCCAGATGGAACCGAGCTGGTGGCCGCCGATGGACTGCCAGACCTGGCGGCCCTTGTCGATGTCGGCGCGCGTGTAGAGCACCGTGCCGTTCTCCGACACTACCCTGGCGGGGATGGGGGGCATGACGCGGTGGATTTCCGTGCCGACCCAGAGTAGTACGCCGAAAGAAACGAGGAGCAGGACGCCGAGACCCACCCACAACCTGCGATTGGAATTCATGTGATTCTCCTGATGGCCGGGAGAATGCTCACTGCGAATTCGCGTGGCCGCCCTGACCTGGATCAGATGCTGATGGGATCGCGGCGCCGGCGATTCCGGGCGACGCCGCGCGGGCTACGCGTTGTCCCGTATAGTCACGACCAGGTCACACCGGAGTTCATCGATGAACCCTAGCGAACTGCGCAATCTGCTGAACCAGTTACACGAGCGCCTCGGCAGCGCGCCGTCCCTGGACGCCGAAGATCGGCGCATGCTGATCACGCTGCTCGGTGACATCGAGGGTGTGCTGTCGAAAGGACAGGGCGCGTCAGCGTCAGCGTCGGCGGACGCCCCCGGCATTGAATCCCTCGCCGTGAAATTCGAAGCCGATCATCCGGCGCTCGCCGACGGGCTGCGCCGTCTCGCCGACACACTCGCCAAGGCGGGTATCTAGCCGCGCAGGATGCTGCTCGCCAGCGCCTCGAGCTTCGGCAGGTCGCGCAGCTCGATCTCGCGGCGATCCACGGCGACCAGGCCCGCATCCTGCAGCCGGCGGAAACCGCGGCTCACGCTTTCGGATGCGAGCCGCAGGTAGTTGGCGATGTCGGTGCGCGTCATGGTCAGACGGAATCGCGTGGGCGAGAAGCCGCGTGCCGCGAAGCGTCGCGACAGCGAGACCAGGAACGCCGCCATGCGCTCGTCGGCGCTGTAATTGCCGGCCAGCAGCGCGGCCTTGCCGATGTCCTGGCTCAGTAGTTTGAACAGCTGCTGCTGCACGCCCGGCATGCGCGTGGCCAGCGCCGCGATGCCCGGGAACGAGAAGCGGCACAGGCTCACCGCGTCGAGCGCCACCGCGTTGCAGGGATAGGTGTTGCGGGAAATCGCGTTGAGGCCGATGACCTCGCCGGGCAGGAAGAAGCCCAGTACCTGCTCGCGACCCTCGCTGTCATTCACGTAGGTCTTGACGGTACCCCCGCGCACGGCGGCAATCGCATCGAAGGGATCACCCTCGCGGAACAGGTGCGTGCCTTCGGCGAACGGGCCGACGTGTTCGACCAGCACGTGCAGCTCCGCCAGCCGGCTCTTGTCGTAACCCTGGTCGAGGCAGGCCGACGAGAACGCGCAGGTGCTGCAGAAGCGCAGCGCGTCGCCGTCGTCGGTAATGGGGACATTCCTCATTTCCGTTGTAACAATTGACTGGGGACTTTGGTGCTTCGCTGACACCGGCAATTGTTACAGCGGAAATGAGGAATGTCCCCATTTCTAGATGACGCGTGAATAACGGGGCCTCGCCTCGGCTTCAGCAGGCTTCAGGTAATTGTCGAAGCACATGGCGATGATACGCAGCAGCAGCCGGCCTCGCGACGTCGCGGCAATGCGCGCGGCCTCGCGCGTGACCAGTCCGTCCGCCACCAGCGGTGCAAGCCGGGCCAACGCGTCGGAGAAGTACTCCGCGAACTCGATGTCGTGACGGCGCCCGATGGCGTCGCAGTCGATCACGCCGTGACACATGAGTTGCTGGATCACGTCGGCGCGTACGCGATCGTCGGACGACAGCTCGAGGCCGCGCCACACCGGCGGCTGGCCACGGTCGATGGCGATCTCCCAGGCCGGCAGGTCGCGCGGGTTCTGGCTGAACGAATCACCGATGTGGCTGATGGCGCTCACGCCGAGGCCGATGAGGTCGCACTCGGCGTGCGTGGTGTAGCCCATGAAATTCCGGTGCAGCGAACCCGCGTCCTGCGCCACGGCGAGATCGTCGTCGGGCAGCGCGAAGTGATCCATACCGATGTGGCGATATCCCGCGGCGGTGAGCTTCTCGATCGCAAGCTGCAGCAGCGCGAGCTTGGCGGAGGCATCCGGCAGATCCGCTTCCTCGATCTGCGTCTGCGCCTTGAAGATCTGCGGCATGTGCGCGTAGCCGTAGATGGCGATGCGATCGGGGCGGGCATCGGTGACGATGTCGAGCGTGTGGCCGAAACCGGCCTGCGTCTGCTTCGGCAGGCCGTAGATGAGATCGAGGTTGACCGAGCGGAAGCCGCTGTCGCGGCACGCGGTAACGGCGTCGAGCGTCTGCTTGACGCTCTGCTCGCGATTCACCGCGCGTTGCACTTCGGGGTCGAAGTCCTGCACGCCGAAACTCGCGCGGCTGAAGCCGCAGGCGGCATAACTCGCGATGTCGCCGAGCTGCAGGTAGCGCGGATCGAGCTCGATGGAGAAGTCGCGGTCGGCGCGCGCGCCCAGCCGGAAGTTGGCGCGCAGGCTTTCCATGAGCTCGTAGATCTGCGCCGCGGTCAGGAAATTGGGCGTGCCGCCGCCGAGATGCACCTGCACGACCTCGCGGTCACGATCGAACCAGGGCGCCAGCAGCTCGGCTTCGCGCGCCAGGCGCAGTAGATAGGGCGCGGCGCGTTTCTGGTCGCGCGTGATGATGCGGTTGCAGCCGCAGTAGAAACACGGGCTGAAGCAGTAGGGCACGTGCACGTACAGCGACAGCGGCCGCGGGATGGGCTCCTCGTTGGTGCGCAGCGCGTGCTCGCGCAGCCGGCTGGCGCCGAAGTCGGCCGTGAACGCGGGCGCGGTCGGGTACGACGTGTAACGCGGACCGGGCTTGTCGTAGCGGCGCAGCAGCTGCGCGTCGAAGGCGATGTTCGGGCTCATGGTGTGATTGTGGGCAGGCGGGCGCGTGGGCCGCCCTGACCTGGATCAGCTCAGCTGAACACCCGGTCGCGTGCCGTGAGCCGCGCGAACTCGGTGCCGGTCTCACGCAGCAGTGCCAGCAACGGCGCGCAGGCCATGTCGCGCCACTCGACGCCGAAGCCGTCGGGGTCGCGGCGCGTCACGTTGCAGGGCAGCTCGACCGCGCGGCGCGTTTCACCGTGGCCGACCAGCACGATCACGCCGAGATTCGTGAATATCGCCGGATCGAGCACGCTCTCGATGAATCCACCGCTGACGCTGGCATCGCGCAGCACACCGATTGCGCTGGTGTGGCCGGCGGTCACGTGCACGGGCAGCCCGAGCGTCACGCGCTGGCCCCAGCGATGTTCCATGAAGGCGGGATGGCGTACGCGACCTTGGGTGGCGGGTTCGGTGTTCATGATCGGCTCTCCCTCGCGTGGCTCTCGGCGGATGCGTACAACTTATCGCCGCGCGCGAGGCGACGGCAGCCGCGGGCGCACGTACGCCATGCGGTGTACTGCGTATATCCGCGCGCTCCACCCGTTGTTACAAAGCGGCATGAATCTGCGTGCGATCTGGGGCCTGGTGTGCCTGCCGCTGCTGGCAGCCGGCGCGGAATCCTCCAAGCAGGAGTTCGCGAAAGTCATGGCGCTGAAGCCGGACGAGTCGCGCGGTCGCGAGTTGTTCGAAGCCTGCGCGGCCTGCCACAACCCCGAGGGCGGCGGGACGACCAATGGCTCGGTGCCGCGCATCGCGGGGCAGCATTACCGCGTGCTCGTGCGCCAGGTGCTGGATTTCCGCCGCGGCGCACGCTGGGACATGCGCATGGAAGGCGTCGCCACCAGCCACGACATCATTCCCGAGCGGCAGGACATTGCCGACGTGGCGGCATACGCGAGTCATCTGACGCGTGATGGCGCGCGCGGGCTGGGAGATGGCCAGAACGTGGAGAAGGGCGCGGCGATCTACGCGGCCGGTTGCAGTTCATGTCACGGCGAGAACGGCGAAGGTGATGGCGCGTCGGGCGTGCCGCGGCTGTCGGGGCAGCACGCGGCGTATCTCGCGCGGCAGATCTACGACGCGGTAGATGGGCGCCGCCCGGCGCTGGCCAGCTCACATCGGAAGCGGTTCGTGAAGCTGGATTTCCAGGAAGTGCAGGGACTCGCGGACTACCTGGCCCGGCTGGGGTGGTAATGGGGACATTCCTCATTTACTTGTAACAATTCGGGACGTATTCCCGAATTCGCAGAGTTATTCGAGATTCCGCGCGCCATTCCGGCTCGTAACCTTCGGCGATGCCTCGCACGTCGCGCGCCATCGTCGCCAACCATTGCTACCACGTTCTGAATCGCGGCAACAACCGGATGAGGTTGTTCCATGATCGCGCCGACTATGTCGCGTTTCTTTGGTTGTTGGCCGAGGCGTTCGACGAGTTCGATGTTCCGACGCTGGCCGCGTGCATCATGCCGAACCATCTTCACCTGGTGATGCGGCCCCGGCAGGACGACGATCTCGCCTGTTGGGCTCATTGGTTATTCACCACGCATGCGCGTCGGTACCACAAGAAGTACGGCACCAGCGGACGAGTCTGGCAAGGACGATTCAAGGCGTCCGTCGTACAGGCCGACCGGCATTTTCTGATCTTGATGCGATACGTCGAGAGGAATGCATTGAACGCTCGCCTCGTGAGCAGGGCGGAAGATTGGGAATGGGGAAGCCTGCGCTGGCGGTTGCGCGGCCACGGGCCCATAAAACTCGCCGCGTCGCCCGTGGCGCTTCCTTCGACCTGGTGCGACTACGTCAATGAATGCCAGACATCGGAAGAGCTCCAGGCCGTACGAACGGCTGTGAGTCGGCAGGCTCCATTCGGAGATCAATCGTGGTGCGAGGCGACGGCCAGATCCATGGGCCTCGAGCAGACCTTGGCTCCGCGCGGGCGACCTCGAAAGACAATTGTTACAACGAAATGAGGAATGTCCCCATTACCGGATGTCGAGCATCATGCGCACGAGCTCGGCGACCGACTGCGCTTCCATCTTCTCCATCACACGCGCGCGGTGAATCTCGATGGTGCGCGGGCTCACATCCAGGTCCTGCGCGATGGCCTTGTTCTGCTTGCCCTGGATCATGAGATCCAGCACCTCGCGCTCGCGCGCGGTCAGGGTCTCGAGTCGTGCGCGGATGCGCTCGTGTTCGCCGAGCGAGGCGCGTGACTGGGCGTCCTTGGCGATGGCCTTCTGGATGCGATCCAGCAGGTCCTGGTCCCGGAACGGCTTCTGCAGGAAATCGAACGCGCCGTGCTGCATGGCCTCGACCGCCATCGGCACGTCACCGTGGCCCGTCATGAAAATCACCGGGATCACGGCGCCGCGCAGGTTCAGCTGCTGCTGCAGCTCCAGGCCGCTCATGCCGGGCATGCGGATGTCGAGCAGCAGGCAACCCGACTGCGAAGGTTGATAGGCCGCCAGGAATTCCTGCGCCGACGAATACAGCACCGATTCCAGTCCCACGGACTTGAGCAGGATGCGCATCGCGTTGCGCACCCCCGAATCATCGTCCACCACCATGACCTTCGGATTTCCGGGGGGCTTCTGGGTCATCACGTCAGGCATTCCTCCAGCGCCGGCAGTCGGACGACGAAGGTGGCTCCCCGCGTCGCATCGTTGCGCGTGCCGATGGTACCGCCATGTGATTTGACGATGGTATGGCTGATCGCCAGTCCGAGCCCGGTGCCCGCGCCCTTGGTGCTCGCGAAGGGATCGAACAGTCGCTCGCGGATCTGCGGCGCGATGCCCGGGCCGTTGTCCGACACGCGGATCTCGATCTCCCCCTCGCGGATCGCGGTGGCGATCTCGACGCGCCGTTCCGTCTCCGGCATTTCCTGCACGGCCTCGAAGGCATTCCGCGCCAGGTTGAGCACCACCTGCTGGAGCTGCGCGCCATTGGCCGAGATCTGCGGCAAGTCGGCGGGCAGCGCGAGCTCGAGCTCGGTGCGGTGCACGCGCGCATCGGCCGTGAGCAGGATGCGCAGCTCCTCGATGAGATCGTTGACGTCCAACGTGCTGCGTTCATCGGGCAGGTCGCTGCGGACCATCTGGCGCAGGCGCCGGATGACTTCGCCGGCGCGATGTCCCTCGGCGACGATCTCGCGCAACGCGGAGCGCACCTCGTCGATGTCGGGTCGCGGGCCGTCGAGGTAGTGCTCGCAGGCGCGCGCGTAGGCGGTGATGGCGGTCAGCGGCTGATTGATCTCGTGCGCGAGGCCGGCGGCCATCTCGCCCATGGTGGCGAGCCGCGCCACGCGCGTCAGCCGATCGTGGGCCAGGTGCGCGTGCTGCTCGCGCAGCTCGCGGTCGGTGACGTCATTGCCGGAGCACAGCCAGCCGGCGGGCGCGCCATCGGCGCCACGCAGTGCGATGCAACGCCAGTAGATGCGGCGGCGTTCGCCGAGCATGTCGCGCACGTCGTATTCGCGTTCGCGCGAGCTGCCGCTGGCGAGCGCATTCGCGAGCATCAGCCGGCCGCGTTCCTGTTCAGATTCGCCGTCGAGGAAACCCAGCCAGTCGCGGCCGCGCAGGTCCTGCGAGGGCGCGCCCAGCAACTGCGCGCCGCGCGTGTTGATCGCGCGCACGCGTCGCTGCGCGTCGAGCTCCAGCAGGATGGAATCATGCAGCTCGAGGAACGCATGCGCCCGGTCGCGCTCGAGCTTGAGAGCCGCCGTGGCCTCCATCTCCACACTGATGTCGCGCACCAGGCCGACGAAGCGGGGTGGCGATTCTTCGGGCACTCGTCCCACCGAGAGCCGGGCCGGGAACGTCGTGCCGTCCTTGCGGCGCGCGGTCACCTGCCGGCCGATACCGATGATCCGCGGCACGCCGGTGTCGAGGTAACGCTGCATGTAGCCGTCGTGGGATTCACGATCGGGCGCGGGCATGAGCAGGCTCACGTTCTGTCCAATCAGCTCGGCACCGGGATAACCGAACATGCGACTGGCCGCCTCGTTGATGGCGAGCACCTGTCCGTGGTGATCGACGGCGACCACGGCATCGACCGCCGCTTCCATGAGTGCCCGGGTTTCGCGCGAATACATACGCCGAAAGTATGGAGAGCCGCGGCGGGAAATTCGTACGCAAAACCCCTGACAGGGTAGGTGGTGGGGCGCATGGGGCGGCGCGCGAGCGCCTGCCATGCTCGGTTCATGAACACCCTCAGCGATGAAGAACTCCGGGCCACCCGCAGCCACCTGATCGCGCGCGGTGACGAGTTGCGCGAACGTGTGCGGCGCGCGCGGCTGGACCTGGCGCGGGCGGCCGAGCCGCTGCCCAGGGATTCGGCGGAAGCCGCGATCTCGGTGGAGAATGACGAGATCCTCGAAGCCATCGAGCAATCGGCCCTGTCGGAACTCGAATGCATCGACGTGGCGCTGGAACGCATCGAGGCCGGCACGTTCGCCAAATGCGACGAATGTGGCCAGGCGATCCCGGCCGAGCGCCTTCGGCTGGTGCCGCATGCCACGCGCTGCTGGGACTGCTCGGGCTAGAGACTCAACAAGGTGCGCACCTGCGCCAGCAGCTCGTCCGAGTTGATGGGCTTGCTGGTGATGCGCAGCATCTCGTCGCCCTGCATCTCGCGCACGGCCGCGGAAGTGTCGCCGGTCACGAGGATGGCCTTGGACGCGACGCCCGTGAGCTCGCGCGCCGCGTTGATCACCTCGGTGCCGGTGCGACCGCTCTCGAGGTGATAGTCGGTGACGATGAGATCGAAGTAGTCGCGTCGCAGCGCCTGGAGCGCCTCGGCCGCGGATGACGCCGCGGTCACCTCGTATCCCTCGATCTCGAGCAGCATGCGCATGGCATTACGCACCGAGGGTTCGTCCTCGACCACGAGGATGTGCCGCGCCTCGCCGCCAGCGACGAGCGGCGCGCGCTGCGTCTCGCGGTCGGCGGGCGCTTCCTGGATTTCCGCGCGCGGCAACTCGATCGCGAACACCGAGCCCTGGCCGGGGGTCGACGCGACGTCCACCTTGATGTCGAGCAGCCGCGCGATGCGTTGCACGATGGAGAGGCCGAGGCCGTAGCCGTCGCGCGCGCTGTTGGGCGAGACGCCCACCTGGTAGAACTCATCGAAGATCAATCCCAGCTGATGGGGCGCAATGCCCACACCGGTGTCGCGCACCTCGATGCGTTCGCGCTCGCCACGCGACTCGCAGCGCAGGTCCACCGAGCCGCGGTTGGTGTACTTGATGGCATTCGACAACAGGTTGCGCAGCACCTGGCCGACCAGCGCCGCGTCCGAGCGCAGGAACACGCGCGGTGTATCGACCGAGAGCCGCAGCCCCTTGCTGGCCGCGAGATTGGCGAAATCGCGCCGCAGCTCGTCGAACAGCGGCGCGAGATCGAAGACGGCGATGTCGGGCCGGATGGCGCCGGACTCGAGCTTGCTGATGTCGAGCAGCCCATTCAGCAGTCGCGACATGGCATCGATGGCGAGGTCCTGCTCGCGCAACACCTCGAGGAATTCCGGCTCCTGGACCATGCGCCGCAACGCGCCGTTCAGCAGGCCGAGCGTCTGCAGCGGCTGGCGCAGGTCGTGGCTGGCCGTGGCGAGGAAGCGACTCTTGGCGACGTTGGCGCGCTCGGCATCGCGTCGCGCTTCCTCGAGCGCCTTCTGCGCCTGCTTGCGCTCAGTCACGTCGCGGATGGCCGCGGCCACGAGCAGGTCCGCGCCCTGCGGCATCGGGCTCAGGCTGATCTCCACCGGGAACTCCGAGCCGTCCTTGCGCATGCCGTAGAGCTCGAGGCCCATGCCCATGGGACGCACGCGCCCGTTGCGGCCATAACCCTGGCGATGCCCGGTGTGTTTCACGCGGAAACGCTCGGGCATGAGCGCTTCCACGCGCGCGCCGACGATTTCCGGCGGGGCATAGCCGAACATCGGCTCTACCTGGCGATTGGCGAACAGGATCGTGCCCTCGGAATCGATGATGATCATCGCGTCCGGGGCCGAGTCGAGGACGCTCCGGACGAGCTGGGACGAGAGCATGGGCCGCAATTTATCGCGCCCGGGACCAAGGTGCCATGGCGCCACATCCGCAAGACCCCGTATACGCCGGTGGGTGTCCCCGAGGCCGGTGGCGGAGCGGTTCTTCATCCTTGCGACCCATGCCGTTACACCAGAATTCACGCCGCGAATGGCGCGCGGGCGCCCTGGCGCTCGTGCCGATGGCACTGGCGCTCGCCGGCCTGTGCCTCGATGAACGCGCGCACTTCGGCTACAGCAACTGGCGCAGCGCCTGCCGTGCCACGGGTTTCGATCTCGCCGCGCTGATCACCTTCACCATCGACCTCATGCCGCGGGCCGCGCTCGGCGCGCTGCTGGGCATGATGCTGGTGCAGGGCCTCGGAGCCGTGATCTGGCGCAGCGGCGGCGCGCCACGCGCCATCTTCGCGGCGCACGCGGGCTGCGCGCTCGGCATGGGCGCCATGCTGCTGCTGTGCGCCTGGCTGCCCTCGATGCCGCTCATGATCGCGGTCGAAGCTCTGCTCGCCATGGGCGTCGCCGTGTCCTTGTGCCATGGCCGCATGCGCACAAGGGCTTATTCCGGCCGGATTGGACGCGGCCGAAAATTTTCGTGTTCAACCACCTCGCAGGTGTCCGCATGAGCGTTTCCGCCGCCGCCATTCCGCTGACCGCGGCCGAAACCGCACCACCACGCGCGATCTACAACGACCGGGTGGTGCGGCAGTTCGCCATCATGACCGTGGTCTGGGGCATCGTCGGCATGGCCGTGGGCGTGTTCATCGCCGCGCAGCTGTTCTGGCCCGGGCTGAATCTTGGACCGTGGCTGTCGTACGGACGCCTGCGCCCGCTGCACACCAACGCGGTGATCTTCGCGTTCGGCGGCTCGGCGCTATTCGCCACTTCTTACTACGTCGCGCAGCGTACCTGCCACGTTCCGCTGTTCGCACCGAAGCTCGCGACGTTCACGTTCTGGGGCTGGCAGGCCATCATCGTGCTGGCCGCGATCACGCTGCCGCTCGGCTACACCGCCGGCAAGGAGTACGCCGAGCTCGAGTGGCCCATCGACGTGCTGATCGCCATCGTCTGGGTGGCATACGCCATCGTGTTCCTCGGCACGCTGGTCAAGCGCCGCGTGTCGCACATCTACGTGGCGAACTGGTTCTTCGCGTCGTACATCATCACGGTCGCGGTGCTGCACATCGTCAACAGCGCGGAAGTGCCGGTGTCGCTGTTCAAGTCGTATCCCATCTACGCGGGCACCGTCGACGCGATGGTGCAGTGGTGGTACGGACACAATGCCGTCGGCTTTTTCCTGACCGCGGGTTTCCTCGGCATGATGTATTACTTCGTGCCGAAGCAGGCGGGCCGGCCTGTCTACTCGTACCGCCTGTCCATCGTGCACTTCTGGGCCCTCATCTCCATCTACATGTGGGCGGGCCCGCATCACCTGCAATACACGACGCTGCCCGACTGGGCGCAGTCGCTCGGCATGATCTTCTCGCTGATCCTGCTGGCCCCGTCCTGGGGCGGCATGATCAACGGCCTCATGACCGTCTCGGGCGCGTGGCACAAGCTGCGCACGGACCCCGTGCTCAAGTTCATGGTGGTGGCGCTCTCGTTCTACGGCATGTCGACGTTCGAGGGCCCGATGATGTCCATCAAGACGGTGAACTCGCTGTCTCACTACACGGACTGGACCGTGGGCCACGTGCACGCCGGTGCCATCGGCTGGGTGGCCATGATCACCATCGGCTGCATCTACTCGCTGCTGCCGCGCCTGTACGGCCGCCAGGAGATGTACAGCGTGCGCGCCATCGACTGGCATTTCTGGACCACGACGCTGGGCGTGGTGCTGTACATCGCCTCGATGTGGATCGCGGGCGTGATGCAGGGCCTCATGTGGCGCGCGACGAACCAAGACGGCTCGCTCACGTATTCCTTCATCGAAGCGCTGAACGCCACCTATCCGTATTACTTCGTGCGCCTGCTGGGCGGCGCGATGGTGCTCGGCGGCATGTTCCTCATGGCGTGGAACTGCTGGAAGACCGCCACGCAGGGCGCGCGAGTTCCCGACATCGCCATCCCGGAGCCGGCATGAGTGACGAACAGAAATTCAGCCATGAGACCGTCGAGAAGAAGGTTTCCTGGCTCGGCATCTGGATTGTGGTGGTGATCGCCATCGGCGGCCTGGTCGAGATCGTGCCGCTGTACCTGTCGAACGAGGTGACCACGGTCGCGCCGGGCGTGAAGCCGTACGCGGCGCTGCAGCTCGAGGGCCGCGACATCTACATCCGCGAGGGTTGCTACAACTGCCACTCGCAGATGATCCGTCCATTGCGCGCCGAGACCGAGCGTTATGGCCACTACTCGCTGGCTGGCGAGAGCGTCTACGACCATCCGTTCCAGTTCGGCTCCAAGCGCACCGGCCCGGATCTCGCGCGCGTGGGCGGCCGTTACAGCGACGAGTGGCATCGCGCGCATCTCGCGAATCCGCGCGACGTGGTGCCGGAGTCGAACATGCCGGCGTATGCGTGGCTCGCCAATGCGGCGCTCGACGAGAACGGCACCGCCGGCAAGATGCGCGCGCTGCGCAGCGTCGGCGTGCCGTACACGGATGCGGACATCCAGGGCGCGGCCGGGCTCGTGCACGGCAAGACCGAGATGGAAGCCCTGATCGCCTATCTACAAGGCCTGGGCACGGCCTCGGCCAACTGGTGAGCACCATGGACATCGGAATGTTTCGCGGCATCGTGACCGGCACCCTGCTGGTGTTGTTCGTGTGGCTGATCGCCTGGGCCTGGAGCAAGGCGCGCAAACCCGCGTTCGACGCCGCCGCCCGGGTGCCGCTCGAAGAGGACGCGCCATGACTCTCGGCCAGAGCCTGTTCGTCATCATCCTGACGCTGGCCAACATCGCGGGCTGCATCTGGCTGTTGTGGTGGACGCGGCGCTCGCCCGGTGAAGCATCGACCACCGAGCACACGACGGGCCACGTCTGGGACGAGGACCTCACCGAGTTGAACAACCCGCTGCCGCGCTGGTGGTTGTGGTTGTTCGTGCTCACCGTGGTATTCGGCATCGTGTACTTCGTGTTGTACCCGGGGCTGGGAACCTGGAGAGGCACGCTGGGCTGGACCTCCCAGGCCGAACACGCGGCGGACGCGAAGCTCAACGCGGCGCGCATCGAGAAGACTCTGGCGCCGTACGCGTCGCTGACCGTCGGGCAGCTCGCCACCGATGGTGCCGCGCTCAACATCGGTCGCAACCTGTTCCTCAACAACTGCGCTACCTGCCACGGCTCCGACGGCGGCGGCGCGCCGGGTTTCCCCAACCTCACCGACAAGGACTGGTTGTGGGGCGGCGATCCGGACACGGTGCTCGCCACGGTCTCCAACGGTCGCATGGGCGTGATGCCCGCGTGGGGTGAAGCGCTGGGCTCGAGCGGGGTGGAAAACGTGCTCGCCTACGTGATGAGCCTCTCCGGCCGCAAGCTCGAGGCTGGCGACGTCGGCGCGGGCAAGCAGAAGTTCGCCGAGTTGTGCTCGGCCTGTCATGGCATGGACGGTCGCGGCAATGCGGCCATGGGCGCGCCCAACCTCACCGACGGCACCTGGCTGCATGGCGGCTCGCTCGGCGCGGTGCGCGAGACCATCGAGAAGGGCCGCACCGGCACCATGCCGGCGCACGTGGCGCGCCTGGGCGAGACGCGCGTCAAACTACTGGCCGCGTACGTGCTCTCGCTGGGTCGCCTGGAACCGCAGACGGTGGCAGGAACGGGCGCCGATGTCCCAGCCAGTCACTGAGCGCGCGCCCGAGCTCGGACACCGCGCCCGCAGCATCGCCGCCATCTTCTGGAGCGCGTTCCTCGCGGCCGCGATCGCGACGATGTTGTGCTTCGCGTTCATCGATCCCGAGGCGCTGCGCGACGGCAATCCCCCGGAATGGTGGGGCTCGCGGCTGCAAGTCTATGCGCTCGGGTTCTTTTTCTTCTGGCTCGTCGGGATGGTGTCGGCGGCGCTGTGCTGGCAGCTGTCGCGGGGCGCGCGATGAACGAGGTGCGCATCCCGCTGCACGGCAGTGGCCAGTCGCTGTACGTGGCGGAGGAGAAAGTCTATCCGCGCGAGGTCAGCGGGCGCTTCGCGAAGCTGCGCACCTTGTCGGTGTGGGCGCTGCTCGGCGTGTTCTACGTGTTCCCGTGGATCCCGTGGAACGGCCGACAGGCCGTGCTGTTCGACCTGCCGGCGCGCAAGTTCTTCATTTTCGGCCTCGTGTTCTGGCCGCAGGATTTCATCTTCCTGACCTGGCTGCTGATCATCGCGGCGCTGACGTTGTTCTTCTTCACCGCGGTGGCCGGACGGTTGTGGTGCGGCTATGCCTGCCCGCAGACGGTATGGACCGAGACCTTCCTGTGGATGGAGCGCCTGACCGAAGGCGATCGCAATGCGCGCCAGCGGCTCGATCGCGGCCCGTGGGACGCGAACAAACTCCTGCGCAAGGGCGCGAAGCAGGTGCTCTGGATCTCGTTCGCGTTGTGGACCGGCTTCACCTTCGTCGGCTTCTTCTCGCCGATCCGCGAGCTCGCGGGCGCGGTGCTGGCGTGGTCCGCGGGCCCCTGGGAAACGTTCTGGATCTTCTTCTACGGCTTCGCCACTTATGGCAATGCCGGGTTCCTGCGCGAGCAGGTATGCAAGTACATGTGTCCGTACGCGCGTTTCCAGGGCGCGATGTTCGACCACGACACCATGGTCATCACTTACGACAAGGAGCGTGGCGAGCCGCGCGGCGCGCGCAAACGCGGCACGGATCCGCGGGCGCAGGGACTCGGCGACTGCATCGACTGCACCTGGTGTGTGCAGGTGTGCCCGACGGGCATCGACATCCGCCAGGGACTGCAGATCGAGTGCATCGCCTGCGCGGCCTGCATCGATGCCTGCGACGAGATCATGGACAAGATGGGTTCGCCTCGAGGACTCATCCGCTACACCACGCAGCACGCGCTCGAACACAAGCCCACGCGTGTATTGCGGCCGCGCGTGATCATCTATGCGGGCCTGCTCTCGGCACTCGGGGTCGGATTCGTCGTGGCGCTGACGATGCGCTCGCCGGTCTCGCTCGACGTGCTGCGGGACCGCAACTCGCTCTACCGGCTGACAGACGATGGCCAGGTCGACAACGTATATACGCTGCGCATCCTCAACAAGACCGAGAAGGAGCAGCGTTTCCGCCTCGAGGCGCGTGGCGGCTCGGCGCTCACACTGCTGCCGGACCGGGAATACACCGTGGGCAGTGGCGCGGTGTATTCGCTGCCGCTGCGCGTGCGGCGCCCGGCCTACGAGCCGCTCGGGCCCGAGACCATCGAGATCACGGCGCGTTCGGTCGACGATCCCGAGGTCCACGTGACCACCGATGCGCGTTTCCTGGCGCCGACGAGGTGAATGGTGACCACCCAGGTAGATAGTCCCGTGCCCGCCGATCAGTTCCGGTCCAACCCCGTGTTCTGGATGATGTGGCTGCTGCCCGCGGCGGCGGTGGTCGCCGGGCTCGCGACGCTCGTGATCGCGCTGCGCCACGCGGATCCCGCATTGCCGGCCGCCTACCACTGGGAAGGCGAGCATCTCGACCAGGATTTCGCGCAGCAGCGGCTCGCGGCTTCGCATGGCATCGAGGTCGATCTCGACACGGCCGGCGGTCAGTGCAGCGCCACGCTGCGACAGGCGCCCGACGATCCCGCCTCGCTGACGCTGATGTTCACGCACTCATCCGATGCCGGCCTCGACCGCGTGGTGCTGCTGCGCCGGACGCAGCCCGGCCAGTACCGCGGCGCCTGCGCGCCATTGGCGGCAGGCCGCTGGCGCGTGGCTCTCGAAGACGCCGCGGGCGCATGGGCGATCCGCGCGCGATTCGACGGCAGCCGGGAACGACTCGTGCTGCGCGCGCGCGCACCGGAATGAACGCCGAAGCCCTGCATGCGCGCTGGTCGCCGGACGCCGGCGAGCACGAGCACGTCGTGTTCCTGGTCGAAGGCATGCACTGCGCCAACTGCGCGCGCAGCATCGAGCGTGCCGTCGGCGCATTGCCGGGCGTCGACAGCGTCCGGGTGAACGGCGCCACGGCGCGCGCCGCGGTGGATTGGCGCGGGCGCGGCGGCACGCGGCTCGCGCAGATCCTCGAGGCGGTGAAGCGCGCGGGCTTCAAGCCGGTTCCTCTCGCGGGGCAGGCGGCCACCGACGAGTTCCAGCGCGAACGCCGCATGGCGCTCAAGCGCGTGGGCCTGGCCTCGCTCGGCATGATGCAGTCGATGATGTATCTCACGGCGCTGTACGGCGTCACGGACATCGACACCTCGATGGCGCAGCTCATGCGCATTGCCGGCATGATCATCGTGACGCCGGTGTTGTTCTACAGCGGCGCGCCCTATCTATCCGGTGCCTGGCGCGATCTGACCAGCCGCCGCCCCGGCATGGACGTGCCCGTGGCCATCGCGCTGCTGCTCGCCTGGATCCCGAGCGTCTGGAACACGCTGCGCGGCGGCGGCGAGGTGTACTTCGATTCCGTCGGCATGTTCATCTTCTTTTTGTCCGCGGGCCGTTACGTCGAGATGAGCCTGCGGCATCGCACGCTGGGATCGGGCGAGGCGCTGGCGCGTAGCCTGCCCGCCGAAGTCACGCGCATCGCAGCCGATGGCACTCGCACCAAGGTCGGGGTGGCGGCGCTGGTCGCGGGCGATGTCTTCATGGTTCCCAAGGGCGGCGTGGTCGCCGTGGACGCGCAACTCGCACCGCAGATGGCCGCCGGCTCACGCGCTTCGCTCGACGAGTCGCTGATCACGGGAGAGTCGGCGGCGGTGTCGCGCGCGCCAGGCGAGCTCATCCGCAGCGGCAGCGTGAATCTCGGCGCACCGTTGCTGCTGACCGCCACCGCTGCCGTGGCGGATTCCACGCTGGCCTCGCTGGTGCGCCTGCTGGAGCGTGCGCAGGCCACGCGGCCGCGCATGGCACTCGCGGCCGACCGCGTCGCCTCGTGGTTCGTGTTCCTGATCCTGGCACTGGCCGTGGCGACGGCGATCGCCTGGTGGGCCGTCGATCCGGCGCGCGCGTTCGCGGCGGTGCTCGCGGTGCTGGTGGTGACCTGTCCGTGCGCACTCTCGCTGGCCACGCCCGTGGCCATCGCGGCGGCGACCGCGCGGCTCACGCGTCTCGGCATGCTGGTCACGCGCGCCGACGCCATCGAACGGCTGGCCGGCGCCGATACCGTGGTCTACGACAAGACCGGCACGCTGACGGCGGGCGCGACGGCCGTCACCGAAGTCAAACTACTGGCGGACATTTCCCGCGAACAGGTGCTCGCGATCGCTGCCGCGCTGGAACGGCACTCGGCACATCCGCTGGCGGCCGCATTCCACGCGCACGACTCGGAGCTGCGGGCGGATCCGGTGCGCGAGCTCGAGGGTGCCGGCATCGAAGGTGTGGTCGACGGCGTGCGCTGGCGGCTGGGTCGTCGCGACTTCGCTGCCGGCCCCGCTTCCGGATCCACTGAAGATGTCGGCCTGTTCCTGGGCAACGACAGCGGACTGGCCGCGCGCGTCCTCGTGGGCGCGCCATTGCGACCCGAAGCCCGCGAGGCCGTCGATTCGCTTCGTGCGCTCGGCCTGCGCGTGATGATCGCGAGCGGCGACAGCCGCGACGCGGTGGCCCAGGTGGCCGGCGCGCTCGGCATCGACGAGGCGCATGCGCGCCTCGATCCCGCCGGCAAGATCGCGCTGGTGCGCGCGCTCGAAGCGGATGGCCGCCGCGTGTTCGTGATCGGCGATGGCATCAACGACGGCCCGGTGCTGGCGGCGGCGCACGTGTCCTGCGCGATGGGGCAGGGCTCGGCGATCGCGCAGACGGCCTCCGACCTGCTGCTCATCCACGAGAACCTGGCCGTGCTGCCGCAGGCCATCGGCGGTGCGCGCGCCGCGCTGCGCGTGGTGCGCCAGAATCTCGGCTGGGCGCTGTTCTACAACCTCGCGGCCGTGCCGCTGGCCGCGTTTGGACTCGTGGCGCCGTGGCTGGCCGCGCTCGGCATGTCGCTGTCTTCGCTCGGCGTCGTGCTCAATGCGCGGCGCCTCGCCCACCCGGGGAGAACCACATGAGCATCGCCTATCTACTCGTGCTGATCGCGCTCGCGGCGCTCGGTGGCGCCATCTGGGCACTGTTCTGGGCCATCGATTCGGGGCAGTACGACGATGTCGAGCAGCACGGCAGCACGCCGCTCGAGGACGATCCGCACTGATACCTGTCGGTCCTTTCCGGCAGATTGCGACAAGTTAATCCGCATCCCGGCATGTTTGGCCTGGGCGCCGATTGCGCGGCCGTGGCAAACAGGTTTGACTCGGTGGCAACCCTGCTTGGCCCGGCATGCCCCGACTCCATCCCCGCATCACAACCCCGCTCCGCCTCGCCGCCGCATGCCTGATGGCGGGCGCGTGGTGCGCGCTGGCCGGCTGCGCGCGCGATTCCAAGCCGGCCGCGCACGCCGCGCGTGCGGCGCCGGAAGCAGGCTTCATCGTGCTGGAGCAGCAGAGTGTGCCGCTGCGTCTCACCCTGCCGGGCCGTACCACCGCGTACGAGATCTCGGAAGTTCGCCCGCAGGTGTCGGGCATCATCCGCGAACGATTGTTCACCGAGGGCGCGCAGGTACACCAGGGCGACCTGCTGTATCGCATCGACGCGCGCGTGTACGAGTCCTCGGCGGGTGAAGCGCGCGCTGACCTCTCGAGTGCCGCCGCCTCGGCGGACGCCGCGCGTGCACGCGCGAACCGCATGGCCGAGCTCGCGAAGTCGGGCGTGGTCAGCAAGCAGGACCTGCTCGACGCGCAGACTTCGGCGGAATCGGCCGCCGCGGCCGTGGAGCGTGCGCGCGCCTCGCTGGCCGCGGCCCGGTTGAACCTGGGTTTCACCGAGGTGCGCGCACCGATCTCCGGGCGCATCGGGCGCTCGATCGTGACCACGGGCGCGCTCGTGAGCTCCGGCCAGGCAGAGCCTCTCGCCACGATCCAGAAGCTCGACCCCATCTTCGTCGACATCCAGCAATCGAGCTCCGGGCTCATCGCGTTCCGTCGCCAGCTCTCGGGTGGCGGACTGGCGCTCGCTTCGACCGAGGTCGAGCTGGTGCTCGAAGACGGCAGTCGTTATACGCGCAAGGGTGTATTGCAGTTCGCCGAGTCGGTGGTGGATCCCGCGACCGGCACGGTGACGGTGCGCGCGCGCTTCCCGAACCCCGACGGATTGCTGCTGCCCGGCATGTACGTGCGCGCGGAGTTCGCGCCGGTGGCCGCGCGCGCGGCGATCCTGGTGCCGCAGCAGGGCATTTCGCGCGATGCGAAAGGTGACGCGACCGCGGTGATCATCGACGAGAACTCGGTGGCGCGGCTGCGGCGCGTGACCACCGACCGCACCGTCGGCGACCAGTGGCTGGTGTCCTCCGGGCTTGCGAACGGTGACCGGCTGGTCATCGAGGGCCTGTCGCGCATCAAGCTCGGAGAAAAGGTCACGCCCGTGCCGGTGACACGCGTCGCGGCCTCACGCTGATGCTCTCGCGGATCTTCATCGATCGGCCCGTGTTCGCATGGGTGATCTCCATCCTCATCATGCTGGGCGGACTCGCGGGCCTGCGCCTGCTGCCGGTGGAGCAATACCCGGACATCGCGCCGCCGGCCATCAACGTGCGCGCCAACTACCCGGGCGCGGCGGCCGAGACACTCGAGTCGAGCGTCACGCAGATCATCGAGCAGCAGCTCACCGGTCTCGACGGACTGCTCTACTTCTCGTCGAGCTCGAGTGCCAGCGGTTCGGCCACGGTCACGCTGACTTTCGACCAGGGTACCGACGCCGACATCGCGCAGGTCCAGGTGCAGAACAAGGTTCAGCAGGCCCTGCCACGATTACCCCAGGCAGTCCAACAGCAGGGGCTCGTGGTCACCAAGGCCAACCCTGATTTCCTGATGGTCGTCGCCGTGTACGACGAGACGGACCAGTCCAGCAGTGCCGACGTGGCCGATTTCCTGGTTTCCAACCTGCAGGATCCGGTCGGACGGCTTCCCGGCGTCGGCGACTTCAATGTCTTCGGTTCGCAGTACGCGATGCGTATCTGGCTCGATCCGCAGAAGCTCGCGGCCGTCAGCCTCATGCCGGGTGACGTGATCACGGCCATCGAGGCGCAGAACACGCAGGTGGCGGCGGGGCAGGTCGGTGGTTTGCCGGCACCGCCCGGCCAGATGCTCAACGCCACGGTGACAGCGCGTTCGCGCCTGAGCACGCCCGGGGAGTTCGAGCGCATTCTCGTCAAGACGCAACCAGACGGCTCCGCGGTGCGCGTGGGCGATGTGGCGCGCGTCGAGCTCGGCAGCGAGAGTTACGGCGCATCCATGCGTCTCAACGGCCATCCCGGCGCGGGCATCGCGGTGCAGCTCTCGCCGGGCGCGGATGCATTGCGCACCTCGGAGCTCGTAAAAGCCGAGTTCGCGCGCCAGTCGAGGAATTTCCCCCCGGGCTACCGCTACACGTTCCCGCTCGACACCAGCGACTTCGTGAAGTTGTCCATCGAGGAGGTGGTCAAGACGCTGGTGGAGGCGGTGATCCTCGTGGTCATCGTGATGTTCGTGTTCCTGCAGAGCTGGCGTGCCACGCTGATTCCCGCGATCGCGGTGCCCGTGGTGTTGCTGGGCACGTTCGGCGTGCTCGCGGTGTTCGGCTACACCATCAACACGCTCACCTTGTTCGGCATGGTGCTCGCGATCGGCCTGCTGGTCGACGATGCCATCGTGGTGGTGGAAAACGTCGAGCGCGTGATGCGCGACGAGCCCGGCATCTCGGCGCACGACGCGACGGTGCGCTCCATGGCCGAGATCCAGACCGCGCTCATCGCGATCGCGCTGGTGCTGTCGGCCGTGTTCCTGCCGATGGCCTTCTTCGGCGGCTCGGTGGGCGAGATCTACCGCCAGTTCTCGATCACGATGGTGGCCGCGATGGTGCTGTCCGTGGTCGTCGCGATCGTGCTCTCGCCCGCGCTCGCGTCCACGCTGCTGCGGGTTCCGGGCGAGGCGCAGATCGCGCGGCGCCGCGCGCTCACGGCCGCCATGCACCGCGTCGGCGACCGCTTCCAGGCCTGGTTCGAGCGCACCGCGGATCGTTACCGCGCCGGCGTGGTGCGCGTGCTCGACCATGGGCGCATCGCCACGGCTGTCTATCTACTGCTGGTCGCCGGGCTCGTGGCCGCGTTCCTGCTGCTGCCCAAGAGTTTCCTGCCCGTGGAAGACCAGGGCCGCGCGTCGTTGCAATTCACGCTGCCCGCGGGCGCGACGCAGGAACGTACGCTCGCGGCGGCACGGGAGATCGAAAAATATTTCCTCTCGCAGGAGAAGCGCGACGTGACGGTGGTCTTCACCGTGGTCGGAGTGAGCCAGGCGGGCGCAGGCCAGAATGCGGGCCGCGGATTCATCGCCCTGGCGCCCTGGGCCGAGCGCACCGGCGAAGGGCAGAGCGCCAATGCCATCACCCAGCGCGCCACGCGCGCGCTGGGCCGCATGCGCGACGCGGAATTCTTCGCGCTCAATCCGCCACCGGTGCGCGGCCTCGGGCAGTCCAGCGGTTTCACACTCGAGCTGCTCAACACCGGGAACCTGTCGCGCGACGACTTCCGCGCGGCGCGCGACCGCTTCCTGGCCGCGGCGCGCGGCGACCCGGCGCTGTCCAACGTGCGCGTCAACGCGCTCGAGGATACGCCCACGCTGAGCGTGGACGTCGACGACGACAAGGTGGGCGCGCTCGGCCTCGCGCAGCGCGACGTCGACGCGACACTCTCCGCCGCGTGGGCGGGCAACTACGTCAACGACTTCGAGGATCGCGGCCGCGTCAAACGCGTGTACGTGCAGGGCGATGCGCAGTTTCGCAGCCGTCCCGAGGATCTCGCGGCGTGGCACGTGCGCACGGCCAGCGGCGCGATGGCGCCGTTCTCGGCCTTCGCCGCCACGTCGTGGAAGCTCGCGCCGGTGAGCGTCAGCCGTTTCAACGGCCGCGCCGCGTACGAAATCCAGGGTGCCGCCGCCGAAGGACGCAGCACCGGCGAATCCATGGACCGGCTCGAGCAGATTGCGCGCGACATCCCGGGCACCTCGATCGCGTGGAGCGGACTGTCGTACCAGGAGCGCCTGTCGAGCGGGCAGGCGCCCTGGCTGTACGCGGTGTCGTTGCTCGTGGTGTTCCTGTGCCTCGCGGCGTTGTATGAAAGCTGGTCCATCCCGGTGGCCGTGCTGCTCGTGGTGCCGATCGGATTGTTGGGCGCCGCGCTCGCCGTGTGGCTGCGCGGTCTCGAGAACGACGTGTACTTCCAGGTGGGCCTGCTCACCACCATGGGCCTCGCCGCCAAGAACGCCATCCTGATCGTGGAGTTCGCCGAACAGAACGAGAAGCAGGGCCAGGGCGCGCGCGAGGCCGCGCTTGCGGCGGCGCGCACGCGCCTGCGCCCCATCCTCATGACCTCGCTGGCGTTCATCTTCGGCGTGATGCCGCTCGCGCTATCGTCCGGCGCGGGCGCGCACAGCCGCAATGCCATCGGCACCGCGGTGATCGGCGGCATGATCTTCGGGACGGTGCTCGCCGTGTTCTTCGTGCCGCTGGCGTTCGTCGCGGTGCGGCGCTACCTGCACGCGCCGCACCGGCGAACCCGGCGCTCGATCGGCTGACTCAGGCGCCCGGCCAGCCCTGCCGCGAATGCGCGATCGGCCGCCGATGCGGCCTGCCTTCCACGATTTCACCGCGCCAGCCGCCGGTCTCGACGGCCTGGCGCTCGGCGAACTCCTTGAAGTCGCGCAACGTCTGCTTCACGCGCGCATCCACGATGCCCATCGCGCTGCCCAGGCTTTCGTACGCGCCGTGCGTCTCGTAGGCCATCACCAGTCGCACCTCGGTGCGGTCGCCATCCAGCGGCTTGAAGCGCACCGTGCCGGCATGGTGCGCACCCGAGGTGCTTTTCCACGTGATGCGCCGGTCGGGTTCCTGCTCGGTGATCTCGGCCTCCCACTCGATTCCCTTGCCACCCAGCATCGCCTTCCAGTGCAGGTGCGTGTCGTCCACCTGGGACACCTCGGTGATGCCGTGCATGAATTCCGGAAAGGTCTCGAACTGTGTCCACTGGTTGTAGACCATGCTCACGGGACGATCGACTTCGATGCGTTGCTCGATCTCGTGCATGACGGGCTCCTTCGTGGCGTATTGCGCCTCCATGTTGGCCCGCGCGCGGGCGTGCCTGCGCCGGTCAGGCCCTGTGATGGCTGTAGGAGTCAGTAAATCTCGGGCACCAGCATGTCAGCGGGCACCGGGGATCGGTGGTAATCCGCGTGGCGCTCGCGGTCGGGAAGGATTACCGACTGTTTCGGTGTCTCCGCGTACGGAAATTGCTTGAGCAGGTGATCGATGCAGTTGAGCCGCGCACGTTTCTTGTCCACGGCCTGCACCACCCACCAGCGCGCCTCGGGGATGTGGCTGCGCTCGAGCATGATCTCCTTGGCGCGCGTGTATTCCTCCCAGCGCCGGCGCGACTCCAGATCCATCGGCGACAGCTTCCACTGCTTGAGCGGATCGTGGATGCGGCCGAGGAATCGCACGTGTTGCTCCTCGTCCGTGATCGAGAACCAGTACTTGAGCAGGTGGATGCCCGAACGCACCAGCATGCGTTCGAACTCCGGCGCCGAGCGGTAGAACTCGTCGTATTCGTCGTCGGTGCAGAAGCCCATGACGTGTTCGACGCCCGCACGGTTGTACCAGCTGCGGTCGAACAGCACGATCTCGCCGGCGGCGGGTAGATGGGCCACGTAGCGCTGGAAGTACCACTGCGTGCGTTCGCGATCGTTGGGTGCGGGCAGTGCGACCACGCGGCAGACGCGCGGATTCAGTTTCTGCGTGATGCGCTTGATGGCGCCGCCCTTGCCAGCGGCGTCGCGGCCCTCGAACAGGATGACGACCTTCTGTCTGGTCGCCGCGACCCAGTCCTGCAGCTTCACGAGCTCGCCCTGCAGGCGGAACAGCTGCTGGAAATACTTCTTGCGGTATTCCTTCTCGTGCGGATCGCCGGCGCCGCCGTCCGGAAGATCCGGGAGCGGGTGGTAGTCGTCGATGTCCATTTCGAGCTCTTCGTCCCAGCTGTCCACCATGTCGCGGCGGATGCGGGCAATCAGTTGTTCTTGATCGAAGGGCTGGGCGCTCATGGATGTGTCCTGGAAGAAGTAAGGCCGGCGTGTGGCCGGCCTTCTCATCTAACGTGCGTGTGTGACAACCAGGTTTCAGTGCTGGCGCAGGTCCACCTCGGCGACCTTGCGCTGGTAGTCCTGCTTGGGATCACGTCCTAACAGGATGCGGATCCCGGCGAACACGCTGTTTTCGTTGAGCCAGATCTGCGCGTGCTCGGGGTCGAAGCGCAGCAACAGCAGCTTGGGATCATTCCGGCCGCCTTCGAACCAGGCCGCGACCCACTTGTTCCACAACCGGTCGATGGTGGCGGGGTCGTTGTGCGGCGCCAGCGTGCCGTGTACCGCGGCGAAGAGCTCGTGATTCTTGGACGCGAAGTGCAGCTGCGCGCGGTGCGACTCACCCAGCGATCGGGCGAAGTCCGTATCTTTCGAGGTGAAGAACCAGATGGGGCCGCCGTTCTCCTGGTCCTCCTCGAGCAGCTGCGCCGTCATCGGCTGGCTCTGGCCTTCTTCGACGCCGACCAGGCCCAGCATGGCGGTACGGTCGCCCTTGAGCGCCTTCCAGAACTTCGCTTCGATCTCGACTTGTGTATCCATGGCGTGCTCCTTTGTATGCACGCCAGCTTCGCAGTCATGGCGGCCGCCGCGTGGCGGACGATGCTGGGAAAACATGTCGGAAATGGGGACATTGCTCATTCCGCTGCAACAACGCGGTCGACGCAGGGGGATTCGCCGCGGCGATTGTTACAACGAAATGAGGAATGTCCCCATTGATAGTGTGTCTCTGCACGGCCACCGGGCTGATTCCGCGCGGTCGCTGAATTAATGGCGACCGCGCGGCATTGCAGAGTCCACGGGTTTTACGCAAATGCTCAACCGTTGGATGCGACCGACACAGCCTTGCGGCCATACCGATGGAACGAGGTCAGGCGCGGGTTGTCCACGCGGGCCACGCTGGTCGTCACCGCATCCGTCACGCACTGCTCGTACTGCTCGCGCAGTCCGAGCACGCGGCTGTCGAGCTGGGCGCAGACGTCCTTCGCAGCCCGGCGCAGGCGCGCATGCAGCGTGACGACGCCGTCCGCGGTGTCGAGATCGAGGTCGCCGTATTTCACGACGACGCTGGGTAGTTCGCGCACCGTGCTGGCGCTGGCGACTCCACTCAGGGCGAGCGCCGCGGCCACGGGCAGTAGTTTGGTGAATCGACTGGTCATGATGTCCTCCGTTGGTGTGGAGCGCATCGTGCCAGCGGGGCAACCCCTCCGTGTTCCGGAGATTTGACCGAATGTTTAGTTTTACTGAACTGTGCCGCGGAACCGGATGACACCCGCCCGGTACACCATGCTCTCAGTCCACGCGCTTGCTCTCATAAGGAGTGCCGACGAATGCATCAGGCCGCGCGGCCGTGCACATGCCGCTCGCGCCATTCCGACGGCGGCGTGCCCACGACCTTCTTGAACGCGCGGCTGAACGCGGCTTCCGAGTCGTAACCCACGCGGTTGGCCACGGAGGCAATGCTCTCGTGACTGTTGCGCAGGTAGTTGGTCGCGAGCTGCATGCGCCAGTTGGTGAGGTACTGCATGGGCGGCTGGCCCACGTATTCCGCGAACCGTTCCGCGAATGCCGAGCGCGACAGCGCCGCCGAGTGCGCGAGTGTCTCGAGCGTCCAGTCGCGCGACGGGTTCTCGTGCAGCGCCGTCAACGCGCGACCCACGTACGGATCGCGCAGTCCCGAGAGCCAGGTGGTGCGGCCTTCGGGCAGGGTCTCGAGGTACTGGCGCACCACGTCGACGAACATGAGCTCGCTGATACGGCCGAGCATGCACTCGCCACCCATGCGCCCCTTGGACTCCGCGAGCGCGGCGCGGAAATACGCACCCAGCGCACCGCGGGAATGATCGTTGACGCGGATCATGCGCGGCAGCGCGGTGAGCAATGGATTGTAGGGGCGCGAGTCGCAGCCCAGGAATCCGCACACGAAGCGCGTGGACTCGCCGCTCTCGGCGCCCATGGCGATCTGCACGGGCAGGCGGCGATCATCGGGCATGCGATACATCGCCATGTTGGGCGACTTGCGCATGCCCACCTCGGTGGTGAGCACGTGCGTATCGCCGTGAGGCAACACGATGATGTCTCCGGCGACGAGACGGATCGGCTCTTCGCCTTCCACCTCGAACCAGCAGCTGCCTTCCATGATGGCGTGGTAGGAGATGAGGTGATCGGAACCGGGGAACATCGCGTCGACCACGCATTTGCCCTGCGGCGTCTCCGCCACCCACGGGCCGCGCGCGTGCACGTCGAAGAAGAAGGCGCCGGCGAGCCGCACGGCGCGCAACACATCGGATAAAGCGTCCATAAAGACCTCCGCGGACGTCCGGTCATGTACGGCGGACGCGCGATCATTCGATTCCCCTGCTGCGGCGACTACTGTGTCAGCGTCCGTGCTAGTTCGCAAATACGATGATGCGGTGCCTTTGTTCGCGGCAATCTGTTCAGTGAAATGCGAGTTGGCGCGGACTCCAGGTCAATAACGCCGGACGCCCGATCATTCGCTGCCCACACGGCGGCCACTACGCTGATCGCCACTTCAACAACGGAGATGATCATGCTGAAAGTGATTTGCGCCGCGACGGCGATGCTGCTCGCCGGATCGAGCCTCGCGGGGCCGAAGACCGAGGCCACGGTAGGGACCCACCGCTTCCTGATCGAGCGGACATTCCCCGCCGGCGCGCTCGACGGCGTCGATGCGGCCGTGAAGCAGAAGGTGAATTCCAACAACAAGACGCTGGATGTCACCTGGGAGAAGTCGTACGCGAACCCGGAAAAGACCAAGACCTACTGCGTCTACACCGGTCCGAGCGAGAAGGCCGTGCGCGACGCGGCCAAGCTGAATGGGCTGCCCGTCGACGTGGTCACCGAGATCCCGAACGACATCAAGTCCGAGCCGCGCGGCGCCGTGCAGCAGATCGCAACCGGCAACCATCGCTATCTCGTGAAGCGTCATGGCGCTGCCAACGTGCGCGGCGATAGCGACGCCAGGTACGGAGTGACCCTGCTCACCTCTTACGGCACGGGCGACTGGGAGGACTCGTACTGGGTGTACCAGGCGCCGAACTTCTCCGCCGTGGAGAGCGCCGCGAAGGCGAGCGGTGCGCCGTTCGAATCGATCGTCGAGATTCCGGAGACCCTGTATCCCTACTGAGGTGTAGTTAGATCGAGAGTCCTGGAATGGAGCGGCGGCCCGTCATACGGCCGCCGCTTCTTTGGAAATGGGGGCAGCCCCCATTTCCTGGCAAAAGGGGTCAGGCCTGGTGGTGACGGTGCGCACGCCGGGGCCCGATTCCTGTGTCATGTCTTCCCTAACTGCTTTTCGAGGGCGCGAGCCAGGGCGTGATTTCGGTCCAGTCGATGAACAGCTTCTCGATCTCGCGCGTGATGTCGGCGTAACCCTCGCAGCCGCTGTTGAGCAGCTGCATGAGCATGCTCTGGCTGTCGGGTGAATTGCGCATCACGGTGAGCACCGGGCGGTCCTTGAGGCAGGTGCCGCGCTTGATCTTGGCCTCGGGATCGAGCACGCCGGTGCGCACCACGGTGGCGAGTAGTTCGGCATACACGTTGGGCTCCATCTGCTTCTTCCAGACGCCGGTCTTGCCCGTGTATTTCTTGCCCACGAACACCACGCGTCCGTCGTCGAACACGTAGAGCTCGTACACCGGGCAGGTTCCCGAGCACGCGCCGCCGGCGATGGCGACGAACTTGTCGCCCGGGTTCCACTGCGGGATGCCGCCGGACGGCGAGCCGGCCGCGTACGGCCTGACCTCGGGCTTTTCGGCGATGGCGGGAAGGGACAGCAGGGCGGCGGCGATCGCGGCCAAAATGGGGACATTCCTCATTTTCTTGTAACAATCCTCGAGGTTTGTTGAGGGGCGAGTCGCGCGGCGGATTGTTACACGAAAATGAGGAATGTCCCCATTAGAGGCTCTCCAGGAAATTCAGCAGCGCGCGACGCTCCGGGCGCGGCAGCGCCATGAAGCGGTCACGCGCCGCGCGCGCCTCGCCGCCGTGCCAGAGCACGGCTTCTTCGAGCGAGCGTGCGCGGCCATCGTGCAGGAAACGCGTGTGGCGGTTCACGACCGGTGTGAGCCCGACGCCCCACAGCGGCGGCGTACGCCATTCGGTGCCGAGCGCCTCGAAATCGGGACGCCCGTCGGCGAGCTCGTCGCCCATGTCGTGCAGCAGAAGGTCGGTGAACGCGTGGATCTGCTGCTGCGCGAGCGCGGGCACGGCCGGGAATTCGCCGGT
>DATEII010000082.1:0-13795 GCA_035279135.1 Steroidobacteraceae bacterium
GCGCTCACGAGCTGGGTGCAGGTCATGATCGGCCAGCACATCGTGCCCATGGGTTATCACCCGCTGGTCGATGCCGTGCCGGAGCCGGAGCTGGTGCAATTCTCCGAGAGCGTACGCTCGGTCATCGCCGCCTGCGTCGCCGCGATGCCGCTGCACGAGCAGTTCATCGCACGCTGCTGCCAGGCGCCGGAGGCGGCGTGACATCCGGCCGCAAGCTCACGCGTCGCACGGCGCTCACCGGCCTGTCCGCCTCCGCATTGCTCAGCGCCTGCAAGACGCCGCCCGTGAAGATCGATCCAGTCACCGTGCGCGCGCGCCCGGTGGTGCCGGTGAAGTCGCTCGATCCGCTGCTCGAGGACGTGCAGAAGCGGACCTTCAATTTCTTCTGGGACACGGCCGAGCCGGAGACCGGGCTCATTCCCGACCGCTGGCCCAAGCCTCCCTTCTGCAGCATCGCGGCCGTGGGTTTCGCGCTCAATGCCTATGCCATCGGCATCGAGCTCGGCTACGTGACGCGCGCGCAGGCCCGCGAGCGCGTGCTGATCACGCTGCGCTTCCTGCGCGATGCGCAGCAGGACACTTCGCCCGACCAGGCCACCGGCTACCAGGGCTTCTTCTACCACTTCGTCAACTTCACCACCGGCAAGCGTTACGGCGACTCGGAACTATCTACCGTGGACACCGCGCTGCTCATGGCCGGCGTGTTGTTCATCGGCAGCTACTTCGACCAGGACCATCCCGAAGAGCAGGAGATTCGCAAGATCGCCGACGAGTTGTACCAGCGCGTGAACTGGCCCTGGGCCATCGCGATGGCGCCCGACATCCGCATGGCCTGGAGTCCCGAGCTCGAGTTCGGCGGACACGACTGGCGCGGCTACAACGAAGCCATGCTGGTGTTCATCCTGGCGCTCGGCAGCCCGACATTCCCGCCCGCGCGCAGCACCTGGATCGGCTGGACCTCCGACTATTACCGCGCCTGGGGCACGCTCGAAGGCCAGACCCACCTCACGTTCGGACCGATGTTCGGCCACCAGTACACGCACATCTGGATCGACCTGCGCGGCATCAAGGACGAGTTCATGTGGCCGCTCAACATGGATTACTTCGAGAACAGCCGACGCGCGGTGCTTGCGCAGCGTGCGTATGCCATCCGCAATCCGATGGACTGGCGTGGTTATGGGCCCAACATCTGGGGACTGACAGCCTGCGACGGCCCGGCCGACGTCGAGCTCACCTATCTCGGTCAGAAGCGCCGGTTCTATTCGTATTCCGCGCGCGGCGTCGACATCCGCGAAACGCGCGATGACGGGACGGTGGCCCCGACCGCCGTGCTGGGCTCACTACCCTTCGCGCCTGAAGTGGTGCTGCCCGCCGCGCAGGAGATGCACAAGCGCTACGGTCGCTACATCTACGGCAAGTACGGCTTCGTCGACGCATTCAACCCGAGCTTCGACTACGACGTGCCGCTGCGCCACGGCCGCCGCGTGCGTGGACAAGGCTGGTTCGACACCGAATATCTCGGCATCGACCAGGGCCCGATCCTGGCAATGATCGAGAACTATCGCAGCGAGCTCATCTGGACCGTCATGAAGCGCAATCAGTACGTGCGAGCGGGGCTGCAGCGCGCGGGATTCGAAGGCGGCTGGCTCGGCTGAAATGGGGACATTCCTCATTTTGCTTGTAACAAGAGGGCGGACTTGTAAGGCCGCGGTTGCGGGACCGTGGGTTCGATTCTTCCGGAGCGCTTAGGGCTCGCGCGCTTCAAAGAAGAAATGGGGACACTCCCCAATTCCTAAGCAAATAGGGTCAGACCTCGTCAGCCGTCGCAGTCGATTCACGCACTTCGGTGAGAGGTCTGACCCCATTTGCCCGCTGCGCGGGGAATTGAGGAGTGTCCCCATTTCTTCTTTGGCGGTCGCTCGTTGCGCGGCTGGCGCGTCCAGAGCTGTCAGCGTTCTTTTGAAGGAGCGCTAACTCGCCTGTCAGGTCCGAACTACCAAGAGGAGCTGCGCTCCACATCGGAAAACGGCGTCGAAGCGACGCCGTCCGGTTGCGCTGACAGCTCTGGACGCGCGAGCCCTAAGCGTTTCAATGCCATGAAACCCGCGCCGTCACCTCTACCACCGACATCCAATCCCCACGTGCTAGTACGCCGTCTTGACGTATTTGTACGGATAGTTCGGATCCTTGTATCCCTCGCGTTTCTGCCGTTTGGGAAACTTGATCTTCTCGCCGCGGATTTCCTTGTATGGCACGGTCTTCAGGATGTGATTGATGATATTGAGCCGCGCGCGCCGCTTGTCGTCGCTCGGCACCACGTACCAGGGTGCGTGTGGTGAATCGCTCGCGGCGAACATGTCGTCGCGCGCCCGCGAGTATTCATACCAACGGCTATACGACTTGAGATCCATCGGCGAAAGCTTCCAGATCTTGCGCGGATCGTGCACGCGATCCTGCAGCCGACGCGTCTGCTCTTCTTCGCTGACCTCCAGCCAGAACTTGATCAGGATGACGCCCGAATCGACGATGGCTTTCTCCACGAGCGGGATGGCGCGCAGGAAACGTTTCACCTCGTCCATCTCGGTGAATCCCATCACGCGCTCCACGCCCGCGCGGTTGTACCAGCTGCGGTCGAAGATCACGACCTCACCGGCGGCCGGCAGGTGCGGGATATAGCGCTGGATGAACATCTGGCTGCGCTCGCGCGTACTCGGTGAGGTCAGCGCGATCACGCGGAACACGCGCGGGCTCACGCGCTCGGTGATGGCCTTGATGGCGCCGCCCTTGCCCGCACCGTCGCGCCCTTCGAACACGACGCAGACCTTCAGCCCCTTGTGCACCACCCACTGCTGCAGTTTGACCAGCTCGCCATGCAGCTTCTTCAGCGTCTGGTCGTAGTCCTTGCCGCGCAGCTTGTCGTCGGCCTTATTTTCTTTGCTCATTTTCCAGTCCCTTGCGCGAAATGTGTTCGTAGAGCGACGCGAGCTTGTCGACCAGGCTCTTGTACTCGGGATGTTTGACCACGAGCGCCTGGACCTGCGGCGTGTCTTTCCTGACCTCTTCGAGGAACTCGAGATCGCTGTCGTCGAGCTTCTCGCCGCGGTCCACCTTCTTCTTGAGGTCGAGTGCGCGCGGCAGGCGGAATTCGTTGAGGCGCTGCAGGAGCACGGCGATGGTGCCGATCTCCTTCTTGCGCGTGTCTTCGGAGGACTTACGCATGGACTACTCCAGGTGCGCGGTAGCGGTTCACCGCGGTGTCGATCGAGGAAAAGATCCGGTCCGGGCCCAGTGCCTCGCCGAGCGGCGAGCGTTTCACGACGGCCGCGACCTCCGGCTGCATGGCACCGAGCCACAACTCGATGCCCGAAGCTCGCGCGCGTGACTCGGCATCGATGAGAGTCTTGAGCGCGGAGTACTCGAGATCGAAGACGGCGCGCAGGTCGAGCACCACGACTCGCGCCCGTGTTTCGGCCATCAGCGCGCGCAGCTTTTCGCCGATGCGCTCCGCATTGAGGAAGAACAGCCGCCCTTCGGGCCGCACCAGCAACAGCCCGTCGACGAACTCGTCATCCGGATGCTGCGCCGAGCGTGGCCGGAACTTGGTGGTCCCCGGTTCCCGCCCGAGCACGTACAGCTTCGGATTGGCGGCCTGGAAGCCGAGCGCCACCAGCGAAACGATGATCGCGACCAGGATGCCCTTGAGCGTGCCGAGCACCATCACGCCGAGCATGGCGACCACGGCCCAGATGAACTCCGTGCGCCTCACCCTGAGCATGTCGCGGAATTCACCGGGCTGGATGAGTCCCAATGAATAGACGATCACGACGCCGGCCAGGGACGCATTCGGCATCAGCGCGATCAGCGGCGACAGGAACAAGGCCGCGAGCACGGCCACCAGCGCACTCGCGATGCACGACACCTGCGTGCGTGCGCCGGTGCCGCGGTTCATGGCGGTCTGAGATGCGCCGCCACCCGCGGGCATGGCGCCCAGGAATCCGCCGACCACGTTGGCGGCGCCCGTGGCCAGCAATTCGCCATTGGGTTTCAGCAGCGGATCGTCGGTGCGCGCAAACGCGCGACCCACCGCGATGGTCTCGGTGAAACTCATGAGCGCAATGCCCAGCGCACCCGGCCACATGGCCTGCGCGAGCGACAGATCCGGCAAGCGGAACGACGGCAATCCCGACGGCACGGCGCCCACCACCGAGACGCCGCGCGCCTGCAAGGCCCACAGCGCCGTCGCCGCGATGGCCGCGCCGAGCACGAGCAGCGGCGCGGGCCACTTCGGCGCGAAGCGCTTGATAAACGCCAGCGCCGCGATGGTCCCGAGCCCGACCACGACGGTGAGCAGCATGGCCTTGGGAATGGCTTCGAAGATCGACCACACGTCGCGGAAGAATCCTTCCTTGTGGATCTTGATGCCGAGGAGCTTGGGCACCTGGTCGGCGACGATGACGAAACCGATGCCGGCCTTGAAGCCCACCTGCACGGGATAGGAGACGAAGTCCGCGAAGAACCCGAGCCGCAGCACCGAGGCGAGTCCGAGCACGATGCCGACCAGCAGCGCGAGCGTCACCAGCGCCTGCAGCAGTTTCGCAGGATCGCCGTCCGGGACTGCCTGCGCGAGCTCGGTGCCCACCAGGATCGCGATGGTCGTGGTCGTGCTCACGCTGAGCACGCGCGAGGAACCCAGCGCCGCGTACACCAGCGCGGGCACGATGGCAGTGTAGATGCCGATCTCGATGGGCAGGCCCGCCACGGTCGCATAGGCCATGGCCTTCGGGATCACGACGGCCGCGGTGGTCAGTCCCGCGAGCACGTCGGGACGCAGCCAGTCGGCACGGTACTGTGACAGCCAGTCGAGCAAGGGAAGGCGCAGACTCACCGTCGTAGCCTTTGCCGTGGCCCCCCGACGGGAAATGGGACCTAGGGGCAGCGCGTCGCAGGAGCGCGTTACTTGCGCTCGTTCACGCGCGCCACTTCGCTCGGTGACTTGCCGGTCCAGCGGCGAAACGCGTGCGAAAACGCACCCACTTCCTGGTAGCCGAGCAGCCACGCGACCTTGGAAATCGCCAGCCGTTCCTGCACCAGGTAACGACGCGCCAGGTCCAGTCGCAGCCGGCCCAGCAGTTGCGAGAAGGTCAGCCCCTCCTCGGCGAGCCGGCGCGCGAGCGTGCGGGGGCTCACGCCGAGCCTGGCGGCCACCACGGCGGCGCGCGCCTCGCCATGTGGCAACAACGGCGCGACGACATTCTCGACGCGTGCAGAGAACGAGTCCGGCGAACGGCTGCTGGCCAGTGCGTGCTCGCAGGCCTCGACCAGCAGGCGGTTGAGATACGGATCGGCGTTCACCACTCGCAGCTGCAGGACGTCGCGCGCGAACAGGATCTCGTCCGAGTCGGCGCCGAACTCCAGGCCGCAGCCGATGTACCGCTCGAGCCGCGCCTGTCCGCGCCCGCGAAAATGCGTGAGGCGCACGCGCATCGGCCGCAGGTGTCGTCCCGTCAGCTGGCGGCACATGCGGATCAGAGCGACCACCCAGAATTCGATCTGGTGGCGATCGGCCTGGCGGCGCACGCCCGCGTAGCGGATGGCCAGTCCCGCGTGGCGGCCATCGATGAATTTCTGCACCACGCCTTCGTTCACGACCGCGCTGTAACGCGCGCCGCGCTCGAACACTTCGCGCAGCGTCACGGACGATGCGAACACGTAGTACAGAAGGCCGGCCATGCGCAGGTCGAACTGGCTGGCGAGTTGCAGCCCGAGCAGGTCGTCACCCACTTCGTCCGCCACCAGGTTCAGGAACTCGATCTGGTCACTGACCGGGATGCGTGTGCGCGGGTTCTCGAGATCGTCGGCGGACAACCCCACCCGCCGCAGCAGCGAACGGACCGTGATACCCCGGGTGCGCGCGTATTCGTAGGCCAGGCGCGAGGCGACTCCCATGGCGCTGGGGACTTTTGCGATGGAGTTCACAGCGATGTTTCCGGTGACTGGGAACCCCGCACGGCCTGGCACGTACCAACAACTTGTTGGCAGGCCGGAGCAATACGCCACCTGCCTGCGCCCGTATAACGCGCGGCGGATCGGGAAACGAACAAATGCCGCCCAAGAGAAAACTGGTCGCCGTCATCGATGACGACGAGTCCGTGCGCAAGGCCCTGGACCGCCAGATCAATGCGGCCGGTTATCGCAGCCATGCCTTCGCCTGTGCCGAGGAATTCCTCAAGGTCGCCGCGTTGTGTGGCGCCGCCTGCGTGGTCTGCGACATCCACCTGGGCGGCATGACCGGGCTCGAGCTGGCGGTGCACCCCATGATCACGGGAATGAACCTGCCCGTGGTGTTGATCAGCGGCAGCGACGATCCGACGGTCGAGGAACCGGCACGCGTGATCGCGGCCGCCTTCCTGCGCAAGCCCATTCCGCCGGGGAAGTTGTTAGAGGCCATCGTCGATACCGTCGGGCCTCCCATTGCGGACGAAGATCAGGCGGAAGGCGGAGCCTGACCGGAGCCTTGGCCGGCACCGTTCCGAGCGGAATGGGACCTTGGCCCCATCCTGAGCCACAACACGCCCGCAATCGCCGCGCAGGTGGATCCCGCGAGCACGCCGAGACGGATCTCGCCATGAAATCCCTCGTCCGTGAACGCCAACGCGCCGAGGAACAGGCTCATCGTGAAGCCGATGCCGGTGAGCAACGCGACGCCGAACAGGTGCGCCCAGCCCACCTGCCCCGGCATCTTTCCCCAGCCGAGGCGCACGGCCAGCCAGCTGAAGCCGAAGACGCCGACGAGTTTGCCGGCCAGCAGTCCGAGCGCGATCCCCAGGGTCACCGGATGCAGCAACACGCCCGCGCCCAGTCCAGCGAGCGGCACACCGGCATTGGCCAGTGCGAACAGTGGCAGGATCACGAACGTGACCCACGGATTCAGCGCGTGTTCGAAGCGTGCGGCCACGTTCGGTCCCTTGTCCCGCGGCGGTGGCAGCACGAGGCCGAGAATCACGCCGGCCAGCGTGGCGTGTACGCCGGACTTGAGCACCGCGAGCCACAGCAGGAAGCCCACCAGCACGTAAGGCGTGCGCCGTCGCACGTGCAGCCGGTTCAACGCCAGCAGCGCCCCGAGGCAGATGGCGGCGAGTGCCATGGCCTGCCACGACAGGCCGGCGGTGAACAGCACCGCGATCAGCACGATGGCGCCGAGGTCATCGATGACCGCGAGCGCCAGCAGGAAAATGCGCAGCGATGCCGGCGCGCGCGGGCCGACGAGTGCGAGCACGCCGAGCGCGAACGCGATATCCGTGGCCGTGGGGATCGGCCATCCCGCACGCGTGTCGGGATTGCCGCCGTTGAACGCGAGGTACACCAGCGCCGGCACGAGCATGCCGCCGAGCGCACCGATGGCGGGCAGCGCGGCACGATCCAGGCTCGCGAGCTCGCCCACGGTCGCCTCACGCTTGATCTCGATGCCGACCAGCAGGAAGAAGATGGCCATGAGGCCGTCGTTGATCCAGTGCAGCACCGACTTGGTCAGTGCCAGCGGCGCGATGCCGATGGTGAGCTCGTGCGCCAGCCAGGCCTGGTAGGCAGGCCCGAGCGGTGAATTCGCGAGCAACATGGCCGCCACCACGGCCAACATGAGCGCGACTGCCGCAGGTGTATCGCTTTTGTTAGTGGCGCCCATGCGCCCGGGATCTTACGGCATCAACTGGCGCGCCGATGAAGGCGAGGCGCCTGCAGGGATTCGAGCGTGTTGACGAAGCTCGTGTGCCAGTGCGCGATGGAATTGCGCCGCAGCACCTCGATCATGGCCTGGTGGCGCTCACGTCGCTCGGCCAGCGGCATGTTGAACGCGTGCTGGATGGCGTGCGCCATGCCGCGCGTGTCGTAGGGATTGACCATGACGGCGCTGCCGAGCTCGCGCGCCGCGCCGGCCAGCGTCGAGAGGATCAGCACGCCGGGATCGGCCGGGTCCTGGGCCGCCACGAATTCCTTGGCGACGAGATTCATGCCGTCACGCACCGGCGTCACGATGCCCACCAGCGCCGAGCGCATGAATCCCATGAGCACGTCGTGCGGGAAGTTGCGGTTGAGATAACGGATCGGCGTCCAGTCGGTGTCGGCGAACCGGCCATTGGTGCGACCCGTGGTCTGCTCGAGATCGCGCCGGATCTCGGCGTACGCGCGCACGTCCGCGCGCGACAGCGGCGCGATCTGCAGGAAGGACACACGGTTCTGGTTCTCGGGGTGGGTCTCCAGGAATCGCTCGTAGGCCTTGAAGCGTTCAACCAGTCCCTTGCTGTAGTCCAGCCGGTCGACCCCGATCATGAGCCGGCGACCCAACAAGCCGGCGAGCATGCGCCGGACGGAATCCGTGGCCAGCGACTCGGTGGCCTCGCGCTGGATGGAGTCGACGTCGACGCCGATGGGATACACGCCCGTGATCACGCGACGTCCACCTACCGTTACCGACTCGTCATCGGTCAGCGCCTGCGGTCCCCAGACGTACGCCACGGCGCCGCGGAATGCGTCGCGATCGGTCTCGGTCTGGAAGCCGAGCACGTCGTACGCCAGCATGGCCTGCAACAGCTCGCCGTACACCGGCAACACGCGCAGCACCTCGATGTTGGGAAACGGGATGTGCAGGAACAACCCGATGGGTTGTCGGAGGCCCGCTTCGCGCAGGCGTTGCGCGAGCGGCAACAGGTGGTAGTCATGGACCCAGATGAGATCGTCGGGCTCGAGAAACGGCTGGAGCATGCGCGCGAAGCGCTGGTTCATGCGCTGGTAGGCTTCGTAGTGCGCGTCGTTGTAACGGAAGCCGTCGACGAAGTAATGGAACAGCGGCCACAACGCGCCGTTGCAGAAGCCGAGATAGAAATCGCGGTACTCGGCCTGGTCGAAATCGATGGACGCGAAGGTGATGCCGTCCTTGCGCACCACGGCCGGATCAGCCGAGGCCGTCTCGACGGTCTCGCCGTCCCAGCCGAACCACAGGCCACGTCGCGCCTGCATGGCGGACAACAATCCCACGGCCAGGCCGCCGGGCACGGCGCCTCGCTTGGGTACGGAAATGCGGTTCGAGACCGCCACCAGTCGGCTCATACGATCTCCTCCCAGCTGCGTGACAGCCGGAGCGCACTGCCGATGACTCCCACCATGCTGTAGGTCTGCGGAAAATTCCCCCACAGCTCACCGCTCGTGGGATTGAGGTCTTCCGAGAGCAGGCCGAGCGGGTTGCGTCGCTCCAGCAACCGCGAAAAACGCTCGCGCGCTTCTTCGAGGCGACCGGCCGCGGCCAACGCGTTCACGTACCAGAAGGCACAGATGGTGAACGCGTTTTCCGGATGACCGAAGTCATCGGCATGTTTGTAGCGGAACAGCAGGTCACCAACGCGCAGCTCTTCCTCGATGCGTTCCAGCGTCTTGAGGAAACGCGGATCCGTGGCCGGCAACAGGCCGAGCTCGGGCAGCAGCAGCGCGGTGGCATCGAGGTCGCGATTGCCGAACGCGGAGGTGAACGACTGGCGCTCTTCGCTCCACGCGCCCGCGAGGATCTCCTCGCGCATGTAACTCGCGCGCGCGCCCCACTCGCGCGCGGCGATCGAATCACCGACGCGGCGCGCGATGCGGCTCAGCCGGTCGCAGCCCGCCCAGGAAATCGTCGCGGAAAACGTGTGACGCTGCATCCGGCCGCGGAATTCCCACGGCCCCGCGTCCGGCTCCTCGAAGGTGGCGACGGCGCGTTTGCCCAGCCGGTACAGGCGCTCGAGCAGAGTCTGGTCGCCACTGCGCACCAGCCGCTCGTCGAAGAACAGCTGCGTGGCCGCGAGGATCACCGAGCCGTAGACGTCGTGCTGCAGCTGCTCGGCGGCCAGGTTGCCGAAGCGCACGGGTCCCATGCCGCGGTAACCCGACAGCGAGGTGGCGATCTTCTCCTCGGCACGCGGGTCGCCCGTGATGCCGTAGAGCGGCTGCAGCGTGTCGGCGGTCGAGTTGGCGATGATGTGATCGATGTAGTGTAGATAGGCCTCCATGGTGCGCGTCGCGCCCAGGCGGTTCAGCGTCTGCACCACGAAGTAGCTGTCGCGCAGCCAGCAGTAGCGGTAGTCCCAGTTGCGCGTGCTGTGGGCCGCTTCGGGGATCGACGTGGTCAGCGCCGCGAGCACCGCGCCCGTGTCCTCGTAGGTGCACAACTTGAGCGTGATGGCCGCGCGGATCACCGCGTCCTGCCAGTCGGCTGGCACGGCCAGCGTGCGCACCCACTCCTGCCAGTAGCTGAGCGTCGCGCCGAGGAACTCGCGGGCCAAAGCCTCGGGTGACTCCTGCAGCGTCTCGTCCGGCCCGATGATGAAATGCAGCGGGCGCTCCAGCACCACGGGCCGGTTCTCGAGCAGCGCGGCCAGCGATGCGTCGGTGGTCACGCGGTAGTGCAGCCCATCGGCACTGAAACGGATGTGATGACTGCCGGAAATGCCCGGCTCGGAACGTTCGCCGAAGCCGGCCGTCGGTCGGAGACGCAGGCGCAGCGTGGGACGCCCCGCCACCGGCTCCACGGCGCGCACGAACATCATCGGGCGGAATACTCGACCGCGCGTGCGGAAGCGTGGCGCGAAATCCAGGATGCGCATCACGCCGCCATGCGCGTCGTAAAGCCGAGTTTCGAGGATCGCCGAGTTGCGCAGGTAGGACTGCTCGGTGCGCGTGAGATCGACCATGTCGACCGCGAACACACCCTTGTCCGAGTCGCCGCCCTCCTTCATGAGCAGCGACGAGAACACCGGGTCACCGTCCGGCCGCGGCAGGCAGGCCCAGACCATGCGCGCCTGTTCGTCCACCAGGGCCGCGACCTGGCAGTTGCCGATCACGCCGTAGTTCACGTGGACACCGTCACGGGCGCCGCGAGCTGTTCGAGCCACTCGTGCACGGCTTTGGGGCCGGGCAGCCACCATTCGGACTTCACGCGCGGCCCGACCGCGATCGCGAGCCCGTCGAAGCGCCGCACCGCGGCGAATCCACCGTAGTCGGTCTGGTCATCGCCGATGAAGATCGGCACGCGCCCCTTGAACGGCGCCTCCTGCATGAAGGACGTGACCGCGCTGTCCTTGGTATGCGCCGCGGGCTTCACCTCGAGTACCGCGTGACCGTCGAGGATCGTGAATTCCGGCACCAGCGGCGCCGCGAGCAGCGCAACTTCGGCGCGCAGCTGGTGCTCGAGCTCGCGTGCGCCCTGGAAATGCAGCGCGAGTCCGGCGCCCTTGTCCTCGAGCATGAGGCCGGGATGCCGCGTAACCATGTCGCGGAGGCCGACGCGCACGCCGGCGAGCTGTTCGGTGGCCACCTGCGCGACGTGCAACTCACCGCGCGCATCGCGACGTTCGCAACCATGCAGGCCGGCCGCCGGGAAATCCGTGCCGAAGAGGCCATCGAGATTGGCGATGGTGCGTCCGCTGACCAGCGCCAGCGCGCCGTCGGCCGCGCGGCGCAGGCGCGCCAGCAGCCCGAGCAACGCGGGCTCCACGATCACCGCGTGCGGCGTGGAGGCAAGCTCGAGCAGCGTGCCATCCACGTCGAGGAACAGACACCAATGACTGGCCGGCAGCGGCACCGCGTGCACCGCTGCGGCTTCGTTCGCCGCGAGCTGAATCATCCGCGGGAGTATAAAAAGTGCCGCCGCCCGCGGCCTCACAATCTTTGTTAGTTACGCGTGAGAATTTTCGCGCAAGCGGCGCGCGTCGACGGCGCCTGTCGGAGATCGCCTACGTCAGTCGAAGGGATGCCTGAGCACGATGGTCTGATCGCGGTCCGGGCCCGTCGAGATGATGTCGATGGGCACACCCGCCAGCTGCTGCAGGCGTTCGAGGTACGCGCGTGCATTCCCGGGCAACGCGTCGTACGAAGTCACGCCGATCGTGGATTCCTTCCAGCCCGGCATTTCCTCGTACACGGGCTCCACGTCCGCGAAGGCGTCCGCGAACAAGGGCGGCTCCTTCGAGACCACGCCGTTTGATTTGTAGCCCACGCAGATCTGCAACGTGTCGAGACCGTCGAGCACGTCGAGCTTGGTGAGGCAGAGTCCCGACACGCTCGAGTGGATGATCGACCGCCGCAGCGCCACGGCATCGAACCAGCCGCAGCGGCGCTTGCGGCCTGTGACCGCGCCGAACTCGTGGCCGACGCGCGAAAGATGCTCGCCGTATTCGTCGAACAGCTCCGTCGGAAATGGCCCGCCTCCGACGCGCGTGGTGTACGCCTTCACGATGCCGAGCACGTAATCGAAGGCGCGCGGGCCGAGACCCGTGCCCGTGGCGGCAAAGCCGCCCGTGGTGTTCGAGGACGTGACGTAGGGATACGTGCCGTGGTCGACGTCGAGCATCGCGCCCTGCGCGCCTTCGAACATCACGTCGGCCTTCTTCTCCCGCAACACCGCCAGCGTCTGGGTGACGTCACTGAGGAGCGGCCGCACGCGCTCCGCGTACGAGAGCTGCTCGTCGAGCGTCTTCTGGAAGTCGACCGGCGGCTGCTTGAAGTACTGCTGCAGCGTGAAGTTGTGGAAGTCGAGGATCTCGCCGAGCTTGGCGGCGAATTTCTCGCGCTGGAACAGGTCCTGCACGCGCACGGCGCGGCGCGCCACCTTGTCCTCGTAGGCCGGACCGATGCCGCGGCCCGTGGTGCCAATGGCATTGGCACCCCGCGCCGCCTCGCGCGCCTTGTCGAGCGACACGTGCGACGGAAGGATCAGCGGGCAGTTGGGCGAGATGCGCAGGCGCGCGAACACGTCCACGCCCTGCTCGATCAGGGTCTGCGATTCCCGGAACAGCGCCTCGAGCGACAGCACCACGCCGTTGCCGATCAGGCACTGCACGTTCTCGTGCAGGATGCCGGACGGAATCAGCGAGAGGACGGTTTTCCTGCCGCCGATGACCAGCGTGTGCCCGGCGTTGTGACCGCCCTGGAAGCGCGCGACCGCGGCGGCGCGCTCGGTGAGCAGGTCCACGACCTTGCCCTTGCCTTCGTCACCCCACTGGGTGCCGATGATGATGACGAATTTGCCCATGAAGAAATTGCGCCCACGCGCCCGGTCGGAAATTGATCGAGGAGATTTACGGAGCCTGCGCCGTCAGCGTTTTTGTGGCGTCGGGCTCTTGAGATAGCGGAAGAACTCGCTGTCCGGCGAGACCACGATGATGTCGCCTTCCCGGCCCAGCGAATTGCGGTAGGCCTGCAGGCTGCGCCAGAACGCATAGAACTCGGGATTGCGGTTGTAAGCGGCGGCGTAGAGCCCGGCAGCCGTCGACTCGCCTTCACCACGGATGCGCTGCGCGTCGGCGTTGGCCTTGGAGACGATCTCGGTGCGCTTGCGCTCGGCGGTGGCGCGGATGGTCTGCGACTCGCGATCGCCCTCGCCGCGCTGGGTGCGCGCGATACCTTCGAAGCCCTGCTTCATGCTCTCGTACACGCGAGCGGCCACGTCTTCCTGCAGGTCGATCTTCTGGATGCGCACGTCGACCAGCTGGATGCCGAACTTGGACAACGCTTCCGAAGAACGCGCCATGAACTCACCGGTGATCTCGTTGCGGTCCGAGATCACGATTTCGCGCAGGGTGCGGCCCGCGACTGCGTTCTTGAGTCCGTCCTGGATGTTCTGCCCGACGAGCGACTCGGCGCGACCTTCGTCGCCGCCGCTGGTCGACTGGTAGAACTGCTCCGCGTCGCTGATGCGCCACTTGATGTAGTAGTCGACCGTGAGGCCCTGGCTCTCGCTGGTCAGGAACTGCTCGCCGTCGAACTTGCGCGT
>DATEII010000083.1:0-12715 GCA_035279135.1 Steroidobacteraceae bacterium
GCGGCGGAGCGGCCGGCGCCGCGGGAGCTTTCGATTGCGGAGCGGGCGCGCTCGGCGCAACGGCACGCGGCGCAGCCGGAGCTGCCGGAGCCGCGGCATTGTTCGGACGCAGGTTCTTGCCAGGCGCTTCGCCCGCCCAGGCGCTCGGATACACCTCGCGCACCACGGCCAGCATTTCTTCGGCGGCTGACATGGTCTCGAAGTAACCCATGTGCAGGCGGAATCGTTCGCGGCCATCCTCGCGGCGGCGGCTCACGAAGAAGGTGTACTGGGCGAGCGTCGGGTCCTTCGGCTGTGACAGCGCCATCGGCGTCGTCGACGAGGTCAAATTGATGACATAACCGCCCTTGGCGGCTGCACCGGTAGGTCTCGTCAGTGTGTTCACGACGTAATCTGGCTTGGCACTCATTGATTCAGCTTCCCCGAAACGACCGACGGAACCGCGTGTACCTCCCCAGGAACGCGGCCCTTCTCACTCGCTTTGCAGTGTGCGAAGCGAGCCATATACGGTCAACGGGCGAACTGAGCACGCTGTCGCAGTTCGCAGACCGAAATATTCATCGGGCCGATGGAGATTCGACATAAGCGCGCGCGTGTTCCGCCGCGGCGCAGCGTCAGTGCGGAAGGCGATCCCAGTAGCGGCCGGCGCCCGAGAAGGACTCCGCGTAGAACTCGTCGTCGAGCGAGCTCACGGTCACCGGCTTGCCATCACCGGGCGCATGCACGAAGCGATGATCACCCACGTAGATGCCGACGTGATTGACCTTGCGACTATCTATCCTGAAGAACACCAGGTCGCCGCGTTCGAGCTTGCGTCGTTTGACGTGCTCGGCCTCCTCCGCCTGGTCGTTCGAGGTGCGCGGCACTTCGAGGCCGAGACGGCGATGGGCGTAGAACACCAGGCCGCTGCAGTCGAAGCCGTCGCGGCTCGCGCCACCGTAGCGATAACGCGTGCCCTGCAGGGAAAGCGCGTAGTTCGCGAGCGCCTCGCCGGGTTTGCGCATCGAGAGCTCGTCGATACCACGTTCCCATTGCGCGCTCTCCACGCGGCTCGAGGCCGCAGGATCGGGTACACGTGTCTGGGGCGTCGCACTGCATCCCGCCAGCGCGATCAGGAAGACGTAGTCGCTAACCCGCGGCGCGCTCATCGCCGATCTCCGAACCGGGCCGGCGCGATTCCAGGATCTCGGTGAGCGACGCGGCCGACATGGGCCGTGCGAGGAAGAAGCCCTGGGCCGCCTCGCAGCCGCGAGAGCGCAGGAAATCCAGCTGTTCCGCGGATTCCACGCCTTCGGCCGTCACGCGTTTTCCGAGCGTATGCGCCATGGTGATGACGGATTCGACCAGTGCACCCGCGGAATCGTTCTGTGGGACTTCATCCAGGAAGCTGCGGTCCAGCTTTACCGTGTGCACCGGGTAACGGCGCAGGTAATTGAGCGAGGAATAGCCCGTTCCGAAGTCATCGAGCGCCAGCTTGACGCCCAGGCGCGCGAGCGCGGACAGCGGCTCCTCGACCTCGCTGTCGGCCAGCACCGATTCGACCAGCTCGAGCTCGAGGCTCCCCGGCTGGATGCCGTGCTGGTGCAGCGCCTTCTGGACCAGCGCGACGAAGTTCTGGTCCTTGATCTGCTGCACCGACACGTTGACCGAAAAGCTGCGCGGCGCGATGCCCGCACGCACCCACTCCGCGTACTGCGCGCTGGCCGAATCCAGCACGAAGCCGCCGATGTCGGTGATCAGGCCCGAGTGCTCCGCCGCCGGGATGAACTCGCCCGGCAGCTTGATGCCGTCGTAGCGCGTCTGCCAGCGCAACAGCGCCTCGACGCCGCACAGGCGCCCGTCATGCAGCGAGAACTGCGGCTGGTAGAACAACGCGAACTCGCGCCGGCGCAATGCGCGGTGCAGGCCGCTGTCGGTGAAACTGGTGCGCCGCTGCGTCATCTCGCGTTCGAAGAAAATCGCGCGGCCGCGGCCCTGGGCCTTGGCGCGGTACATGGCGAGATCCGCCTGGCGGATGACTTCCTCGAGCTCCGTGCCGTCGTCGGGAAACAGCGTGACGCCGACGCTGGCACGCATCTGGTAGTCGCGCCCGCCGAGGTTCGCGGGCAGCGCGAGCGAGCGGATCACGCGGTCGGCGATCTGTCGCGCGGTTTCGCCGTCGCCCACGTTGCGCAGCAGCACCGTGAACTCGTCGCCGCCGAGGCGCGCCACCGTGTCGCCCTCCTTCGTGCAGGCTTTCAGGCGATGCGCCACGATCGACAGCAGCTGGTCGCCGGCACTGTGCCCCAGCGTGTCATTGACGCGCTTGAAATGATCGAGATCGACGTACATCAGCGCGCCCCGCGTGAGGCCCGAAGCCGCGGCTGCGAGCTCCTGAGCAAGCCGGTCGCGGAACAACGCGCGATTGGGTAGTTGGGTCAGCGGATCGTAGTGCGCCTGCCGATACAGCCGCTCGTCGCGCGCCGAGTTCGACAGCGCCGCGCGCAGCCGTTCCGCGAACGCGGCGCCGTAGTCGGCCACTGCCGGATCGCGCGCCGGTTCGCCGTGGTATCCCACGATGAGCATGGCCGAGAGCCGCTCCTCGTCGAGGACGGGCCAGATCCAGAAGAACTCCGCGCCCGCGTCGGCCATCGAGGTCAGGAAACCGTGCCGCGTCTCCTCGACGCGCGCGATGGTGAGGCCCTCGGGCGCTTCGCGCACGGTGGCGATCATGGCGCCGTCGAAGGTGACGCGCTGCACGGGCAGTTCTTCCGCGCCCAGCGCCGCCGTGAACAGCCGTCCGTGTGAATGGGCCGTGGGGTCGACGAGGATCACGCCCACGCACTGCGCGCGCGTCAGCTCGCGGAACTTGGGTAGCACGATGTCGAGCGCGCGGTCGATCTCGCTCGCCGCGAGCAGCGCACGATCCACTTCGCCCAGCACTTCGAAGGCACGCCAGTCGCGCTGCAACGAGAGCGAGGTGACGTTGAATTCCCGCTCGATGGGCGCGAGCTCGTTGACCGCGAAACGCGGCAACGTCTCGAACTTGCGCTCCCGCAGCCGCACCAGCGCCCGATGCAGTGCGCGCAATGGCGGCAGGTATCGTTCGGCAACCACGGCGGCGACCGCGAACGACAACAGCAGCACCAGCGCGAGCAGGCCCAGCGTGGCAGGCACCAGCTCGGTGAACGAAGCACCGAAACTCACTTCGGGTGCGAACGCGACGACGGTCGCGGGACCCGAGATATCGCCATCTGGCAGCGGCGGCACGTGGGTCATCGCGCCACGCCATTCACGGCCCGAGGCATACCAGGCGAGGATGGTGGTGCCACCGGGCGCGTCGACGGCATGCGTGGCACGTCGCGCGAACAGCTCCACCAGTTCTTCCGGCACCGGACTGCTGCTGAAGCGCGCGGTGCCCGCCTCGTCCAGCACCACGAGATAACGGCCTTCGAGGCCGCGTGCGAAATTCGCCGGCACTTCGCGGCCGTTGAACACCAGCGTCGAGGCCTTGTCGCGCGACAGCGCGGTGAGCTCCTGGTTCTGCAACGAGGCGCGCCGTTCTTCGGCGTCGAACCAACGGGCAAGCGCGCCGAGAGCGACGGGGATGAACATCGCCACCGAGATGATGAGCCAGAGTCGGCGCGTGAAGCCGCTCCGCAGGACCGAGTTGTACGGATTGCCGCTCATCCAGAACCCATGGCTACGTTGCAGCCCTGCAACGAAAGTTCGCTTCCCTGGAGACGAGCGGGACTTTACGGAATGAAGCTTCCGGCAAATGCGCGCCGCGTCACGGTTGCGGGTGCACCAGGATCAGGCAGGCGTCTTTTTGGCCGGTTGTGCCGGCACGGGTTGGGGGGGACGGATCTCGGAAAGCTGCAGGATGGCGGGGTACGTGTAGCGGTAAATACCACGTGCGCCGCGGCGCGCGGCGCCGACCATGGCGCGCGCCACGGTCTCCGCCGGAATCGCTTTCAATCCTTCGCGCGAGCCGGTGAGGAATGGGTTCAGCAGCGGCGCGAACAGACGGCCCAGCGCTTCCATCGGCCGCGACTCCTTGCGCGGCCCTAACAACAGGCTGGGCTGCAGGATGTCGAGCGACGGGAATCCCACGCGCGCGACCGCGTCTTCCATCTCGCCCTTGGTGCGCAGGTAGAAGTTCTTCGAGTCCAGGCTCGCGCGGACCGAGGAGACCACGACCAGCCGGGTCGCGCCCGCAGCGCGCGCCGCCTGCGCGAACAGCAGCACGGCGTCGACGTCCGCTTCGCGAAACGCTTCCTGCGAACCGGCCGCGGCGATGGTCGTGCCGATGCAGCAGAACGCATCGTGCGCCACCATGCCCTTGAGCTGCTCGGCCATGCGCGCGAACACCACGATGCGATTGGCGAGCTTGGGGTGCTCGCGGCCGTAGGGGCGGCGAGTCAGTGCGAACACCCGCGAGTAGTCCGGGGCTTCGAGCAGTGCCTGGACCAGGCAGCCGCCGACGAGACCGTTGGCACCCGCGACCAGCGCAATTCTTGGAGTCGTGCTCACGCGCGGAAGCTTAACAAGAATCGGCACTTACGGCGTCGGGGTTCGTCCGCCAAACGACAAACAAGTGTTGTGAGACACCACTGCGAATCTGGTGATTCGCACGAGCTTCCGCGCTCGTCACCCGTCCGGGTGATGCGTGGGCATCAGCCGCGGCTAAGCTGCGCGCTGGGGAAAGGAGTCCCCGTGGATTCAATCACCAGGAAGGAGATGGACATGCAAGTCACCAGTTCCTGCCAGTGTCGGCGCCGATCGATGCGCAGATCACTAGCGGCAGTGTTGATGCTCGCGGTCGCGGGCGGAGGAGCGCTCGCCCAGGCCGCTGGGTTCGATGAGAAGTTGAAGGCGCCCATGATGAGGGATGCAGCCAAGACCGCCGCGCAGGCGAAGGAATTTGGCGCGAGGTTTCGCGAGATCCGGGCTGCAACGCCTTCACAGGTCGTCACGAATGCGACTTTGGCCCGTGAGAAGTTCGATTTCAGGTGGCAGGTGGAGAACGCGATCGACCAGCGGAAGCCCATTCCGGAGTTCGAAGAGCTCGGCTTCGAAAGCATTGGTAACGGCTCTTACAAGGTCAATTTGAATGAGCATCCCGAATGGGATGATGTGCCTCGCGGTCTCATCACGAACCTGGCAGCGGAAAACCTCGAGCCGTTGACGCAAGTCCTGGTCGAGCGTGGGTTTCGGCCAGAAGACGTAACCGTCCTGAAGAACTACGTCATGAGCCACAACGCGCGCGTCGCGTCCAAGGCCGCCTCGCTGCCCATTGCACTGGGCTTCGCGAACATAGTTCGCAAATTCGACAAGGCCAAGCGCCCGGTGCCCGACGCGCTCGTTCTCAGCTATGTCTACCAGACTGCTCGCGCGAGCAGCGAATCCGATCGCCTCTGGGCAGTTGAGCTCCTGAATCAGTTCGATGCGCAACGGCGGCGCGTTCTGTTGTCTACGTACATGGAGTTCGAGGTCACCGGCGAATGGCACCCGACGGATCCGGCGCTGGTCATCGCGGACCAGCTGAGTACCGTTCGACTAGCCAACTTCGAAGAACTGGCCAAGGCCGAGGCAAAAGGAGTTGCCCCATGATCACATGCAATCAGAAGATTTCCGCATTCATGCTGTTTTCGGCCGCAGTTCTCGTGTTTGGCGCGCAACCCGCCCAGGCGCTCAACATGAGCGTGTATGTGCGCACGATAAGCCAGGTCGCTTTCACAGCGGGCGTCAATGTTGGCCATTCGGTCAGTGCCTCTTCCAACCTCAACCGTGTGAATGCTGCCGCAGCCTTCGAAGCCAGATGCATCAGCCCATATACGGGTCAGATCGTTGATCAACGCGGATTCGGCGCGCAAAGCGTTCTCGGCGGCACCAGCCTGACGGTCACGGTTCCCGCATCGTGGCCCGCACAGCGAAACATGCCAGGCTTCGATCAAGTGCCCGGCGGGACCACGCTCAGCTGCAGCTACAACTGGACCGCTGATGCAGAAGAAGCGACTTACACAATCGGCGCTAACGGTGTTGGATTTACCATCGGCGGAGAGAAGAATCACGACGGCACATCCGTGCACTTCGAGATGTACAAACCTGGCGGCGGCGGCACCGACGACAACAACGGCTGCATCCGCTGACGCGGATCCTTTCTCAACTCTTCATCAACCAAGGACGGTCCCCATGAAGATTCTCACGCGCCTGTTACAGGCGGGCGCACTGTTATGCCTGTTCTCCCCAGCGCACGCGCTCGTTCGCTGCAGTCCCCTCGTCATCGACCTCGGCAACAACGGCATCGAGCTCGGCGCACCGGGTGTCGGGGTGTACTTCGACATGAACTCCGATGGTGTGCGCGATCACCTGCAGTGGGTGCGTCGCGGCGGCGACGAAGGATTCCTGGCGCTCGATCGCAGCGGCAACGGCCTCGTCGATGATGGCGCCGAGTTGTTCGGCGTCGGCACGCCGCTCGAGCTCGAAGGCCGCAACGCGCCGAATGGTTTCGTCGGACTCGCGCAGTACGACCAGCGCGAGCTCGGCGGCAACGACGACGGTCTCATCAACGAGGCGGATGCCATCTGGCCGCAGCTGCGCATCTGGGTGGATCTCGACGCCGATGGCGTCGCCACCTACGGCGAGATGCGAACGCTGCGGAGCTACGGCATCACGGCACTGGAGACGATCCCGAAGCGTCACCGCTACATCGACGCCGCGGGGAATCTCATCCCGCTGTGGGCCTGGGCCTTCCAGAAGGCGAAACCCGGCCGCGCGCTCATGGTCGACGTGTTCTTCAAGAAGCTGCAGTAGTCAGGGACAAAACCGGCGGACCAACGCGACGCGGCTGTCGACGTCGAGCTTGCGGAAGATCTGCCGGACCTGCGATTTGACCGTGTTGATCGTGACGCCGCGCAGATGCGCGATCTGCGCGAGCGTCCGCCCATCACATAGTTGCCGCGCGACTTCGTGCTCGGAGGGAGTGAGCCGCGGACCATCGCGGGCATCCTGGACTACGCAGGTGAACTGGCAGCAATCACCGGATGACTCCCGCGCCTCGAGCCGGAACGCCACGCCGCCCGCGCGAGGCTCGATCGCCACGGTGCGCGCGGAGTGCAGGAGCTTCATCAACAAGGGCGCGGCTTCGCCCAGGCGCGCGGAGCGCCGGCGGGCGCCGCGCACGAGGCGGCGCAGTTCGGCCAAGGTTTGTTCGAGCGCCGGCCCAGGCATCGACACCTTCTGCCACGGCGGAAGTCCCGGCAGATACCTGCATATCTGGCCGAACCCGGCAGTTATCCGGAGGGAGTCAGGTGGTGAGCCGCTTCACCCAGGTGGCGTACTTGTCCATCCACCCGTGCAGGAACTTGCGAGTCTCGGCATTGGAAATGTTGCCGGCGTCGTCGAAGAATCCATCCTTGACCTGGATGTACGCCTCGGTCTGGCCCAACGTCGGCATGTCGAGGTAGGCGGTGATCATGCGCAGGTGGGATTGTGCGACGGCGGTACCGATCGCGCCGATCGATGCGCCAATGATGCCGGCCGGTTTTCCGGCCCAGGCACTCTGGCCATAGGGCCGCGACGCGTGGTCGATCGCATTCTTGAGCACGCCGGGTACGGAGCGGTTGTATTCCGGGGTCACGAAGATCACGGCGTCCACCGCACGCAGTTCGCTCTTGAACCGCTGCACCTCGGGCGCCTGGCTGGAATCGTCGTCCTGGTTGTACAGCGGCAGGTCGCCGATGCGCAGCTCCTTGAAGTTGAAGTCGGTGGGGCCGAGCTTCACGAGCGCATTCGCGAGTTTGCGGTTGTATGAATCCTTTCGAAGGCTGCCGACGACGTAACCGATCTGCTTGGGCATTCACGACTCCTGTGTGCCCGGATGATCGCAAATCCCCCGGGGCGTTCTGTAGGAAAGCAGAGCAAAGCGGTGGCCTGCGAGCGTTCTGCGCGGTCGTCAATCGGACCTCCGCGATGCACAAAACGACCGCAATCCCGCGTGGAAAAGCGGTAGGCTCACCGTCCATGGCTACCAATCCCGTCGGGTGGCTCGGAGCCACCGCCGTCGCCTTCGCACTATCGCTGGCCGCGACACCAGCGCTCGCCGTCACCGATGCCGATCGCCTGGCGGTCTACAAGGAATTCCGTGTCCAGTACGACGCGAGACAATACGCCGCCGCGCGCCCGCTCGCGGAAAAGCTGGTCAGGCTGACCGAGGAGCAATACGGCCCCGACGAGCTGGTGTTGACCAAGCCGCTCACCAATCTCGCCACGGTCGACTACAAGCTCGGCAACTACCCCGGTGCCATCGAGAACTACCAGCGCACGCTGCGCATCCTGCAGGCGAAGTCGACGCTCGCGGACAAGCAGCAGATCACGCCGCTGCACGGGCTCGGCATCAGCTTCATGGGGGCGAACGACCCGGAATCCGCCGTCGTGGCGCTCAAGCGCGCCGCGGACCTGTCCCGCAACACGGACGGACTGTTCAACATCAACCAGGTCGAGTTCATCGACGCGCTGATCAACGCCTACGCGGCCACGGGCCGCTGGCAGGAAGCCGAGAAGGAAGCCCTGTACGCCATGCGCGTCGAAGAAGCCGCGTATGGCCGCAGCTCGATCAAGCTGCTCGACCGCCTCGACAAGCTCGCACGCTGGTACGAGGCGGATCGCCGCTATACCAGCGAACGCAATGTCTACGACCGCGCGCTCGCCATCTTGCAGAAGGCCGGCAACGAGAACGACGTGCGCCGCGTGGCGCCGCTGCGCGGCATCGCGCGCGCCTTCCGGCTCGAGTCCTTCTACGGTGTCGAGGGTGCCGACAGCAGCGGCTCGTTCAACACCGGCAACCAGGGCGCGCAGGTGTTCGCCGACACCACCCAATCGCGACGCGGCGAGACCGCGCTGGCGACGGCGCTGTCCATCATCGACTCCAACTCGCCGGTCGACCAGCAGCTGCGCGGCGAGGTGCTCACCGATCTCGGCGACTGGTACCTGATTGCAAACGCGTTGCGTCGCGCCTACGACACCTACGCGGACGCCTGGAAATCGTTCGCGCAGGTCGACAACACCAGGTACCTCTCGGCGCCCCGCATCCTCGCCTACCGGCCGTCGATCAGCTCCATCGATCGTTCGCAGCTCGACCCGGCCGAAGCCATGGTCAAGAACGTCGAGCTGCATTTCACCGTGGACCGGGACGGCCGCATCGACAATGTCACCTCGCCCACCACGGATGTGCCGGACGCCATCGTGAAGGGCTCGGCAATGTCGATGAAGCGTTCGCGTTATGCGCCGCGCATCGAGAACGGTGCGGCGGTTCCCACGGACGACGTGGTGTTCGTCGAGCGGGTGCTGGTCAGAGTGACGACGCCGACTTCGTCGTCAGAAGCGGCGCCATCTGGGAAGGCGACTGAGAAGGCGCCGGAGGCGCCGCCGGCTGATCAGCCGGCGCCGGCAGCGGAGCAGCCGAGCCCGGCCGGGAAGACGGAGCCTGAGAAGAAGGAGTAGCCGTCGACACCACCGGCGGATCGTTGATCGGCACCGTCTCGATGCTCATCTCCGGCCCGCCGGCCGCGGCGTCCGTCGTTCCAGTCACGGCGGGTGCGCGGGGTTCGATCGCGTGTGAAGCCAGCAGCGGCTTCGCGATGTCCAGTCCGGGAAACTGCGTGAGGAACTTCGCGGCCGCGTCTCGCATGGCCGCATAGGCCGCGATGCCGAGCTCCTCCTCGCCGTTGCCGATCTTCGGCGCGGGCCCGCTGCCATATCCCGTGAGCGTGAGGTTGTCGACCAGCGAACCATCGGGCGCATAGATCGCGATGTTGTAGCGGATGGTCACCGCGCAATACACGCCGCCGGTTTCCTTCGCGTTCGCGAACGAGAACTGCTCGATGCGCGGTTCGAAGATGGCCATGAGGCCGGGCTCGAGGCGCGCGGCATCGACGCTTTCGAACAGCTTCGCATCGGTGAACTCGGCCTTGAAGATCTCCTCGACCAGGTGCTTGTGCGATGGACCCAGGTCGGCTTCGTAGTCGACGCTGGCGCGCGACTCCTTGTGCGTGTAGTTGCCGGCCTCCGGCGTGACCACGACGCCGACCTTGGCCGGCGTCGCGACGATCAACGGCTTGGGCAGGTCGCCCTCGGGCCGCACCGCGACTTTCGCGCAGCCGCCGAGCACCAGCAGGCCGATGGCAAACGCGAGCGATGTGGAGGCGCGGTTCATGCAGTCACCGGTATCCGTTCGTTCCTAGCTACCGACGCAGCGAGGCTGGCCGAGCACGTCGATCGAAACGGCGCAGCTGGGGCCGCCGACCGTGAGCCCGACGAAGGTGCCTTCATTGTCGTCACACATGGCCCGCATTAGAGCAGCAAACCGGGAATTGATAAACGGCGGGGAATTGGGACCATCGGGCATGCCGATGGCATGGATGCGGATGCGGTGCCGGCCCTGGCGGTCCACGGGGTTGTATTTGCGCACCGCTGCGAGCGCGGCCTCGATGGAACCGCCGGTAAAGTCGTCGCCGATGACATACACGCTGATCTTCTTGTCGGCGGCCCACCACCCCTGCACCGCGGCGCCGATACCTTCCACGGGGCTCGAATTGCTGTAGGCCTTCCAGTTGACCATGGCCGACTGGATCTTGGCCCGTTGCGCCGGGGAATCCTGCAGCCACTGCCCCTTGGTGCTCGGGAACAACGGCTTGCCCTCGTCGTCCAGCACCTGGATGCCCTTCACCTTGGGATAGATGTCGAGGATCTCGCGCACCACGTTCTGCATGTTCTGCCAGTTGTCGGCCTGCATGCTGCCCGAGGTGTCGATGCAGAAGATGATCCACTCGCTGTCGACCGGGATGCCGCCGACGGCCGGCATGGTGTCGATGCGCTTCGGCGCGTTCTTGAGCAGGCGCTGCATCTCCGCGGTCAGGGTCTGGTGCAGGGCCACGAGCTCCTGCTCGACCTTGTTGGTGACCGTCGCCTCGCCCATGCTGGCCTTGAACTCACCGCGAATCTTCGACAGATCCCCCGCGAGCACGGCTGCGCGCAGCTTGTCCGAATCGAGCTCCTTGGTTCGCCCCTGCAGCTCGCGGTTCAGCACGTCGGTCTCGCCGCGCAGGTCGAACAACTGGCGTTGCAGGGCATCGATCTGGCCCTTGAGATCCTTCTCGCTGCGCTCGATCACGATCGGCTGGCCCACGTCGGTGAGCACCAGCAGCAGGATGATGGCGCCGAAGCCGCAGCAGATGCAGTCGAGGAACGACAGCGTGAAGACTTCGAATTCGCGGCGTTTACCGATGGCCATGTGCGTGAGTCCCGGCTACGGCCAGTCGCGCGACGGAATGACGTACGAGCCGCCGGTGCGGCGCGCGAGCCGCCAGTACGCGTGCGCCGCGAGCAGGTCGCCCTTCATGGGCAGCAGCACGATGTCCATCGGCATGTCCTTGTTCATGGTCTTCATCGCGTCGTCGAACAACTTCTCGCGTTCGCGCACGTTGATGAACTTGCGGGACGGTGCCACCGAACCCTGCGTCGGCAGGCCATCGGTGATCAGGATGATCTGGTCGGGCTGCGGATTGATCATGCGCGCGGCGAGCAGCGCGTTCACCAGGCTGGTGCCATCCGAGGGCACGATGTTGCGCGCCGCGGTGAGCACCTGCTGGACCACGCGTGGATCGTTCGAGTCGAGCCACTTGCCCTTGGTATCGCTGAGCAGGGCATTGGCCTTCACGTTGAAGCCGTACACCTGGAACTGGCTGTTGTCGGGCAGCTGCGCCGCGAGCCACTGCACCATGTCGAGCGCGCGACGCCACTTGGGCGCGAGCTTGCGCGCGGCCTCGGGCTGGTTCCGCAGCCGGATGATCTTCACCACGTCGTCATCCATCATGCTCGCCGAGGTGTCGAGCAATACCAGGATGCGCTTGCCCTTCACGCGCAACGCGCTGATGTAGCGGCGGTCGCCGCGGCCGCGGAAGGCAATGCGCCGATCGCCGGCCGGGCCCTTGTCGAGCGAGCCGCCTTGCAGCCGCTTGTTGCCCCCTTCCAGCGACTTGATGTCGGCCATGAGCTTGTTGATGTGCTCGCGCGTGGCGATGGTGTCTTCGGGATGGACTGAGGTCTCCTGGATCTTCTTGAGCTCGGCGGCCACGCGCGCGGCGCGCGCCTTGGCAGCGGCGGCATCCTCGTCGGTCTTCTCCAGCGTATTGCGCAGGAGCACGAGGTTCTTCTGGCCGACCAGCACCTCTTCCTCGAGCTTGCGCACCTCGCCCGTGAGCTGGTCGATGCGCGCGATCTCCTGCGCGCCGGCCTGCGCCTGCACGATGGTGTAGAACAGAACCACCGCGCCGAAGCCGCAGCAGATGCAGTCGAGGAACGACAGCGTGAAGACTTCGAAGGCGCGACGCTTTCTCATGCGGGGCCTCCGAAGGCGGCGGCCGAGATCAGCGTGAACTCCACGCCGGGCGTGCCGACGCGCACGCGGTCACCGGGACGCACCGCGGCGCGCTCGCGCACGCGTGCCCCGTTGATCCAGGTCCCGTAGCGGCTGTGATCGATGAGGATGGTGCGTTCGCCTTCACGACGCAGCGAGCAGTGGCGTCGCGAAACGCCGGCCGCGGCGCGCGGCAGCGTGATGTGCGGCGTGTTCGAGACTTCCTCGGTCCCGATGACCAGGCCCGACTCGGGGAACCGCATCGAGTCGCCGCCGTAGAGGATGTGCGTCACCGGCAGCGCGCGGCCCGGCGAGCTG
>DATEII010000084.1:0-7809 GCA_035279135.1 Steroidobacteraceae bacterium
GGCCACGCGCCGATCGCGGTCCGGGAAGCCACGCAAGGCGGCGAGGCTGGCCCAGGCGCTCGCGATCTGCCGCGCCAGCTCCAGGTTGTCGCGGGCCCTGCGTCCATCATCCGGTAGATAGCCAGGCCGCGGCACGGGGTCGGTCGACACGGTCATCATCCCTGGTAGCCCCCATTGGCGAGATACCGCAGCTCCTCGGGCGTGCTCTCGCGGCCGAGGATGGCGTTCCGGTGAGGAAAGCGCCCGAAGCGACGCACGATGTCGCGGTGATGCTCGGCGTGTGCGAGGTCGTCGGGTCCGATGCGCCGCGCCAGCGCCACGGCGCGGTCCTGGTCGGCGAGGTCTTCCGAGTGTGCGAAGGGCAAGATGAAGAACTTGCGCAGCTCCCGCGGTAATTGCAGGTCATAGCCGGCCGCCAGCGACTTGGCCGCAGCCTTGCGGGCAAGCGCGTCGGTGTCGTACATGCGCGGCGTGTTGCGGAAGGCGTTGCGCGGGAACTGATCGAGCAGGATCACCAGCGACAGCGCCCCCTCGGGTGTCGCCAGCCAATGCTCGAGCTCGCCGCGCGCCGCGGCTTCGTGGGCGACGAGGAAGCGGGTCCGGAAGCGGGCGTCGAACTTCCCGTCCTTGGCGAACCAGAGCGCAGGTCCGGCGTCGCGCCAGAACTTGAGCACCTCGCGGGCTTCGGGACTGGTGCGTGGGATGTCGATGGCGCTGGCATTTTCCATGGGTTCGAAGGTTCCTGGCAGTTCGTGGGCCGCGGTCAGCGCGGCGGTGGCGAGCAGGGCGGTTACGGAGAAGGCGATGCGCGTGTTCATGGCGCGAAAGTTAGGCGTGCGCCCGTGATGAATCCAGTGATACGATTTCAGCCATATGCTGAACAAAACTAATCTCGCGAGGATCGATCTCAACTTGCTGGTGTTGTTCGAGGCGGTGCTCGAGGAGCAACACGTGGCGCGCGCCGCCGCGCGGCTGCACGTGTCACCCTCGGCGGTGAGTCATGGGCTCGGGCGACTGCGTGAGCTCATGCAGGATCCGCTGTTCCTGCGACAGCCCAGGGGTGTGGTGCCCACCGAACGCGCGATGCAGCTCGCGGCGCCGGTCGCGGACGTCCTCGAGCGCGCGCGCCAGGTGATCTCGCGTGCCGAGAAGTTCGATCCGCGCCACTCGGTGCGCCGCTTCGTGATCGGCGCGCCAGATGCGGTGACCGCGGCGTTGTTGCCGCCGTTGTTGAAGGATCTGCGGCGCGATGCGCCCGGCATCGACCTCGGTGTGCGCAATCTCATCGGGCAGTTTGATTCGTCGCTCACCGAGCTCGACCAGCGCACGCTGGACGTCGCGCTGCTGCCCCTGACCGACATCCCGGCGCGGTTCGCGTCGCGCGTATTGTTCGACGAGGACTTCGTGCTGGTGAGACGCGTGGGGCATCCGAGCGGGCGCAAGTTCACGCTCGCCAGGTACGCCGAGGCGGCTCATGTCATGGTGTCGGTGTCGGGCGATCCGCGCGGGCCGATCGACAAGCTGCTCGCCGATCGCGGGTTGTCACGCCGCGTCATGCTCACGGTGCCGCACTTTCTGCACGCGCTCGCGGTGGTGGCGGAGTCCGATCTCGTGGCGGCGATGCCGCGGTTGTTCGCCACGCTGCACGCCAAGCGCTACCAGGTGGAAATCACCGAGCCGCCGATGCCGCTCATGGCGACGCCGATCCGCGCCATCGTTCCGCAGGCCGCGATGGCGGACGCGGGCCTGGCGTGGATGCTGGGACGTCTCGAAGCCGCGGCCAAGACCGCTTTGAAGCGCCGCTAGAAGATTGGAGATCGGCCCCGAATCGCCGTTTGGGGCCGATCCTCCATCAGGCAAAGCGGCCCGTCGAGTCGCCGTGCGATTCGATGCGCTCGGTCCCCATCGCATCGGCCATGCTCAGGAACAGGTTGGTGATCGGCTGTTCCTTGGCCTTCACGTAGCGGCCCGGCCTGAACGCGCCGCCGCCGGCGCCGGCCACGACGATGGGCAGATTGACGTGCGTGTGGCGATTGCCATCCGCGTTGCCCGAGCCGTACAGGATCATCGAGTGGTCCAGCAGGCTGCGGCCATCGACGTCCGGCGTCGACTGCATCTTCTCGAGGAAGGCCGCGAGGCGCGTCACGTACCACTTATCGATGAGTTGCACCTTGGCGATGATGTCCGGCGTGTTCTTGTGGTGCGAGAGGTCGTGATGGCCTGACGAGATGCCGATGTCGTTGAACGGCCGATTGCTGCCTTCGCGCGCCAGCAACAGCGTGGCGACGCGCGTCGAGTCGGTCTGGAAGGCGAGGTGCAGCATGTCGAACATCAGCGCGACGTGCTCCTCGTAGCTCGCGGGCACGCCGGCAGGCGCGTCGATGTCGGGGTTCGGCACCTTCATGGTCTTGGCAATCGCGATGCGCTGTTCGATCTCGCGCACGCTGGTCAGGTACTGGTCCAGCTTCTGCCGGTCGCGACCGTCGAGCTTCGCGTTCAACGACTTCGCATCGTCCATCACGTAATCGAGGATGGAATGCTGCTCGTATTCGCGACGCTTGAGGTTTGCGACGCGCTCGTTGCGGCCACCGTCGCCGAACAGGCGCTCGAAGGCGAACTGCGGATTGTGCTCTGGGGCGAGCGGCTGGTTGGCCGACTGCCACGCGAGGTTGTACTCATACGCGCACGCATAACCCGAGTCACATTCGCCGGACTTGCGCACCACGTCGCAGGTGAGCTCGAGCGAGGCGAAGCGTGTCTGGTGACCGATCTGGCTGGCGATCACCTGGTCGATGGAGGCACCGGCCTTGATGTCCGAGCCCGCGGTTTTCTTGATGCGCACGCCCGTGAGGAAGGTGCCGCTGGCGCGCGCGTGGTCGCCGGCGCCATCGGCGCCGGGTTCAGCCGACACATCGGTGAGACCGGAGATGACCTGGATGTGGTTGCGCACGTTCGCGAGCGGCGCGAGCGTGGGGGAGAGCGCGAAGTCCGCGCCGCCTTCGCCGGCGGGCCACCAGGCCGCGGGAATGGCGCCGTTCGGCACATAGACGAAAGCCATGCGCGCAGGTGCGGCTTTCTTCGCGACGGCCTTGGCGAAGACCGGGCTCGCCGAGAGCAAAGTCGGCAGCGTGATGCAGGCGCCCAGTCCGCGCAGCACCTGGCGACGCGAGAGGCTCTGGTGACGTTCGAAGGCGATATCGCGGGTCTGTTTGGTCATGTCAGTTCGCTGCGGTGACAGTAGCCTGGGTACGCATCTTCTGGAAGGGCGCCGAATCGACGACACCCATCAACAGTGCCGAAAACCTGCCGTCGTCGTCGTCGAGGCGCTTCACGATGCGGTCGATGGTCTCCACGTCGTAATACTCGGTGCCCCGTCCGGTGGCGTAGGTCAGCAGCTTGGTGCTGAGCGTCCGGTAGAAATCGGCGCGATGGCTGCTCACGAGAATACGCTTGAGCTCGCTCACGCTGGTGAAGGATTCGCCGGTGACCAGGCTGCCCTCGGCCACGATGGGTTGTTTGCGCTCGCTGTCGCGCCACATTCCTACGCCGTTGAAGTTCTCGAACCCGAGCCCGATGGGATCCATGCGGTTGTGACACGAGCGGCACAGCGGGCTTTCCCGGTGCACCTTGAGCACGTCGCGCAACGCCGGTTCCTTGCCGTGGAATTCGCTCTCGCTGGCTTCGAGCGCCGGCACGTTCGCGGGCGGCGGTGGCGGTGGCGTGCCCAGGAAATTCGCGAGCACGAACAGGCCGCGCTTCACGGGTGAGGTGCGATCCGGGTTGGAAGTCACCACGAGCGCGCTGCCCTGCGTGAGCACGCCGCCGCGCGGACTGCCCGCCGGCAACGTCACCTTGCGCAGCTCCTTGCCCTCGACGCCGGGCACGCCGTAGTACTTCGCCAGCGACTCGTTGAGGAAGGCGTAGTTGCTGTCGATGAGCTCGATCACCGGGCGGTCGTCGCGCATGACGTAGCCGAAATACATCTCGGTCTCGCGGCGCATGGAGGCGCGCATGTCCTTGTCGAACTCGGGTTTCGCATCGACGATGGTGTCGATCTTCTTGAGCAATTCCTTCGCGGTCTTCTCGTCCTGCGCGCGGAAGGCGGCGAACAGCTGCTTGAGCGAAGCTTCCTCGCCGGCGTCGCGCAGGATGATGTCGCGCGGATTCATCGCGATGCCTTCGACATCGCGCGCCTGCAGCCACTGGCCGGTGAAGTTCTTCGCCAGGCTGTCGGCGCGCGGGTCGGCGAGCATGCGCTTCACCTGCGCATCGAGGTTGTTGCGCAATTCACCTTGGGTGGCGAGCTGGATGAGCTCGTCGTCGGGCATCGTCGACCAGAGGAAATAGGACAGGCGTGATGCGAGCGAGAATTCGTCGACGTTGGCGAAGCGCGCGGTCAGCTGGTCCGGTGCAGGTGCCTCGAGGCGAAACAGGAACCGCGGCGACGCCAGCACGGCGGCCATGGCATGCGCCACGCCTTGTTCGAAGGTCTTGCCGGGTTGTGTGTACGTGGCCTCGGCCAGTGCGGCCAGGCGTGCGGCGGTGTCTTCGTTCGTGAGCGGGCGTCGATACGCCTTGGCGGCGAACGCGCTCAGCAGCTCGGCAGCGTAGGCGCGGCGCTCCTTTTTCGACCTGGGCACCGCGCGCGGAAAAAACTTCCCATAGTCCTTCGTGGCCATCCACTGGTCCTTCTCCAAGGGACCTTCGATGGTCACCTTGCGCACGAACAGGTCGATGATGGTTTCCTTCTTGCCGGCCGGCACCAGGGGCTTGAGCTCGAGCGTGAAGGCGTGTTCGCCGGGTGCCCACTTGTGCGTGGAGTCGAACGTGAACACCTTTTCGTCGTAATAGCCGAAGTCCTGGTTCAGGACTTCCTTGCCGTCCACCTTGAACACGACGTTGGCGCGGCCCGGGTCCGGCGTGTACGTGCCGTTGACCTCGACTTCGAGCTTCACGCGGTACGTGCCCGGCTTGTCACTCTTATAAGACGCGCGGATGCTGGCCGGCTCGTCGAAGATGACCTGGCGCTTGTCCCACTTGGTGCGCGCGTTCGTGCCCTCGAAGGCGAGGCCGGCGACCATGGCCTGCGCCGGCTGGCGGGGCGCGGTCGGCACGGCCTCGGCGATGACGGCCTGCGCCGCGGCCACGTACTTCTCCATGAGCATGGGTGACATGGTCAGCGCGTCACCGATGTTGTCGAAGCCGAAGCCCGAGTCGTCGGGCGGGAATTCGTGGTCGGTGTTGTAGTCGACGCCGAGCAGGTCGCGCACGGTGTTGCGGTATTCGACGCGGTTCAGGCGTCGCACCGTGACCCGCCCGGGATCAGGGTTTGCCGGATCGATCTGGAATACGTCGTATTTGATCCAGCGCTCGAGCGTCTGCTGCTCGGCGGGCGAGAGGCGCGGCTTGTTGTCCGCCGGCATGAGGCCGGCGCGCGTATTCAGCAGCACGCGCACCCACAGGTTCGGCTCGAGGATCTGCGCGTCGGTTTCGAGACTGTCGAAGGCGACCTTGCCCTTGTCGTAGCCATCGCCATGGCACTCGTAGCAGTGCTTCTCGAGGATGGGCAGGACGGTGTCCTGGTAGACGCGCACCGGAGAATTCTCCGTTACTGCTTCCGAAGGCCCGATGAGGGCGAGAGAACCTGGAATGGCCAGCGCCAGCGCCAACCATGGCGTGCCGCGCATCACGCGCTTCTTCGGAATCACCAACGAGTCCCCACTTCGCCCGGCCTGAAAACGGATCGCATTCTGCTTGTTTTGGATCGGTCCTACAAAGCCCCCCGGTCACGAAAATGAGACTCGCCAAGGACCGCCCGAATCGTTTATTAATGCCGCCCGGTCATACAAACCAGGATGGACAAACATGTCACGCAGACCCTTGATGAGATTCTGTTCAGCCGTTTTCGTTCCCGCCGTCATGGCGGTCGCGGTGTACGCCGCCACGCCGCAGGAGGCGCAGAAGGCGCGGCACGAGCACTACGAACATCTCGGTGATGCGTTCAAGGCGGTGCGCGACGGCGTGAAGGCCGGCAGCCCGGATTGGGCCGCGGTGGAGAAGGCCGCGCAGACCGTGGTCGACGCCTCGGTCGACCAGCAGAAGTGGTTCGCCACGGGCACCGGCCCGGAAGCCGGCAAGACGCGCGCGTTGCCCGAGATCTGGAGCAAGCCCGGCGACTTCACCGCTGCGCAGAAGATGTTCAGCGAGCGCGCGCCGAAGTTGTTAGCCGCCGTCAAGGCGAAGGACGCCGCCGCCGTGCAGGCCGCGTTCAAGGAAGTCGGCGGTGCGTGCAAGAACTGCCACGACAACTTCCGCTCCCCCGAAGAAAACCACTAAGTCGTGATCGAAGAAGCTCCGGCACCGTCCCGGACCCGCGTGCGGGTCTGGGATCTTCCGACGCGCCTGGTGCACTGGCTGCTCGTGGCCGGTGTCGGCCTCTCGTGGTGGACCGGCGAGACCGGCCGCCTCGAGTGGCATCGCTGGAGCGGTTACGGGTTGTTAGGGCTGGTGCTGTTCCGGATCTACTGGGGATTCTTCGGCAGTTCGACCGCGCGCTTTGCGCGCTTCGTGCGCGGCCCGCGCGCGGTGTTCGCGTACCTGCGTGGCGCATGGCAGGCGGTGCCCGGACACAACCCGCTCGGCGCGCTCAGCGTGCTGGCGCTGCTCGCGCTGCTGGCCACGCAGATCGTGCTCGGCCTGTTCGCGGTGGACGTCGACGGCATCGAGTCCGGCCCGCTGTCGCTGTACGTGAGCTTCGAGGGCGGCCGTGAGGCGGCGCGCTGGCACGGTGCGTTGTTCGACGTGTTGTTGTGGCTGATCGCGCTGCACATCGTGGCCATCCTGTATTACGGGTTGGTGAAGAAGCAGAACCTCGCCGCGGCGATGCTGCATGGCGAGCGCGACTTCGGCGCCGGGCTTCCGGCGGTGCAGCACGCATCCGCGGTGCGCCTGGTCGTCGGAATCGTCCTCGCTGCGCTGCTCACCTGGCTCGTGGCGCGCGCCTTCCGCTTCTGACCCTCAAGATCTTCAAATCTGCCGCGCCGCGGCAGTAGATAGAGCGTCACTAGTTAGCCCGGCTGCCGTGCGGCAGCGCCCCTAAGCGCAGGTTGTTGCGCGCGATGCACGCGCGTGTGTTCCCGTGTGGGACTCGATTACCACAGCTCGCTTGGCCGGGACTTTTTTCTCAGTTCTAGCTACTTACGTCCCGGGACCGATGGCGCGAAGGGCTGACACTTCGTAGATTCGGCGCGCACCCACGGATCGAATAGGAACAGTGAAACGATCCGCCGGTGCGTTCACGACGAAATGGAAATTCTGCACCGGTCATGCGACCTGATCCTCCAGGGTCCGGCTGCCATCGCCAGTGCGCGGGACATCTCTCAGGAGGATTTATGCGTAGAACTCTTATCGCGAGCGCGGTAGGTGTCGCATTGTGTGGTCCGCTTTGGGCCGGCGACATCAGCCAGACAGGTGGCATGGGCGACGACACGCTCACCGCCACGTCAACGGACACCACAACGACCACCCTCGATGACAGCGGCAACAACCGCGACAACGACGGCATGGCGACGGCCGATGGATTCGGGACGGCGGCGGCCAACAACGGCTCCACCTCCACGTCGACCTTCACGAATGCGTTCAACACCAGCACGGCGGTGGCTTCCACCGAGCTCACGGCGTCGGTTGCCGGCGTCGCGATCACCGGCTTCGGCAACACGGCAGCCAACGCGGGTAACGCGAATGGCGGACGTGGCGGCGATGGCGGCGGCGGACTCGGCGGCATCGGCGCGGGCGGCAATGGCCCGGGCG
>DATEII010000085.1:0-12787 GCA_035279135.1 Steroidobacteraceae bacterium
GCGCAGATGGATTCCGACGGCAACGTGGTCTGCAACGCGAATCCCTACGGCGGCTCGGGCTGGCGTTACGCGCCCGGCCAGGTGAATTTCTCGCAGGTCGACTACGACCGCACGCGCACGGGAGCCGCGCTCACGCTGCAATACGAGAACGACGACGGCAACCTGCAGATGAACCTGTCGGCAATTCATTCGCGCTACGAGAATCCGTGGCTCGAGCGCAGCGCCAACATCAGCTGGCCCGCGGGCGCCGGATTCGGCACGCCGGTGTGGTCGCCGTTCAACGCGCCGGCCATGCGGCCGATCACCGGCAACTTCACGTTCGCCGACAACGGCATGCTGCAGTCGGGCGTCATCGGCCAGCCGGCCGACGTGCTCGGCTTCTACGAAGGCACCAACGCCGCGAACATCAACCACGGCTCGGCCGTGCCCGGCCTGCCCTTCGTGAACGGCTCGGAAGCCTGCGGTGGCACGCCCTGCATCACCGGCTCGAACGTCAGCGATGAAGCGCGCATCTTCGACCACGACGAACAGACCCGAGACTTCTCGTTCAACGTGAAGTGGGACATCACCGAGGATCTGCACACGCAATTCGACGTGCAATACATCAAGGCGCGTACCAACAACTACGACATCCTGGTCGCGGCCAACAGCGTCGCGCAGGTCGACTACAGCACCAACGGTGACGGCACGCCCGTCATCGCGCTCTCGCCGGGACCGAACGTCAACTACGCCGAAGGCTTCCTCGCCAACCCGCACAACTACTGGATGCAGTTCATCCAGGACCATTGGGAAAACAACGACGCCGACGAGCTCGCGGCGCGCGCCGACGTCGAATACGACCTGGGCAGCGGCGGCTGGCTCTCCTCGCTCAAGGCTGGCGTACGCTTTGCCGACCGCGAGCAGAAGGTGCGTTACTCCTCTTACAACTGGGCGCCCATCGCGCCGGCCTGGGGCTGCAACGGTCCCGGCTTCAACATCGACAACACGCAGCCGGCCGCCTACCCCGCGGCTTGCGGCAACCCGAACCCGTTCAATGGCTACCCGGCCGGGATCTGGGAAAGCGCCAATCTCAGCGATCACTACAACGGCAACGTGATCTCGGGCAGCAACCTGGTGTTCCTGAACCGCGCCACGCTGCGCAACTACGACCTGCACACCGAAGGCCTCGCGGACCGCAACGTGAATGCGCCGCAGGGTTGGAATCCGCTGTGTGACCGCACGGCCAACATCGAAGGCGAAGGCTGCTTCACCGCGCCCGAGATGCTCGACGTGCAGGAGAAGAGCAAGGCCGCCTACCTGATGCTGCGCTTTGGCGGACCGGACGCGAACCTTGGCCCCGTCAACGTGGTCGGCAACATCGGCGTGCGCTACGTGAAGACCGATCTCTCGAGCCACGGCCAGGTCAGCTTCCCGACGGCTCAGTGGTACAACGACGCGCTTGCGTCGGGACAGGGCGCGTGCAACGCGGCCAACAACGGCACCAATCAGGCGACTGACATCCAGTGCTGGCTCACGCCCGCATTGCTGGCGTACAGCAACGGCGGCGGCGCTGACAACACGCTCGATGGCGAATACGAGAACTGGTTGCCGAGCTTCAATGTGCGCCTCGGCTTCACCGATTCGCAGTTCGTGCGCTTCGGTTATTCGAAGGGCATCTCGCGGCCGGACTTCGGCCTGCTGCGCAATTCGGTGGCCATCAACGCGCCGCCCATCGACGTCAGCAACAGCTCGCCGTACCTGATCAAGGACGCGGCGGGCAACGTGACGGGATACAACTTCATCTTCTCGGCCGAAGCCGGTTACGCGGGCCTCAAGCCGGTCGAAGCCGACAACTTCGATCTCTCCTACGAGTGGTACATCAACAAGAGCAGCTCGTTCACGCTCGGCCTGTTCTACAAGACGCTCGAGAACACCATCGCGTACGGCCGCGCGGTGCGCGACATCGAGAACAACGGCACCACGCAGACGGTGACCATCCGCGGTCCGAGCAACCAGCCCGGCGATGGCGGCACACTCAAGGGCTTCGAAGTTGCGTACCAGACCTTCTTCGACATGCTGCCCGGCGCATGGGCCGGTCTCGGCGTGCAGCTGAACTACACGCACACCGACCAGGAAGACATCAACAACTCCAACCTCGCGGTGCAGGCGGGCTATCTACCCGGCAGCACCACGGCCTTCGGCGGCGGCAACAACCAGTCGACGGGTGGCAATGGCAACGCGGGCAACCCGCTGTCGTTCACCAGCAACGTGATCGACTCGCACCGCCTCGCGGGCATCTCCGACGATGCATACAACGTCGTGGGCCTCTACGAGTTCGGCAAGGTGGGCGCGCGCCTCGCGTACAGCTGGCGCTCGGAGTTCCTGACCGCGAACCTCGACTGCTGCATTGGTCTTCCCGTGTGGCAGAAGGCGGCGGGATACCTCGACGGCTCGGCGCGTTACTCGATCAACGACAACATCGAGTTGTCCATCGATGTGTCGAACATCCTGAACACCACGGCGGTCACACAGCAGCAGGTGTTCGGTGACTCGACGCTCACGCCGGATGCGAAACCGGTGAAGCTCGACTCGGGTTGGGTGCGCAATGATCGGCGCTTCCAGCTCGGGGTGCGCTTCAAGTACTGACCGGGACCCCTGGGCGCCGTCACCCCCTCCGACGGCGCCCAGGACTTTTCAGGACTCACAGATGCAGCCTTTACGCATCGTCATCGTCGGCGGCGGCTCCGCGGGCTGGATGTGCGCGGCCGCCTGCGCGCAGGTGCTCCACCCGGAGCGCTATTCCATCACGCTGATCGAGTCCGACGAGATCGGCACCGTCGGCGTGGGCGAAGCCACGTTGCCGGCGCTGCGCGACTTCAACGAGCTGCTCGGTCTCGACGAAGCACAGTTCATGCGTGAGACGCAGGGCACGTTCAAGCTCGGCATTGAGTTCCGCGGCTGGGACAAGCCGGGCGAGGGGTACGTGCATCCGTTCGGCGCCTTCGGCGAGCTCTGGGGCGGCGTCGAATTCCAGCATTTCTGGTTGCGAGCGCGCCAGCAGGGGCTGAATCCTGCGCCGCTCGAGGAATTCTCCACGGCCGTGTGCGCGTGCAAGCGCAACGCCTTCGAATTTCCGAGCGCGACCACCGTGCTCTCGACGTTCTACGGCTACGCCTACCACTTTGATGCCGGCCTGTACGCGGACTTCCTGCGCCGCTGGTCGCGTGCCCGCGGCGTCACGCGCATCGAAGGCCAGGTGGTCAGGGTGGCCCGCGCGGAAAACGGCGACCTCGCGGCACTCACGCTCAAGTCCGGCCAGCAGGTGGATGGCGACTTCTTCGTCGACTGCAGCGGATTCCGCGCTCTCTTGTTAGGCGACGAACTGCAGGTGCCCTGGGATGACTGGAGCCACTGGCTGCCCTGCGACCGCGCCTGGGCCGTGCCCTGCGAACGCTCGGAAGACTTCACGCCCTACACGCGTTCGACCGCGCAGACGGGCGGCTGGACCTGGCGCATTCCGCTGCAGCACCGCACCGGCAACGGCCACGTGTTCTCGACGCGCTTCATCAGCGAGGACGAGGCGCGCGCCACCTTGTTAGGCCAGCTCGACGGCCGCGCCCAGGGTGAACCGCGCCTCCTGAAATTCCGCGCCGGCCGGCGGGCGCAGGCCTGGAAGCGCAACTGCCTCGCGCTGGGCCTCGCGAGCGGCTTCCTCGAGCCGCTCGAGTCGACCAGCCTGTTCCTGATCCAGAAAGCGATCCAGGACATGCTGCGTCTGCTGCCGACGCCCGAAGCACGCGGCGTCGACGAACGCCTGGTGCGCGAATTCAACCGGCTGTCGGATGGCCTGTACGAACGCATCCGTGACTTCCTGATCCTGCACTACACGGCCAACCGGCGTTTCGGCGAACCGTTGTGGGACCACGTGCGCGAATACGAGCTGCCGCCGAGCCTGCGTCACAAGCTGCGGCTGTTCGACGCGCGCGGCCACGTGCCCTACTTCAAGGACGGCTTCTTCTCGCGCGACAGCTGGCTTGCGGTCCTGTTCGGACAGGGACTGATGCCTGGCGCCTATGACCGCCTCGCGGATTTCATGCCGGCCGAGCTGCTGAATGCGCGACTGCGCGAGTTGCATGCGCGCGTAGCCGCGCACGTGAATGCCATGCCTGGCCATGCGGACATCGTCGAGCGCCATTGCCGCGAATCGTGGATTGCGCAGCAGGTGGCGTCTTGAGTGGCGCGGTGACACATCTGGTGATCGTCGGGCGCGATGCGCCGGCGTGGCTGTCAGCCTGCGTGATGCACTACGCGCTCGCACCCGCGGGCGTGAAAGTCACGGTGGTCGAACTACCGCCGCGCACGGCGGGTGCGGACCTGTGCATTTCACTGCCCGCGCTCGAAGCGTTGCACGGACGGCTGCGCATCGACGAATCGCGGCTGATCGCCGCCACGCGCGGCGCCTTCACGCTGGGGCGACGCTTCGTCGACGCCTCCGGGCAGGCGCCGTCGTTCTTCCACGCGCATGGCTCGAACGGCACGCGCATCGACAGGAAGGAGTTCCTGCCGCAGTGGCTGATGGCGCGCCGCGAGGGGCCGGTGCCGCCGTTCGAAGCGTTCTCGCTCACGGCCGCCGCCGCGCGCCACGGACGCATGTTGTTGCCCGACGTGGCCGTCGAGAGCTTCGGGTTCACTGACTACGGCTATCACCTGCCCGCGATTCCATATGGGGCCTGGCTGCGTCAGCTCGCCACGCGGCGCGGCGTGGGCTGCGTTCCGGCCCGTGATATCGAGGTGCAACTCGACGATGCGCGCGGCATTACGAGTTTGCGACTGGACGGCGGGCGCGAATTGAGTGGCGACTTCTTCCTGGACGCCACCGGCTTCGATGCGACGCTCATGAGCGCACTCCGCCTCGGCCTCGACAGCTGGCGCGCCGGCTTTCCGGTCGACCGTGTGTTGTATGGCTGCAGCGAATTGCGCTCGCCGTTGCCCATCTACTCCGAAGTGCGCGCCGATGCCTCCGGCTGGACGGCGCTCGCGGCCAGCCAGCTGTGCGTTCACGTCCAGAAGGCCTATTGCAGCGAGCTGGTGCCCGACGCCGTCGCGCTCGACAACGCCGCACGCATGGGTCTCAGGCAGGTCATGATCCGCCCGCGCGATCCCGGTCGCCGCATCCGCGCCTGGGAAAAAAATTGCGTGGCGCTCGGCGAGGCCGCGTGCATCTTCGACCCCATGCACTTCCTCGACCTGCACAGCGTGCAGGTGGGACTCGTGCACCTGCTGCACCTGTTCCCGGTGCAGCCGGACTTCAGCGTGGAGCGCGACGAATACAACCAGAACTTGCGCTCGTCGTTCGAGCGCATGCGCGACTTCCAGTCCGCCCATTACGTGTTGAACCACTATGGCCTCAACCGCCCCGACGGCGATTTCTGGAGCCGTGCACGCGCGTTGCCCATCAGCGACGAGCTGCGCCACAAGATGGACGCGTTCCGCGCGCGTGGCGAGGCCACTCAGTACGAGGACGAGGCGTTCACCATCGACGACTGGCAGGCGTTGTTCATCGGCCACGGCCTGGTGCCCGAGACCCATGACCCGGCGGTGGAACGCACACCCGCGGACGTGCGCAGCAGCGAGCTCACGCGCATCCAGGACTTCATCCGGCGCAAGGTCGACGAGCAACGCACGCACGCGGCCTATCTACACAACCCTGGCGCGGCGCGGCCCAACTAACAGGAACCATCATGTCGAAGCTTTCTTCGGGCGCCGCCTGCGGCCTCTTGTTGATCGCGGCCAACGCCCACGCGGCGACGGCCGGCGCGGCGCGCAGCGGCAGCTGCGTGGACTCGCCGCGGCGCGTGCTGACGGTATGCGTCGATGCCGATGCGCGCGGCCCGTATTACACGGCCTATCGCGGTGAGCGCCCGGTCATCACGCGTTCCCGGCTGGGACTGGTGCTCGAGGGATTCGGCAACGCGCCGGCCACGCGCATCTCGGACGAGCGCCGCCATGCCGTCGACCAGCGCTGGGAGCAGCCCTGGGGCGAGCAACGCATCATCCAGGACAGTCACAACGCGCTCACGGTGACGTTGTCGGGCAGTGAATCCGCACTCACGGAGCCCTTCGACGTCACCGTGCGCGTATTCGACGACGGTTTCGGTTTCCGCTACGAGTTCAACCGCGTGGCGGCCGCGCGCGACGTGGCCATCACCGACGAGCTCACGGAGTTCACGCTGGCGGGTGACTTCGACGCCTGGTGGTACCCGGCGCGCCATCCGGATCGCGACGAATATCTGTATCAGCGCGCCCCGCTGTTCGCCGTGAACCTGGCCGAGACGCCGCTGACATTGCAGTCGCCGGGACTCTATCTATCCATCCACGAGGCGGCGCTGGTCGACTACGCCAGCATGAACCTCCGGCGCACGGCCGAGCGCACGCTCAAGGCCGACCTCATGCCCTGGTCAGACGGTGTGCTGGTGCGCAAGCGCGGCCCGTTCACCACGCCGTGGCGCACGGTTCTGATCGGCGAGACACCGATGGCGCTCGCGGATTCGCGCCTGGAGCTGAATCTCAACGAGCCCAACCAGCTCGCGGATACCTCGTGGATCCGCACCGGCAAATACGTCGGCATCTGGTGGGAGATGCACCTCAACAAGTCCACCTGGGGCAGCGGCGACAAACATGGCGCCAGCAATGCCAACGTGAAGCGATATATCGACTTCGCCGCCAGGAACGGCTTTGGCGGCGTGCTCGTCGAGGGCTGGAACAAAGGCTGGGATGGCGACTGGATCGCCAACGGCAAACACTTCAGCTTCACCGAGTCCTGTCCCGACTTCGATTTGCCGATGCTGGCGGCATACGCACGCGAACGCGGTGTGCGCCTCATCGGACACAACGAGACCGCCGGCGCGATCGAAAACTACGAAAACCAGCTCGAAGCCGCGATGAAGTTGTACGCGGCCAACCAGGTGGCCGTGGTCAAGACCGGCTACGTCAAACCCAGCGGTTCCATCGAGCGCACGCTCGACGATGGCGGCATCGGCCACGAGTGGTTTGCCGGGCAATACCGGGTGCGGCATGAGCTGAAAGTAGCCGCGGTCGCGGCGGCCAACAGGATTTCCATCGACGCACACGAGCCCGTCAAGGACACGGGCCTGCGCCGCACCTGGCCCAACATGCTGAGCCGCGAAGGCGCACGCGGGCAGGAGTTCAATGCCTGGGGACGTCCGACGAATCCGCCCGAGCACCTGACCATCCTGCCGTTCACGCGGCTGCTCGCGGGTCCCATGGATTTCACGCCCGGCATTTTCGATCTCACCTTCGGCAAGACGAACGTGAACGAACGCGTGCAGTCGACGCTGGCCACGCAGCTCGCCGAGTACGTGCTCATCTACAGCCCGGTGCACATGGCCGCGGACCTGCCCGAGAACTACGAGAAACGTCCGGATGCGTTCCAGTTCATCAAGGACGTGCCCACGGACTGGGAAACCTCGCGCACGCTGCAGTCGGAGATCGGGGACTACGTGGTGGTTGCCCGCCAGCAGCGCGGTGCACAGGACTGGTACCTCGGAGCCACCACGGACGAGAACGCGCGCAAGCTTGAAATTCCGCTCGACTTCCTCGCGCGCGGCAAGCGTTACGAAGCGCAGATCTACTGCGATGGGCCGGGAGCTGACTACCTGACCGATCCCACGTCGCTGGTCATCGAAAAACGCCGCGTCACCTCCGCCGATACGCTCGACGCGGCGCTGGCGCCGGGCGGCGGGCTCGCGGTGCGGTTCCGCGCGTTGTGAGGCCGGCTAAACAGCCCCAGTCGCATCTCGGACCCGCATCACCGCGAGCCCCGCCAGCACCCAGCCCACGGCCGCGATGACCAGGGCGCCGGACGGATCGCCGCCGGCGGTCACGTCCAGCAACCAGCTGAGAACCGTGGCGGCCAGCAGCTGCGGGATCACGATGAAGATGTTGAAGATGCCCATGTTCACGCCCATCTTCCGCGACGACAGATTGTTCGCGAGCATCGCGTAGGGCAGCGACACGATCGATCCCCAGGCGAACCCCAGGCCCACCATCGAGGCCAGCAGCCAGTGCGGATCGCGGATCAGCAACATCGAGAGCAAACCGGCCGCGCCTGCCCACAGGTTCAGCTGGTGCGCGCGCCGCATGCCGAGCCGCTTCACGAACCCGGGAATGATCAGCGCCGTCACGGCGCCCAGTCCGTTGTACGTGGCGAACAGCACGCCCACCCAGTTGGCGCCGGCTTCGTATCCCGGCGAGCCGGCCTGCGTGGCGTTGAAATGCAGCCTCGCCACCGCGGGTGTGGTGTAGACGAAGACCGCGAACAACCCGAACCACGAGAAGAACTGCACGATGGCCAGCCAGCGCATCGAGCCCGACATCGACTCGAGATCGTTGACGATACTGGTGAACGCGTTGTCGCGCCGGATCCGGCTCGCCACCAGCAGGAATGCGCCGTACACCGCACAGAGGATGGCGAGCACGTAGAACGCGAGTCGCGCCTGGGTCCACCAGGCGAGCAGTGAACCCGCGAGACCCAGCGCGAGCCACACGAGCGCGTGGCGCCGCATGTCGAGCGGCGATTCACGCACCGCGATCTCCGGCGACCCGGCGTCGAATCGCTGCAGCGCCTCGGGCGGGTATTCGTGCGTCGTGAAGGCCGACCAGCACACGGCGCCCAGCAGCAGCGCCGCACCGAGATAAAAGCCATACTTCACGGCATCGCTGATCTCGCCCGCGGGCGCCGCCGAGGCCACGCCGAGCTGCGTCATCATCCACGGCAGCAGACTGCCGACCACGGCGCCGACGCTCGCGAAGAACATATAGGCCAGGAACCCTGTGGGCCGTTGACCGGGCGACATCTGGTCGGCGACCACGGCGCGATAGGGCCCCATGGTCAGGTTGATCGACGCGTCCAGCAGCCACAGCATCAGCATGGCCACCCACAAGGTCGCGGCATTCGGCATCGCGACCATCGCGCAGGCGGCGAGCGCCGCGCCCGCCAGGAAATACGGGCGACGGCGGCCGAAGCGCGTCCACGTGCGATCCGAGTAGTAGCCCACGAGCGGCTGCACGATGAGCCCCGTGATGGGCCCCGCGAGCCAGAGCAGCGGCACCGTGTCGAGACTCGCGCCGAGGTTCTGGAAGATGCGCGTGCTGTTGGCCTGCGGCAGCGCGAAGCCGAACTGGATGCCGAAGGCGCCCAGGCAGATCGTGCCGATCTGCCACGGAGACAGGTGCGGTTTGGAAAGCACACGCGATGTTAGGAGGCGCGCGTGCGCCTCTCAACACCGCATACGTATTCAGTCGACGGGAATGGGCGGGCCCACGGAGCGGTGACGCCTCGCACGATCAGCGGAGGCGCCCCAGGAACCCGGCCATGAATGCCGCGGCATCCACTTTCAGCGCCACCTGCGCATTCGCAGGCGCAGCGCCGCGCACGACGGTGAGCCCGTCGTCGGCGACGTCGATGTGCAACGCGGTGAGTGGGTACCGCGCTGCGACGAGCTCCACGGCGAGCACGTCGAACAGCGTCGGGTTCTCGCCCTTCCACGTATTGGTGTGCCGCCAGATGGAATTCAGCGCCGCCAGCGCGTCGTTCAACGGCACGCCGCGTGAGAAGAGCTCGACGCGCATCTCCGGCGAGAGCTTGAGATCGGCCGTGGTGTCCAGCGGCGCCACCAGCAGCGGCACACCGGACCCGAACACCACCTGCGCGGCCCTGGCGTTCGACTTGATGTTCCATTCGGGCTCGGGCTTCGAGCCCGGCGCATAGCCGCGGTAGATAGACCCGCCCATCAGCGAGATCGCGCGGATCTTCTTCGCGATGCCGCGCCCGGACTCGAGCAATGCTGCGATGTTGGTCAGCTCGCCCACGGCGATCAGCGTGATCTCGCCGGGCCGTGCCTCGATCTGCGCGCGCATGAATTCGACGGCGCCGGACTCGTGCAGGCTCGGCGAGGTGAATCCCGAGGCCCAGTCCACCTGCTTCATGTATTGCGTCGGCGTCGACGTGCCCGCGTACACCGGCACCTTCGCCCGGTTGGCACCGGCCACCTGCAGTAGTTTGGCCGCGAGCCGCGCGCGCGCCACCGCGTCGCTGGAGACCGTGGTCACACCGACCAGCTCGAGCTCGGGGCGATGGAGCAGCGCGGCCAGCGCATAGGCGTCGTCGATGTCCGTGCCGATGTCGGTGTCGAGGATCACCGGCGTGGCGGCGTATACCGGCGCAAAGACCGCCCAGAGCATCAACAACAGGAATGCGCGCATCGTTCCCCCTTCGATGCGCGCCAGTATAGGTTGCATTTATGGTCGCCTGCCGCGTCCGCGCTGGTTACGCTTCCACCATGGACGTGTACGACGACATCGACTCCCCGGTGGGTCGGCTGCGACTCATCGCTTCGGATGACGCGCTCGTGGGCATCTGGTTCGAACAGCGCAGGGACGCGGCGCGCGCCGCGCCAAACCTGGTGTGCGGGTCCAATGCCATCATCGAACGCGCTCGTGCGCAGCTCGGTGAGTACTTCGCCGGCACGCGTCGCCAATTCGACCTGCCGCTCCAGCCGCGTGGCACGGAATTCCAGCGTCGCGTCTGGCAGCGGCTCACCGGCATCGCGTATGGCGCGACCACCACATACGGGGCGTTGGCCACGGCACTGGGCAATTCGAAAGGCTCGCGCGCCGTCGGACTGGCCAACGGCAGCAACCCGATTCCGATCGTGATTCCCTGCCATCGCGTCATCGGCGCCGACGGATCACTCACCGGTTTTGGCGGCGGCCTCGCCATCAAGGCGAAGCTGCTCGACCTCGAGCGCGCTGCCACCCAGCCCAGCCTGCTGTAACGCCCTGACATGACTGGGGTGGTATTCGATTGGTCCTGTCCTGGCACCTAAACAAAGAATTGCGATCTGTCACGCCGCGGTTCGCGAGCCCCTTAAGGATGTGTACCATCGGCGCGCCATGGGCGCACCCGCCACCGACCGTTATCTCATTGCGTCACTCGAGTTCGAAGGAGTGTTGCGTGCCTGCCTGCATCGCTACGCGCGCAACGCCGCCGGTGTCGACGAACTGCTGCAGGAAACCTATGCGCACCTGCTCGCCGCGGGTTCGCAGCCGCGCGAGGAAATCCGCTCGATCCGCGCCTTCGCACTGACCGTGGCGCGCAACGTGGCGCTGTCGTGGTTGCGGCATCGCCAGGTCGTGCCCATCGAGCTGGTCGCGGATCTCGAGCAGCTCGAGTTGCTGGACGAGCGCGGCCAGGTCGACGAGATCGTCAACTCACACCAGGAGCTCGCGCTGCTGACGGCCGCCGTGGCACGTCTGCCCGCGCGCTGCCGGCAGGTGTTCACGCTGCGCAAGGTGTACGGACTCTCGCAGAAGGAGATCGCGGCCGAGCTGCGCATCTCCGAGAACACCGTCGAGCAACACCTGGCCAAGGGCATGCGCCTTTGCAGCGCCGCGCTCGCGTCGTCGCCCGTGGCCGAGCGACGCTCGCCGTGGTTCGACAAGTCGCGACGCCGCGCGGAGCGCCCGTGAGCACGGACACCGTCGACCTCGAGGCGAGTCGCTGGCTCGCGAGCCGTGACGCGCGCCCGGACGATCCGGAGCTGGCCACCGCCTTCGATCAATGGCTGCACGCTGACATCCGTCACCGCGTGGCCTATCTCAAGCTCGAAGCCACCTGGCGCCGCGGCGACAAGCTGCGCGATCTGCGGCCGCTGGATCGCAGCGTCAATCCCGACCTGCTGCGTCCGCCGCGTCGCTACTGGAGTCTCGCCGTCGCGGCGAGCCTGCTGGTGGTGCTGCTGGCCGCGGGACTTTTCTTCGCGAACACGCAGCTCGGCTGGCAGCGCTACGAGACGCGCGTGGGTGGCTTCGCGCGCATCGTGCTCGAAGACGGCAGCGTCATCGATCTCAACACCGACAGCGAAGTCCGCGCGCGCATCGGCTCGCACCGACGTGACGTGAAGCTGGTGCGCGGCGAAGGCCGCTTCCAGGTGGCACACGACCAGACTCGGCCCTTCGTCGTGTCCGCCGCCAATGCCGACGTGCGCGCGGTGGGTACCGCGTTCGCGGTCCGGCTGCGCGAGCGGCAGATCGACGTGCTGGTCTCCGAAGGCACCGTGGCCATCGACGCCACCAGCATCGCGCATGCGCCGCCGATCCATGCCGGCGAGGCCGCGGTCGTGCTGCCGGATCGCGTATCCGTGCGTCGGCTCGAGAGCGCGCAACTCGAGAGCCGCCTGTCCTGGACCACGGGACGGCTGCAGTTCCGCGGCGATTCGCTGGCCGATGCCGTCGAGGAGTTCAACCGCTACAACCGCCGGCACCTGCGCCTCGCGGATGCCTCGCTCGCGCAGTTGCGCGTGGGCGGCACGTTCAACGCCACCGATCCGGAAAGTTTCGCGGCGGCCCTGGCCAGCACCTTCAACCTGCAAGTCGCGCACGACACGGACGCCATCGTTCTCCACCCGCCGTGAACCGTGACGCAGCAGCGGGTTGGGCGCTGCGGAGCGACTCGAGGGGCCACCACACACGCAGACTTCCGCGCGCGGGCTTGTGGCTCGTGTTCGCGCTGTTGTTGCCGGCTTTGGGCGCCCGCGCGCAGGAATCCGCGTTCGCGTTCAACATTCCCTCGATGGACGCGGCCAGTGCGCTGACCGAGTTCAGCATGCAGTCAGGCCTGCAGGTGCTGTTCGACTATGAGCTCGTCCAGGGTGTGCGCAGCGCGCCGATAGTTGGACGCCACGGCACTCACGAGGCCCTGCGCCAGCTGCTCGCGGGCACGGGACTC
>DATEII010000086.1:0-6567 GCA_035279135.1 Steroidobacteraceae bacterium
CATGCTGGCCCGCACGGGCCGCTCGATGCTGGTCTATCTCGGCATCGTCGTGGCGATGGGCCTCCTGTTCACGCGCATCCCGACCTCGTTCCTGCCCGCCGAAGATACGGGCTTCATGTATGGGCAGGTGCAGACGCCGCCGGGCGCGTCCAAGGAACGCACCTGGGCCGCGCTCGACAAGGCGCAGCAGTACTTCACCGAGCAGGAGAAAGACACGGTCGACGGCGTGCTCACGGTCAACGGCTTCAACTTCGCGGGCACTGGCCAGAACTCCGGCCTGCTGTTCATCAAGCTCAAGGACTGGGCGGATCGCAAGGACGCCTCGCAACAGATGGGCGCGCTGCTCGGCCGGGCCAACAAGTATTTCGCCAGCATCAAGGAGGCGAACATCATCGCGGTGCCGCCGCCGGCGGTGCTCGAGCTCGGCAACACCGCGGGTTTCGACATGATGTTGCAGAACCGCGGTGGCCTGCCGCGCGAGACTTTCCTCGCCGCGCGCAACCAGTTGCTCGGTGAGGCCGCCAAGGATCCGCGCCTGGCCAACGTGCGTCCCAACGGCGTCGAGGACGCGCCGCAGTTCAAGCTCGACATCGATCGCGAGAAGGCGAGTGCGCTCGGCGTCTCGATCGCGGACATCAACCAGACCCTGCAGACCGGCTGGGCGTCCACCTACGTCAATGATTTCATCGACCGCGGCCGCGTGAAGCGCGTCTACGTGCAGGGCGATCCGGACTCGCGCATGCAGCCGGAAGACCTGAACCGCTGGTACGTGCGCAACTCGCAGGGCGGCATGGTGCCGTTCTCGGCCTTCGGCCACGGCGAGTGGACCTTCGGACCGCAGAAGCTCACGCGTTTCAACGGCGTGCCGGCGTTCCAGATCCAGGGTGCGCCGGCGCCGGGCGCGAGCTCGGGTGACGCGCTCGCCGCGATGGAAGAGATCGTCTCCAAACTACCGGCCGGCATCGGCCTGGAGTGGAACGGCTTGTCGTACGAAGAAAAGAAATCCGGCTCGCAGGCACCGCTGCTGTACGCGTTGTCGCTGGCCATCGTGTTCCTGTGCCTCGCGGCGCTATACGAGAGCTGGTCGATCCCGATCACCGTGCTGCTGGTGGTGCCGCTCGGCGTCATCGGTGCGGTCATCGCAACACTGACGCGTGGGCTCACCAACGACGCGTATTTCCAGGTCGGCCTGCTGGTCACCATCGGTCTTGCTGCCAAGAACGCCATCCTGATCGTGGAATTCGCCAAGGAGGCTTTCGACCACGGCAACGACCTGGTCGAGTCCGTGGTGCACGCGGCGAAGCAACGACTACGCCCCATCCTCATGACCTCGCTGGCCTTCATGTCGGGCGTGTTGCCGCTGGCGCTCTCCAGCGGCGCGGGCTCGGGTGCGCAGCATGCGGTGGGCACGGGTGTGATCGGCGGCATGTTGTTCGGCACGCTGCTGGCCGTGTTCTTCGTGCCCGTGTTCTTCGTCGTGGTCCTGCGCCGCTTCCACGTGAAGCGCGTCGAGATGAAGGTCGACGAGACTCCGGCCGACACTCCTTACGCGAGCATCACGTGAGCGCCTTCAAACCACTTGCCACGCTGATGCTGGCCGCGGCGCTGACTGCCTGCACGATGGCGCCGCGTTATGAACGGCCGGCCGCTCCCGTGCCCGCGACCTATGAGAGCGCGGAAGCCGCGCAAACCGCGGCAATCCCGGCATCGGAGATCGGCTGGCACGAGTTCTTCCCGGATCCCGACCTGCAGGCGCTCATCGCCACGTCGCTCGAGAACAACCGCGACTTGCGCATCGCCACGCTGAACGCGCAGGCGGCGCGCGCGCAATACCGCATCCAGCGCGCCGACCTCCTGCCGCCGCTCGACGTCGAGGGCACGGCGAACAACCAGCGCACCCCCGCGGGCCTGTCGAGCACCGGCGACAGCGAGCTCACGCGCGTGTACTCGGCCGGCGTGGGGCTGCCGTCGTTCGAGCTCGACCTGTTCGGGCGCGTACGCAGCCTGCGCAAGTCCGCGCTCGAGGCCTACTTCGCCATCGAGGAGAACCGGACCGCGGCCCAGCTGTTGCTGGTCTCCGAGGTCGCCAATGCCTGGCTGAACCTGATCGCCGATCGTGAACTGCTGACGCTGGCGCAGAACACGCGTGACAGCCAGAAGCAGTCCTACGATCTGACCAAGCTGCGCTTCGACCAGGGCGTGTCGAGCGAAATCGACCTGCACCGTTCGGAGTCATCGTGGCGCGAGGCCGAGGTGGACATCGCGCAGCAGACACGTCGCGTGGCGCAGGATCGCAATGCGCTCGCGCTGCTCGTCGGTGCGCCGCTGCCACCCGAAACCGCGGCCGGCACGCAGGGCGTGGTCGCGCAGACGTTCGCCAGGCAGTTGCCCGCCGGCCTGCCGGCCGACCTGCTCACGCGCCGTCCCGACGTGCGCGCCGCCGAACACGCCTTGCTGGCAGCGAACGCCAACATCGGCGCCGCACGTGCCGCGTTCTTCCCGAGCATCTCGCTGACCGGTTTTTACGGCAACGCGAGCACCGATCTGTCCTCGCTGTTCCAGTCGGGGAATACCACCTGGAGCTTCGTGCCGCAGGTGCGCATCCCGATCTTCGCCGGCGGCGCCAACCTGGCCGCGCTCGACCTCGCCAACGCGCGCAAGCGCATCGAGATCGCGCGCTACGAGCAATCCATCCAGATCGCGTTCCGCGAGGTGGCGGACGCGCTGATTGCCCGCAGCACGCTCGAAGACCAGCTGCGTGCGCAGGAAGCGCTCGCGCACGCCGCCGAGTCGAGCTACCGGCTCGCCGACATGCGTTACCGCGGCGGGGTAGATAGCTACCTCGGCGCGCTGATCGCGCAGCGCGACATGTACGATGCGCAGCGCGCGCTGATCGTCACGCGTCTCGCCGGGGCCGTGAACCTGGTGCAGCTCTACCAGTCGCTCGGCGGCGGGTGGAAGGAGTAGGGGCGCTCCTCGATTTGCTGTGGTGGTCACCCCTTCAGGCGTAGTCATCCCCGTCCTGATCGACTGCCGCAGCAAATCGACGAGCGCCTCGACCCCGGCGGGACAAGTCCAGCCCAACTTCCGCGGTTCCGGCGCTCATGGCGATGCCTGGTCCAGGCTCTAGCTAGTACCCCAGCGCTAGCCCGGTGTTGCGGCGCGGATCGAGCGCGCCGTAGAACCGTTTGCCGTCGACCGGCTTGGCGTTCAGCGCCGGCGAACCGATGAGGATGGCGGCGAGGTGGTTCTCGGGTGCCGGCACCGTGAGCTTGTGGCCCATGCCGGCGAGGATGGCCCGCGTGTCGGGGCTCAGCGCGTACGGCTCGACGAACGTGGTCTCGGGCATCCATTGCTGGTGGACGCGTGGCGCGGCCACGGCCTCCTGGATGTCCATGCCGTAGTCGATGACGTTCAGCACGGTGTGCAGCACGGCCGTGATGATGCGGCTGCCACCCGGCGTGCCCACGATCAACCAGGGCTTGCCGTCGCGTTGCACGATGGTGGGCGTCATCGAGCTCAGCGGCCGTTTGCCGGGCTCGATCTTGTTGGCTTCGCCCTGGACCAGCCCGTACATGTTCGGGACCCCGGGCTTGGCCGTGAAATCATCCATCTCGTCGTTTAGCAGTACGCCGGTGCCCTGCGCAGTGACGCGCGCGCCAAACCAGTCGTTCAGCGTGTAAGTGACGGCGATGGCATTGCCTGCGCCATCCGCGATGGAGTAGTGCGTGGTGTGCGTGCCCTCCTGCGGGGCGAGGCCGGCACGTAGCCTGGTCGAATCGCCGGCATGTTGCGGATCGATGCGCGCGCGGACGGCGCTGGCATAGTCCTTGGCGAGCAGCGCGGCGATCGGATTGCGCACGAAGTCCGGATCGCCGAGCAGGTTGTTGCGGTCGACATAGGCGTGGCGCATGGCTTCGATCTCGAAGTGCACGGCACGCGCCGATCCCCAGCCGAGCTCGCTGAGCGGATAACCCTCGAGCACGTTGAGCATTTCGCAGAGCGCCACGCCCCCCGAGCTCGGTGGCGGCGCGGACACGATGCGGAAACCGCGGTAGTCACACTCGAGCGGCGCCAGTTCGCGGACCTTGTACGCATCGAGGTCCGCCTGCGTGAGGATGCCGCCGCCGCGCTGGCTCGCTGCGACCAGCGCGGCCGCCGTTTCACCGCGATAGAACCCCGCTGCGCCACGTTTGGAAACATTGCGCAGCGTGCGCGCGAGATCGCGCTGGACCAGCGTGGCGCCATCTTCGAATGGCTCGCCCTGCCTGAGGAAAATGGCCGCGCTCGGCGCATCCTTGCGAAAGTCCTCGGTGGCCTCGCGAAGCATCTCCGTGTCACCCGGCCCGAGCACGAAGCCGCGTTCCGCGAGCCGGATCGCGGGCGCGATCAGTTCGGCACGCGGGCGGGTTCCGTATTTCTCCCGCGCATACTCGAGCCCGGCCACCGTCCCCGGCACACCGACCGCGAGGTATCCGCGCGTGCTCAACTCCGGAACGACCTTGCCATCCTTGTCGAGATACATCGTCGCCGTCGCCGCCAGCGGCGCCGTCTCCCGAAAGTCGATGAACGTCTTGCGTCCATCCGCGAGCTGCAACGTGATGAACCCACCGCCACCCAGATTGCCCGCCGCCGGATACACCACCGCGAGTGCATACCCGACTGCCACCGCAGCATCGACCGCATTGCCGCCTTTCTTCAACACCTCGACGCCCACGTGCGTCGCATACGCCTGCGCCGTCACGACCATCCCATGCTCCGCCGCCACCGGCGCCGGCGCCGCCGCGTGAGCGACCGGCCCTAACAACCCCGTGAGGAGTGCGGCGACCCAGCTACAAAGCGACTTATTCTTCATGCCGCTCAGGATAAGTGCGCCCCGCAGTCTTGGCCACATCGCCGGGAAGTGGCACCGGTCAAACTTCGAAGGCACTGAGCCGCCCAGAGTTGCCCTCGCTCCGACCGGCTTCCGCTCGATTCTCACATTGCCGAACGTGGCTCTACGGGCGGCGTGCCCAAGGCAAAAAAAACGCCCGAAGGCTGAAGGGAGGAACGGAACGGCACCACGCGATGATCCGCCCGCCCACCTATTACAAGCCTCTTACTTCCTCCCCACTAGCGCACTCAACACCCCAGGCTCCACCGGTTTCGTAAAGTGATGATCAAACCCCGACTCCGCCGCCCGCTTCTTGTCCGCCTCCTGCCCCCACCCGGTCACCGCAATCAGCGTGACGCCTTTCTGCCCCTTCTTCCGGATGCGCTGCGCGACTTCGTATCCATTGAGCCCCGGCATGCCGATGTCGAGGATGGCGACCTCGGGTTTCATGCGATCGAACATCTCCACGGCCTGCGAGCCGTTGCTCGCGAGCTCGACTTCGTGCCCGTCGAGACGAAGCAGCATGGCCAGGCTTTCGCCCGCGTCGATGTTGTCGTCGGCGACGAGAATGCGCCGGCGGCGCACGACGCCCTCGACCGGCACACTGGAGGAGGGCGGCGGCGCGGGGACATGCGCGACCGCCGGCAGCCGCACGATGAATTCACTGCCGGTCCCGAGGCCCTGGCTGCGCGCGTCGAGCCGGCCGCCGTGCAGCTCGATCAGCCCGCGTGACAACGCGAGCCCGATGCCGAGCCCGCCGTCCGAGCGATCGCGCACCGAGCGCACCTGCGAGAACATGGTGAAGAGGTCGGCCATGGCTTCGGGCGCGATGCCGATGCCATTGTCGACGACGCGGATCACCACCTCGCCGCCGAGTAGTTCGGCGTCGATGCGCAGCTGGCCGTCGGGATCGGTGTACTTGGCGGCATTGGTCAGCAGGTTCGACAACACCTGCGACAGGCGCAGCGGATCCACGTCCAGCGTCACCGGCACCTGCGGAAGGTGCACGCCCAGCTTGTGCCGCTTCGCATCGATGGCGGGACGCGCGGTCTCGATTGCGGATTCAATGACGTTCGCGAGCTCGGTGCGCTTGCGACGCAACTCGAGCGTGCCGCGCGTGATGCGCGATATGTCGAGCAGGTCGTCGAGCAGCAGCGACATGTGCTGCACCTGGCGCGTGATGACCTCGTGGCTCCAGTTCTTCTGCGCCTCGGTGGCCGCGGGATTCTGCGAGATGTTCACGGCCTGGCGGATCGGTGCGAGCGGGTTGCGCAGCTCGTGCGCCAGCGTCGCGAGGAATTCGTCCTTGCGGCGGTCCGAGTCGAGAAGCGCAGCCTCGGCGCGCTCGCGCGTGGCGAGCTGCGCCTGCGCGGATTCGTAGAGCCGCGCGTTGTCGATCGCGATGGCCGCCTGCGCCGCCACGCCTTCGACCAGTCGTGCGTCGCGCTCCTGGAACCGCGCGCGCTCGGGATGGCCGAGGAACAAGCCTCCGAACACTTCGCCGGAGCGCGATTTCACGGGCACCGCGAGATAACTGCAGACCGGCAGGTGGCCCGGCGGCATGCCATGGTGGGGTGGCATGGTGCCGTAACGCGGATCCCGGGTGATGTCGTCGCTGAGCACCGTGCCTTCGCCGCGGAACGTCGGCGCGAAGACCGCGGTCGCGCGCGGATGCCCGAATCTTTCGAAGGCTT
>DATEII010000087.1:0-46436 GCA_035279135.1 Steroidobacteraceae bacterium
TGCGGCCGGGCAGCCGGGTACTGAGTTGCCCAAGTCGGAAGCTTCGCTGCCGGCCGGCGATTTTTCCGAGTGGCTGCGCGCCATGCGCAGCGCGCTGGCGGGTGGTCCGGGCATGGATGTCGCCTGCGGCGACTGCGTGGGCTGCTGCACCTCTTCCTACTTCATCAAGATCCGCGCCTCGGAAAGCGAGGCGCTGCGCCACATTCCTGGCGAGCACCTCATCGACGCGCCCGATGCGCCCGGCACGCGGCTCATGGGATACGACGCGCGCGGCCACTGTCCCATGTTCGGCGCCGGCGGCTGCTCTATCTACCCGCACCGGCCAGACACCTGCCGCACCTATGACTGCCGCGTGTTCACCGCGGCGGGCATGGATGCCGGCACCGGCCGCGACGTCATCAGCGAGCGAGTGGCGCGCTGGCGTTTCGAGTATCCCGGGGCCGACGACGTCGCGGAGCAACGTGCGGTGCGCGCGGCCGCCGCCTTCCTGCGCCAGCACCCGGTGCGTTTCCCCGGCGGCCACGTGCCTTCGCGCCCGGCCGACATCGCGGTGCTCGCGGTGAAGTCGTACGCGGTGTTCATGGGCGCGGCCGGCAGCCACGAGGAGACCGTTGCTGGCATCATCGAGGCATGCCGGAAGTTCGACCAGCAACGGGGCTGAGCCCGTGAGACTGCCGCCCATCAGTTTCAAGGCCATCGCGATCGCGTTCGCCGCCGAGCTCGGCGTCGACTTCTTCATCAGCCTGTTCGTGTTCGGCTTCTTCGCGGGCGACGCGCTGAAGCAGGGCATGTCCGATGCCGAGTTCCAGGAGGTCGCGCGCCAGGTCACCCAGACCACCGCGTACGTGCCCTGGATGATGATGTTCGGGACGGCGACCACGGTGGGCGGCGGCTACCTGGCCGCGCGGCTCGCGCGGAACATCCCGTACTACCACGGTCTCGCGATGGGAATCCTCGGCATCCTGTTCATCCTCGTCACCTGGGACGGCGAGCTCGGCTGGATGAACTTCCTCGGCCTGCTGGTGACCGTGCCCGCCTCGCTGTACGGTGCGCACCTCGCGAAGAAACACATGACCCGGACGCCGGACTGACCGATCGCCTATATTCGCGATTCCATGCAACGCATCCTCATCGTGCTCTCACTACTGGCCGCCGGCCTCGTCGCGTGCAGCTCCGACGAGCCGCAGCCCCCGCCCGTGGTCAATCAGCTGTCGATCTCCATCGACGCGAACAATGATTGCGCACTCGGCAAGACCCGCATCGAGTGCCGCCAGGTCGCCGCCGTCATCAAGACGCGGTACCCGACCTCGAAACCGCGCGTCGACATCTGCCTCGACAGGAGCGCGCGCTACGAAGCGGCCGTGGAAGTCATGAACTCGGTGGGCGCGGCGGGATTCCCGCTCGGCGAATTCAAGTGCACTGACGGCTGACGCATGCCCCGGTACGTCGCGCTGTTCCGGGGGATCAACGTCGGCAAGGCCAAGCGCATCGCGATGGCCGACCTGCGCAAGCTGCTCGAGAAGCTGGGTTACACCGCGGTGAAGACCCTGCTCAATAGCGGCAACGCGATCTTCACCGGTGGCGCCGGGGCGAATTCGAAACACGCCGAGCGCATCCGCGCGGCAGTCGCGAAGCAGCTCGGCATCGACGCGGTGGTGATCGTCAAATCGGCGCAGGACGTCGCGGGCATCATGACCGGCAACAAGCTCGACGCACTTGCGACCGAGCCTGCGCGCGTGCTGGTGGCAGTCACCGACGACGCGGCGGCGCTCGCGACCCTCAAGGCCGTGGCGGCAAAGCCATGGGGAAACGAGAAAGTGCACGTCGGCAAGCACGCGGCCTATGTCTGGTGTGCCGACGGTATTCTCGAGAGCGCGGCGCTGACCGCGGTCATGAAAGGACTGGCGGGCACCGGGACCACGCGCAACTGGGCCACGCTCGGCAAGATCCACGAGTTGCTGCGGGAGACGGACGGTAGCTAGCAGCGGACGAGCGGCGAGGTGCCCGACGAACGGCGACCGCCATCCGACGGCGGACATGCTCCTGTCAAAAACCGCGGCGTATATTGCCCTCCCATGAGCCAGGGAATCGAAGCAAACGTCGACTGGACCGCGCCCTCGAAGTCGCATCGCGAACGCGTCGGGCCCGGACTCAAGGCCCGCGCCACCCGGGAGCCATCCGCTCCGCCCGCGAAGCGCGACGTGATGGACACGCTGCTCGGAAAGAACAATCTCTCCGCCTCGGACCTGTCCGGCAACGACCCGTACAACGCCACCGGCAGGCACTTCCGCCGCTGACGCACACCGCCGCTCTCCGCGGCGCCAGGCAACCCGCTACACTTGCGGGCGCATGAAACTCGCCGTCGTCATCCTCGCTGCCGGTCAGGGCAAGCGAATGAAATCGCCGCTGCCCAAGGTCCTCCAGCCACTCGCCGGGCAACCGCTGCTGCGGCACGTCGTGGCGCGCGCCCGCCAGCTCGAGCCGGCTTCGCTGCACGTGGTGTATGGCCATGGTGGCGAGCAGGTACGCACCGCCATCACCGACCCGGACCTGCACTGGGCCCTTCAGGCGCAGCAGCTCGGCACCGGCCACGCGCTCATGCAGGCCATGCCCCAGGTGCCGGACGATGCGCTGGTGCTGGTGTTGTACGGCGATGTGCCATTGCTCGAACCCGAGACTCTGCGCCAGCTCATCGCGGCGGCCGGGCCGAAGTCCATGAGCCTGCTCACCGTGATGCTCCAGGATCCGCACGGCTACGGGCGCATCGTGCGCAATGCGCGCGGCGCCATCCTCAAGATCGTCGAGCAGAAGGACGCGACGCGTGCGCAGCTCAGGATCCGCGAGGGCAACAGCGGCATCATGGCGGCGCCCGCCAAACTACTGCGCCGCTGGCTGGGCAAGCTCTCCAACAAGAATGCGCAGGGCGAGTACTACCTGACCGACGTCATCGCGATGGCGGTGAAGGAAAAGTTCAGGGTGGTGCCGTTCGTGGCGCCGAGCCTGCCCGAAGTGCTGGGCGTCAACGACAAGGTGCAGCTCGCCGAGCTCGAAACGCTGCACCGCGCGTCGCGCGCGCGCGAGCTGATGCTCGCGGGCGCCACGCTCGCCGACCCGGCGCGCATCGACGTGCGGGGCGAAGTCAGCGTGGGCAGTGACGTGTTCATCGATGCCAACGTGCTGCTGGAAGGCAGGGTCACGCTGGGCGACAACGTGCGCGTCGGGCCGAACGTGGTGCTGCGGAACATGACCATCGGCGCGGGCTCGGTCATCCACCCGAACTGCGTGCTCGAGCAGAGCGAAGTCGGTCCGAACAACTCCGTGGGTCCGTTCGCGCGCATGCGTCCGGACTCGAAGACCGGCAACGACGTGCACATCGGCAACTTCGTCGAGCTCAAGAAGACCGAGATCGCCGACGGCAGCAAGGCCAATCACCTCACGTATCTCGGCGATGCCGTGATCGGCAAAGGCGTGAACGTGGGCGCCGGCACCATCACCTGCAACTACGACGGCGCCAACAAGTGGCAGACCACCATCGAAGACGGCGCGTTCATCGGCTCCGGCAACATGCTGGTCGCGCCGATCCGCATCGGCCGCGAGGCCACCACGGGCGCCGGCAGCACACTCACCAAGGACGCGCCGGACGGTCAGCTCACGCTGGCGCGCGGCAAACAACTGACGCTCGATGGCTGGAAGCGCCCGGTGAAGAAGCCGAAGAGCTGAGGAGCCTCCATGGACGCACTGTGGGTCGAACTGAGTGGCGAGATCATCATCGCGCGCGTGCGCGGTGAGCCGACGGTGCAGTTGCTCGCCGAGTGCCAGGCGCGCGTGGTCCAGCTGGCCAACGAGGCCGGTCGCACACGCGTGCTGTACGACGTGCTCGAGATGCATCCTCCGCACGTGGACGTGCCCTGGTCGCAGCGCGCGCTCGACGAGAAGCTCGGCGACCTGAAGCTGCGGCGCGCCATCGTCGTGCCCACTGCCAAGCTCGCGTATCTCGCGCGGCTCGCGTTCGGCGAAGGTGATTACCGCGTGTTCTACAACGACATCGCCGCGGCCGTCGCCTGGCTCACGCAGGCGCCACCGGCCGCGCGCCTGTCCACGGTCAGGTGAAATTCCACGAAGTCCCCGAACACGACTTCGGCACGCTGCCCGCGCCGGTGTTCGCCATCGTCATCGCGCGCGCCAGTCACGGCGTGGTGCTGGTGCTGAACAGCGTGCGCAAGGTCTGGGAGCTGCCGGGTGGTTTCATCGATGCGGGTGAATCGTCGCGAGAGGCGGCCATCCGTGAGCTGGTCGAGGAAGCCGGTTGCGTGGCCCGCGACGTGCGCTGGCTCGGTGTCGTGGAAGTCAATGACGGCCGCACGAGATTCGGCGGCCTGCTGTACTGCGAAGTGGATGCCGTGCCGGCTGGATTCGTGAGCAACGAGACGCTCGCCGTCGACGTCTGGCGCGAAGATCACCAGCCGCGTCCGGTCGGCGCGTCGGACGAGTGGCTGCTGCGAAAATTCGCCGGGACCTGAGGCACAATGCCGGCCATGTCATCGACGTTCGATGCGCTCGCTGCGTTTCCCGCGCAGCTCGAGCAACACTACGCCGCTTTTCCGCGCGACTTCGTGAACTGGGCGCCGCCCTCCTGGGACGGCGTGCCGAGCGAGCCGTTCACCGCGATCGAGCAGGTTTGCCACGTGCGCGACATCGAGATCGACGGTTACCACGTGCGCTTCCGGCGCACGCTCGACGAAGCCACGCCGACGCTGGTGTCGATCGACAGCGAAGCGCTGGCGAAGCAGCGCGATTACGCGCGCGCCGATGTGCAGCGCATGTTCGCGGAGTTTCGCGATGCGCGCCGGCACACGCTCGCGCTGCTGCGCGGGCTCGACGCAGCGCAGCTGCAGCGCGCGGCGGTTTTCGAGGGATATGGTCGCGTGACATTGCGGGGCCTGGTCCATTACCTGTGCAGCCACGATCAGCAGCATCTTTCCGGCCTCCAATGGTTGTTGGGCAAGATCGACGCTGCGCGCGCCTGATACACAGGCGGGTGGCGGCGGCCTGCGCGGCGATTGCCCTGCTGGCCGCGGGTGGCATCGCCGCCGGCGCTGCCAGCTGGTGCCTCGGGCTGGGATCGCTCGGCCCGGTGCGCACCGGCATGACCACGGAGCAGGTGCTGCCGCTCGCCGACTGGTCGGGCCTCGCGCGTCGCCAGCCGGCCGGCGAATGCTGGTACCTGCGATACCAGGGCGGCGGCTCGGACTTCGACCTCATGATCATCGATGACCACGTGGTCCGCATCGAGCTCAAGGGCGGCTCGAAACTGCACACCCTGGGCGGTGCACGCATCGGCAGCAGCGAAGCGGACCTGCAGCGCCTGTACGGCGCGCGGCTCGACGTGCAGCCGCACAAGTACGACAGTCAGGGCCATACCATCACGTACCGATCCTCCGACGGCGGCTACGGCCTGCGGTTCGAGACCTCGAACGGCAAGGTGACCGCCATCCAGTCCGGACCCTGGGAGCATCTGCACTATGTCGAGGGCTGTAGTTAGGGCATTGGCGATCGCGCTGTTCGCGGCAGTGCCGGGCGCCGCGGCCGGTGCCGCCGGCATCGTCACCGCGGATTTCCAGGTCCCGGCACTCGATGCCGGCATCGAGCTGCACGTGCACAACCGGCATCCGCCATCGTCGCCGAGCGATCCGGGCCGCGGCATCGTGCTGTTCGTGCACGGCGCCACGTTTCCGGCGAGCAGCACCTTCGACGTGCCGATCCAGGGTGCGAGCTGGATGGAGCGCCTGGCAGCCGACGGCTACGACACCTATGCGCTCGACGTGCGTGGCTACGGCGGCTCGACGCGCCCCGCGGCGATGTCGCAGCCGCCCGAAGCCAATGCACCCTTCGCACGCACGGCCGAGGCGGTGCGCGACATCTCGGCCGTCGTGGATTTCATCCTCGCGCGCCGCAAGGCCACGCAGCTCACGTTGATCGGCTGGTCCTGGGGCACCACCACCACTGCGGCCTACGCCGCGCAGCATCCTGACAAGGTGCACGCGCTGGTGCTGGTGTCGCCGGTCTGGGTGGGTGTGCAGCCGCCGAAATACACGGGTGCGTATCGCACCAGCACACGCGAGTCCGCGCGTGCCTTCGCCACCGCGGGCATGCCGAAGGAACGCATCGAGGAGATCTCGCCCACGGCGAATTTCGACGCCTGGTGGAAAGCCACACTCGCCACCGATGCCGACGGCGCGCGACAGACGCCGCCGGTGGTGCGTTCCCCCAACGGCGTGTTGCAGGATTTCGCGGAGCTGTGGGCCGCCGGCAAAGCGGGCGCCTACGATCCGGCGAACATCCGCGCGCCGACCCTGCTCGTGGTCGGCGAATGGGATGTGATCACGCCCCCGTCCATGGCGCAGGCGTTGTTCCCGCGGCTCACGAACGCGCGCGAGCGGCGTCTGATCCAGTTCTCCGAGGCGACGCATTTCCTGGTCATCGAAAAACATCGCGAGCGGCTGGTGCGCGAGGTGCAGAACTTCCTCCATGAGCAATGACACCGCGCTGATCTGCCGCGTCCCCGAGGCCGAGCGCTACATCGCGCGTTACCGCGAACGTTACGATCCGTCCGCACGCCGAAACGTGCCGGCGCACGTGACCATCCTCTATCCCTTCGTGCCGCTGGCGCAGATCGACGACGACGTGGTGGCGCGGCTGCGCGAGATCGCGGCCGGCGTGCACTGCTTCGAGTACCGGCTCGCCGGGACGCGACGTTTTCCCGTGGCGTTGTACCTGGCCCCCGATCCCGATGCTTCCTTCGCGGCGCTGACCGACTCGGTATGGCGCGCGTTTCCCGACCATCCGCCGTTCGAGGGCAAGTTCGACGTGGTGGTGCCGCACGTCACGGTGGCGCATGGTGATGAACAGCAGCTCTGCGAAATCGAAGTCGAGTTGCGCATCGCGCTGCCGGCCAGCGGCGTGAAGGCGCGTTGCAGCGAAATGGTGCTCATCGAGAATTCCAGCGGCCGCTGGGAACCACTGCACTGTTTCCCGCTCGGCACGTCGTAACCTTCCCACAGTCGCTGCCGGCATCGGGTGGCTGCGGCGCGGCGGCACGGGTGCTTCACTGGCGCCATGATCCGCAAGCTCGGCACCGGCAAGTACCGGCTGTATTCACGCAAGCCGAATCCCAAGACGGGGCGGCGCCGCAATCTCGGCACCTTCACGACGCGCGCGGCCGCCGAGAAGCACGAGCGCGCCGTGCAGTACTTCAAGCGCCATTGATGCCTAACTAGCGCTAGACTGCGCCCATGCAGGTGGGCGCATTGAAGATCGACGTGGTCGAGCGACCGGCGGTGAGGGTCGCCTGCATGCGCTACACCGGCGAGTTCGGCGAGCCGCTCGGACGTTTCTGGCGCGGCAGCGTGATGCCCTGGCTCGCGGATCACGGCCTGGTCGATTGCCCGCGATATGGCATCACGCTCGACTCGCGTCGCTACGACGCCTGCGTGGAGCTGCCGCCGGGCCTGTCGCTGCCCGATGCCGCGGACAGCCTGCTACGCGGCGGCACCTACGCGGTCGCGCGCTTCAAGGGTCCGCGCACTCATCTCGGTGCGGCCTGGGACGCGTTGTTCGTGGAATGCCGGGCCACGCATGTGCGAGACGACTCGCGGCCACCTTTCGAACACTATCCGCGCGGCGCGCACTTCGACGCGCGCACCGGCGTCTTCGCCTGCGAGTTGTGCCTGCCGGTGTCGAAGTGAAGGAATTCACGCTGCGGCGCGCACGGCCCGCCGACGTGCCCGCGCTGCAGGCGCTGATCGCGACCTCGGCGCGTGCGCTCAGCCAGCAGGACTACACGGAGCAACAGATCGAAGGCGCGTTGCGCGGCGCGTTCGGTGTGGACACGCAGCTGATCCGTGACGGCAGCTACTTCGTCATCGAAGCCGCGGACCGGCTCGCGGGCTGTGGCGGCTGGAGCCGCCGGCGCACGTTGTTCGGCAGTGATTCGCGCGCCGATCGCGATGCCACCGAGCTCGATCCCGCGGTCGACGCCGCGAAGATCCGCGCGTTCTTCATCCATCCCGATTTCGCGCGGCGCGGCCTCGGCACGTGGCTGCTGGAGCGTTGCGAGGAGGACGCCGTCTCGCACGGCTTCGCACGCCTCGAATTGATGGCGACCCTGCCCGGCGTGCGCCTGTACGCGGCGCGGGGTTACCAGGGCGCGTCGCCCGTGGACTGGCCGCTCGGCGACGGACTCAGCATCCGCTTCCTGCCGATGAGCAAGCCAGCGCCGCCGAGTCCGTATCGAATCGAGCATGCGACTGTGGACGATGCGGTCGCCATCCTCGCCCTGCAAAAACTGGCGTATCGAGCCGAAGCGCTGCGGTATGAAGACTGGAATCTGCCGCCGTTGACGCAGGGGCTGGAATCGCTGCGCGCCGAATTCGAGGGATCGCGCGTGCTCAAGGCAGTGACGGGAAATTCCATCGCCGGCTCGGTGCGGGCGCGCGCGGTGAACGGCACCTGCCAGGTCGGTCGGCTCATCGTGTTGCCCGACCTCCAAGGTCGGGGAATCGGCACGCGGCTGATGCGCGCCGTCGAGGCGGAATTTCCGGACATCGACCACTTCGAGCTGTTTACCGGCAGCCGCAGCGAAGCCAACATCCGGTTGTACGAACGGCTGGGTTACCGACGCTGCCGGGAGCAGGTGCTGTCGCCGGCCGTGACCCTGGTCTACCTGGAGAAACGACGATGACGGTACGGATCGTGCGACTCGGTCAGCCGCGTGCGCCCGACGAAGGCACGCGGCTCGGCACCGTGCGGCGCCCGCCCCGCGGCGTACCGAAGAAGGATTTCGCGCGCCTGGACTGGTACGACGTCTGGTTCCCGGTGCTCGCACCCAGCGTCGCCACCATGAAACTCGGGCTCGGCGCGACCACCGACAAGCAATGGAAGCTCTTCGCGCGCAAATACCGCGCCGAAATGGCGGCCCCGGCCGCTTCCCAGTCGCTGGACGTACTATCCGCACTGTCCCGGCACGCCAACTTCTCGGTGGGTTGTTATTGCGAGGACGAGAATCGCTGCCACCGGTCGCTGCTGCGTGAGCTGTTGATGGCGCGCGGCGCTGACTTGAAGTAGCTAGTACGATGAAGAAGGTGTTGCTCGGTGTCGTGATCGGTGCGCTCGGTGTGAGCGCCTGGAACCACATTCAACGTGGCGAGGTTGCGGAGTCGTCCACTGAAGAGATGACAGTGGATGCGTCGGAACCGGAGGTCGTCAGCAATTCCCGCGAGGCGCCGTCTTACAGCTGCGATGGCCGCATCTACTGTTCACAGATGACCTCATGCGAGGAAGCCAGGTATTTTCTCGCGAACTGCCCGGGCGTGAAGATGGACGGCGGAGGCGACGGTGTCCCCTGCGAAAGCCAGTGGTGCGGCCCGCACTGACGACTACGCCCGGGTGTACCATCCGCCGGCCATGAAGCCACGTCCCGCCCTTGCCGTGCTGGTGCTGTTGATGCCTCTGGCCGCATCCGCGGAGACGTTTCGCTGCGGCAAGTGGATCATCGACCAGGACACCTCGCTCGAAGAGCTGCTGCACAAGTGCGGCACGCCCACCTCGCGCGACAGCCGTGTCGAGGACGTGCGCGCGCCGAACGTCTACACCGGTGGCAACACCAAGGTGGGTGAGACGGTGATCGAGACCTGGGTGTACGACCTGGGTTCCGGCAAGTCGCCGATGGTGGTCACGATCGTCGATGGCCGCGTGAAGAAGATCGAGCGCCAGGAGAAATAGCCAGACCATGTCGCTGCGGATTCTCGGCCGGACCTCGTCGATCAACGTGCGCAAGGTGCTCTGGACATGCGCCGAGCTCGACCTGCATTTCGAGCACGTGGAGAACGATCCGCAGCTGCTCGCGCAGAATCCCAACCGACTGGTGCCGGTGATCCGCGATGGCGACTTCGTGTTGTGGGAGTCGAACACCATCTGCCGTTACCTCGCGCGCCATTCGCCACACGGCCAGCTGCTGCCCGACGAGCCGCAGGCCCGCGCACGCGTCGAGCAATGGATGGACTGGCAGGCTACCGAGCTCAACTCCGCGTGGCGCTATTCGTTCTACGGCCTCGTGCGCCAGAGTCCGGCACACCAGGATCCCGCGCAGATCGCGAAAAGCCTCGAGGCCTGGAACGACTGCATGCGGCTGCTCGATGCGCACTTCGCCGAGGGCGGGCAATTCATCACGGGCGAGTTCTTCACGCTCGCGGACGTGGTGGTGGGCCTGTCCACCCACCGGTGGCTCATGAGCCCGATCGAGCGCCCCCACCTGGACGCCCTGCATGGCTACTACCAGCGGCTGACCGTCCGGCCCGCCTTCCGTGCACACGTGCACCCGGATGTGCCCTGAAAAGCCCGCCTAAGGTGTTGATTTCCAATACGTAAGGTCTCGCCAGCCACGCCAATGTGAGCCGGGTATCAGAAGGCATCCGGAAGCGCCTTTTGCCCCTCCGAACCCGGTCGCCAGTCAGGCAAACTAGCGCCCCCCTGAAATCCGGGAGCACTGTTAAATGTGCGGCATCGTTGGAGCCATCGCTGAACGGAACGTAGTACCCATCCTCATGGAGGGGCTGCGCCGGCTCGAATACCGCGGTTATGACTCCGCCGGCATCGCGGTGCTGAATGGCACGTCGAAGCTCAAGCGCCTGCGCACCGTGGGCAAGGTCAAGGTGCTGCAGGACGCGATCGACGCGGATCCCACCTACGGTCCCGTCGGCATCGCGCATACGCGCTGGGCGACGCATGGCGTGCCTTCCGAACGCAACGCGCATCCGCACGTGTCGCACGACGGCCTCGCCATCGTCCACAACGGCATCATCGAGAACCACGAAGAGCTGCGCAGCGAGCTCAAGAAGCTCGGCTACAAGTTCACGTCGGAGACCGACACCGAGGTGATCGCGCATCGCGTCCACCATCACCTGCAATCGCAGAAGGATCTCTTCAAGGCCGTGCGTGCCACGGTCGCCGAGCTCGAGGGCGCGTACGCGCTCGCCGTGGTCAGCGAAGCGGAGCCGGAGCGCATCATCCTGGCGCGCGAAGGGTGCCCCGTAGTCGTCGGCCTTGGGGTCGACGAGAACTTCGTCGCCTCGGACGTGGCGGCGTTGCTGCCGGTCACGCGCCGCTTCATGTTCCTCGAGGAAGGTGACGTCGCCGACATCCGCCGCACATCCATCAAGGTGCTCGACAAGAACGGCGACAAGGCCGAGCGTCCCGTGCGCGAGAGCGAACTCTCGGCCGACGCGGCCGAGAAGGGCCAGTACCGGCACTTCATGCTCAAGGAAATCCACGAGCAGCCGCGCGCCATTGCCGACACGCTGGCCGAGCGCGTGGCCAACGGCCGCCTGCTCGAGGCCGCGTTCGGTCCCGCCGCCACCGAGATCTTCAAGAAGGTCGAGCACGTGCACATCATCGCGTGCGGCACGAGTTACCACTCGGGCGTGGTCGCGCGGTATTTCATCGAGCAGATCTGCAAGCTGCCCTGCACCGTGGAGATCGCCAGCGAATACCGCTACCGGAACCCGGTGGTGCCGAAGAACTCTTTGTTCGTGACCATCTCGCAGTCGGGTGAAACCGCCGACACGCTGGCCGCGCTGCGCCTCGCCAAGCAGGCCGGCTATCTGTCCAGCCTCGCCATCTGCAATGTGCCCGAGAGCTCGCTGGTGCGCGAGTCGGAGCTGGTGATGCTCACGCGCGCCGGTCCGGAAATCGGCGTGGCCTCGACCAAGGCGTTCACCACCCAGGTGGCGGCGCTCGGCATGCTGGTGGTGGCGCTCGCCAAGGGGCGCACGGCCGACGCGGAGCGCGAGCGCTCGCTGGTGCAGCGGCTCATCGAGATCCCGTCGCTGGTCGAGAAGACGCTGGCGCTCGACTCGGTCATCTACGATCTCGCCAAGCGTTTCGCCGACAAGCACCACACCTTGTTCCTCGGCCGTGGTGCGCTGTCCGCGATAGCGATGGAAGGCGCGCTCAAGCTCAAGGAAATCTCGTACATCCACGCCGAGGCCTATGCCGCCGGCGAGCTCAAGCACGGTCCGCTGGCGCTGGTCGACGCCGACATGCCCGTCATCACTGTGGCGCCAAACAACGACCTGCTCGAGAAGCTCAAGAGCAACCTCATGGAAGTGCGCGCGCGCGGCGGCGAGCTCATCGTGTTCGCCGATCCGGAATCCGGCATCGAGCCGTCGGACGGCGTCACCGTGATCCAGATGCCCAAGCACGTGAGCTACTTCCAGGCGCCCATCGTCTACACGGTGCCGCTGCAGCTGCTCGCGTACCACGTGGCCATCCTCAAGGGCACGGACGTCGACCAGCCGCGCAATCTCGCCAAGAGCGTGACCGTCGAATAATGGGGACAGTCCCCCATTTCCTGGCAAACGGGGGACAAACCTGATGGATCGCAAGCTGGCTGAGCAGATCATCGCGCTGGTCAATTCGCACATCGACCAGCTCATCTCGTCTCTGGAGCCCGTGGAAAAGCACCTCACGCCCGCGGAGTTCGCGGCCTACAAACGCGGCATTGCGCGCGTCATCACCGCTTATGACCTGGAAATCATCGATCGCGTCGCGAGCGAGTATCCGGATCTCAAACCCGCCGATGATGATTCCGCCCCTGCCGAAGAAGCGCCGCCGCCGCGCTCCCGGAACTGACGAGTAGCTAGGCCAGCAGCTTCCCGGAGAGCGCCAGCTCGCGACCGAAGCGGCGCTTCACGCGGTAGGCCTGCGCGGGCCGGTGCGCGCCACCGGCCTGTTTCGCACCCGGCGCCGGTTCGACGAGGTCCAGCTCTTCGATACGCCGGCGGAAGGTGCGCTTGTCGAGCTCCGTTCCCAGCACCTGTTCGTACACGCGTTGCAGCTGGCTCAACGTGAACGTGGGCGGCATGAGGTGCACGGGCAGCGAAGACCAGGCGGTCTTGGAACGCACCCGGTCCACGGCGGTTCGCAGGATCTCCGCGTGGTCGAAGGGAAGGGTTCGGATCGTGTCCACGGCCCGCCACTCCACGGCCCCGGAACCCGCCGCGTCGAATGGCACCAGGGCGTAGTGCGCGATCGAGACCGACCAGCCGCGATTGTCGCGGTGGCGGCTCGCGAAGGTCTGGAGCTGCTCGAGATACGGACTTTCGAGCCCCGCCTTGGCTTCCAGGATGCGCTGGGCCGCGGCCAGCGCATCTTCGTCTTCGTCGGTGTGAACCCAGCCACCCGGCAGGGTCCATGTGCCGGCATGCGGCGCCTGCTCGCGCCTGGCCAGCGCGACGTGGAGCGCACCTTCCTTCAGCGTGAGGATCACGACGTCGACCGTGACGATGGGCTGAGCGTGTTCGGGCATACGAGCACTAAGTTAACACGCAAATCTTGATCCAGTAGGCAGAAGGCACTTTTTGGGGGTTGCACCCGGACGAACGCCTGCTATAGTTCGTGCAGAAACGCACGAAGTAAGGCAGGAATCCATGCAGGCCAGATTGCTCATCATCGATCCGCAGAACGACTTCTGTGACATTCCGGGCGCCGCGCTGCCGGTCGCCGGTGCCGATGCCGATCTCACGCGGCTCTCATCGTTCATGCGCCGCGCCGTCCACGATCTCACCCACATCACGGTGACCCTGGACTCACACGCGTCGGTGGGCATCGAACGCACCACGTTCTGGAGCACCGGCACCGGTGAAGACATGCAGCCGTTCACGCAGGTTACGGCGGAGGACCTGGTCGCCGGTCGGTTCGTACCGCGTGATGCCGCGCGCACTCCGGAGGTCCTGGCTTATCTGCGGGCACTGGAGCGCGGTGGCCGTTACCGCCTGGTGGTATGGCCCGTCCATTGCGTCCTCGGCACCTGGGGCCACAACATCCACGCCGGCGTCGCCGCGGAGTTGGCTCGATGGGAGAAGGAACATCAGCGCAGTGCCGACCGCGTGCTCAAGGGCTTGAACCCGATGACCGAGCAGTACAGCGCCGTACAGGCGGAAGTGCCCCTCGAGCAGGATGCCGCCACGCGAACCAACCATGCGCTCATCGCGCGGGCACGCCCTGGTGACGGAACCCTGCTGGTCGCGGGCGAAGCCGCCAGTCATTGCGTGGCCGCGACCGTCGAGCACTTGTTCCAGGCGATGTCCGATGATGAGCGCCGCCGCGTGATCATCCTGCGTGACTGCATGAGCCCGGTGCCGGGCTTCGAGGCACAGGCGGAGAAGTTCTTCGCCAACGCCATCGCACAGGGCGCGCGTGTCATGACCACCGCGGAATTGAGCCAGGCAGGGAGTTGATCTTGTTCACACCCATCATCCGGTCGCTGCTCGACACCGACCTCTACAAGTACACGATGCTGCAGGCCTTCCTGCATGGCTTCCCGCAGAACCAGGCGGTCTACGAATTCGTCTGCCGCAATCGCCCCGCCTATCCACTGGCCGAGCTGGCGGGCGAAGTGGAAGCGCAGCTGGAGCACCTGTGCAGCCTGAGCTTCAGCGAGGAGGAGCTCGCCTACCTGGCCACGAAGCGCTTCTTCAAGAGCGACTTCATCGATTTCCTGCGCATCTTCCGGCTGCAGCGCCGCTACATCACGGTCGAGACGCGCGGCCCGCAGCTGCTGATCACGGCGCGCGGGCCTCAGATCCACGTGATGGCGTTCGAGATATTCGTGCTCGCCATCGTCAATGAGCTGTATTTCCGGCGCTTCGAGACCCGCGAGGTGATCGCCGAGGGCAAGCGCCGCCTCACCACCAAGGTGGACCAGCTGCGCACCTTCATCGCGCGCGGCGAACGGCGCACGTATCCCTTCGAATTCTTCGACTTCGGTACGCGGCGTCGCTTCTCGCGCGAATGGCACGCCGAGGTGGTGGCGCGGCTGTCCGCCGAGGCGCCGCAGTTCTTCAGGGGAACGTCCAATCTCGAGCTCGCGCGCGGCCATTCACTGGTCGCCATCGGCACCATGGCCCACGAATACCTGCAGACCTTCCAGGCCGTCGGCGTTCAGCTCAAGCATTTCCAGAAGGCGGCGCTGGAATTCTGGGTCCAGGAGTATCGCGGCGATCTCGGCATCGCGCTCACCGACGTGGTCGGCATGGACGCCTTCCTCGAGAACTTCGACCTGTACTTCGCCAAGCTCTTCGATGGCTTGCGCCACGATTCCGGCGACCCGATCGAGTGGGGTGAGAAGGCGCTGGCCCACTACGAAAAGCTGCGCATCGACGCACGCACCAAGCGCCTGGTGTTCTCCGATGGCCTCGACCTCGGCCGCGCGCTGGAGATCTACGCGCGTTTCGCCGACCGGGTGCCCTGCGGATTCGGCATCGGCACGAACCTGAGCAACGACCTGGGCCCGGACCCGCTCAACATCGTCATGAAACTCACCGGGTGCAATGGACAGCCGGTGGCCAAACTATCGGATTCACCCGGCAAGACACTGTGCAAGGACGAGACCTTCCTGGCGTACCTGCGCCAGGTGTTCCGCCAGGCCGCATGAGGACCCACGTGCTCAAGCTCACGCTCGCGCAGATCAATCCCACCATCGGTGACATCGAAGGCAACGTCGCGCTCATGCGTGACACCGCGCGCGATGCGTACCGGCAGGGCGCCAGGCTCGTGATCTTCCCGGAGCTCTCGCTGACGGCCTATTACCCGGCCGACCTGCTCGACGACCCGGAGTTCATGCGCCGCGTGGCCGACGGACTCCTCGCGCTGCTCGAGGTGACGCGCGAATTTCCCGGGCTGCACTGGGTGGTCGGCGCGCCCACGCCCAATCACGGCGTGGGCAAGCACTTCCACAACAGCCTGCTGGTCCTCAGGGAAGGCGAGATGTTGCTGACGTATCACAAGCAACTGCTGCCCACCTACAACGTGTTCGACGAACGCCGGCATTTCGAACCCGGACCGGACGTCGCACGCGTGCTCGAGATCGAGGGCCTGCGATGCGGCTTCATGATCTGCGAAGACGGCTGGAACGATGAAGGGCGCGACTACGCGGTGAATCCCTTCGTGCGCCTGGAAGACGCATCGCCTGACCTCGTGGTCTCGATCAACGCCAGCCCCTCGAACGTGGGCAAGCGCGCCGCGCGTCACGAGATCTTCGGCAAGGCCAGCGCCCGTCACTGCTTCCCCATCGTGTACGTGAACCAGGTGGGCGGACACGATCAGCTGGTTTACGACGGTGCCTCGTTCATCGTCGATCCGGTACGCGGCCTGGTGCTCGAAGCACGGCAGTTCGAGCCCGACCGTGTGACCGTTCAGATCGATGGCGACGGCGCATTCAGCGACGCCGACGGGCGCCCCCTCGCAACGCGCCAGGAGCCGGGGCTCGAGCCACTGGAGTTCTATCGCCGCCAGATCGTGCTGGGCCTGCGCGACTATGCGCGCCGCTGCGGCTTTCGCAACGTGGTGGTCGGCAGCTCGGGCGGGATCGACTCCGCGCTGACACTGGCGCTGGCCGTCGAGGCGCTGGGTGCCGCCAACGTCACGGCCATCACCATGCCGTCGCGGTTTTCCAGCGCCGGCAGCGTAAGCGACTCCGAGTGCCTGTGCCGCAACCTGGGCATCGAACTGCTCGCACATCCCATTGGCGAGCTGGTCGAGCTGTATTGCCGCCAGTTCCACGCCGCCACGGGTCATGAGATGACTGGCGTGGCGCTCGAAAACCTGCAGGCCCGCATTCGCGGCACGATCCTCATGGAATATTCCAACCTGCGTGGCCACCTGCTGCTGACCACCGGCAACAAGAGCGAGATCTCCGTGGGTTATTGCACGTTGTATGGCGACACGAATGGCGGCCTCGGCGTGATCGGCGATCTCTACAAGACGGAGGTCTTCGCGCTCAGCCGGCATCTCAATGCGGCGCGCGAGATCATCCCCACGGCCATCATCGACAAGCCGCCGTCAGCGGAGCTCGCGCCGGGGCAGAAGGACACGGACAGCCTGCCGCCTTACGAGGTGCTCGACGAAATACTCAAGGTGCTGATCGAGGGCGAACGGCTGGGCCCGCGGGAGCATGCCCATGCAATGCAGAAGATGCGCGAGCTCCAGGCCACCGACCCGGGACGCCAGCTCGTCACGCGCGTGCGTCGCATGATCGCCCGCAACGAATACAAGCGGCGCCAGGCTCCACCCATCCTGCGCGTGCGCGCCCGTGCGTTCGGCATCGGTCGCCAGGTGCCCATCGCGGCAAACTACTCATGAACCGGACCGCCGTCATCATCGGGCGCTGGCAGGTCCTGCAGAAGGGTCACGTGGCGTTGCTGCACGCGGCGCTGGCGGCCGCGCCGCGCGTCATCGTGGTCATCGGCTCCGCCTGGCGCAGCCGGGACTCGCACAACCCGTTCAACTGGCGCGAGCGCGTGCAGCAGTTCGAGGCCGTGCTCGGCAGTGAACGCGCGCGCGTGGACTTCCTGCCGGTGCGCGACTACTTCGACGAGGATCGCTGGACCGCAGCCGTTCGTGCCGGTATCGCGCGCCTCGCGGGGGATTCCGAAATCACGCTGATCGGTTTCCGCAAGGACCACACCTCCAGCTACCTGGATTTTTTCCCGGGCTGGACCTTGCAGGAGATCGAACCGGTCACCGACATCAGCGCCACGGACCTGCGCGGCATCTACTTCGAAGCCACGGACATGGCCGCGGCGCTGACCGTCATCGGCAACTACGTCGAACCCGGCGTGTGCTCCTACCTGCAGGCCTGGGCGCATCTGCCGGCCTGGCGTCAGTGCGCTGCCGAACATCGCGCGGTGCTCGCGTATCGCGCCAGGTACACAGCGCCGGTGTCACTGACCGCCGATTGCGTGCTCACGTGCGCGGGCCACGTGCTGCTCATCAAGCGAGGCGGAGACATCGGTCACGGGTTGTGGGCTTGCCCCGGTGGTTTCCTCGAGCCGCGCGAACGCTTCTACGACGCGGCGTTGCGCGAGCTCGAGGAAGAGACCGGTTTCGGCAGTCTGCCGTTGCGCATGCGCGCGGCGCTGCGGGGCCAGGCCTGCTTCGACCACCCGGGCCGCAGCGCCCGCGGCCGTATCGTGACCATGGCGTATCACTTCGACCTCGGCGACGAGCGACTGCCCGAAGTCGAAGGTCGCGACGATGCCGCCCGCGCGCGCTGGGTGCCGATCGCCGAATTGCCGGCGCTCGAGGAGCAGCTGTTCGAGGATCACGCATGCATCCTCGACCACTTCCTCGGACTTTTTCCCGCCTCCTGAAAGGTCAGCCCTTTCGTTCAAGCCCGGCATCCGTCTCCTGCCTACGATGTGTCCCGTCAGACGGTTTTCACATCACACCAGGAGAACGGACATGAACGAGTTGCACATGAATTGCGGATGCCAGGGTTGCGCGCAGGGTTGCGGCTGTGGTTGTCAGGCGCCCGTCGCGGAAGCCGAGGCGACGGCGCTGGACTGTGGCTGCGGAGAATCCTGCGACTGCAATCCCTGCCGCTGCCTGGAAGAGGATCGGTAGAATCCCGGCGGCCGCGCCGGCGCGGCCGCATTCCTCCTGGCTTCGGGACATGACCTACCAACTGGCGATCTTCGACTTCGATGGAACCCTGGCCGATTCCTTCGCCTTCTTCCTCGCGACTCACGACACGCTCGCCCGGCGCCATGGATTCGCACCCATCGATGCCGCGCGCATCGGCGAGTACCGCGGGATGGAGCCACGCGACATCATGCGCCGACAGGGCGTGCCGATGTGGAAGCTGCCGTTCATCGCCAGGGATTTCGTGGGCATCATGGCGAACGACGGCGCGGACGTTCGTGCCTTCACGGGCATCGCGGAGGTGCTGCCGGTGCTGGCCCGGGGCGGACTGAAGCTCGCCATCGTCACCTCGAACTCCGAGCACAATGTCCGGCGCGTGCTCGGACCCGAAGTCATGGCGCACATTTGCCTCGTGGATTCGGGCGCACACCTGTTCGGCAAGCGCCGCCGCCTGGAGCGGGTGATGAAGCACTGCGGAGGGGCGCCGCGCACCACCATCTACATCGGCGACCAAACTACCGACGGGCACGCAGCCCGGGAAGCCGGCATCGCCTTCGGCGCCGTGCCGTGGGGATACGCCTCGGCGGAGCTGCTCGCGGGGCTGCCGCCAGACCTGATGTTCGCCCACGTGCAGGATCTGTCGCGGCTCATCACGCCGGACTCCTGACGTCAGTCGAGTTTCAGCCAGGTGGGGGAAATCCCCATCATCTTCCGAAAGGTGCGAGTGAGATGCGGCGCATCGGCGAAACCTGCGCCGTGGGCGGCTTCCGTGGCGGACGCGCCAGCGCTCAGTCGTTCGATGGCACGTTGCAGGCGCGACCAGAGCTGGTAACTGCGAAAACTCTGCCCGGTCTGCGCGACGAACAGATGGCGGAAGCGGCCCGGCGACAACGCCACGGCGGCGGCCGCTTCCTCCAGGGTCATGGGCTGCTCGCGCTGTCGCAAGCCCAGCACGATGCGTTCGATGCGAGGGTCGATCACCGCGGCGCGGTGGCTTCCCGCCAGGCCGCCGATGAACTGGCGCGCGGCGGTCTCGAGTGCGGCGCCATCGGCATCGTTGACTTCGAGCTCACGCAGCGCCCGCGCGTGCCGCTCGACCTCGTCGCGAGGCAGATCGGTGATCGCCTCACGCCCGAATCGCGCCAGCAACCGCCTGGCTTCTGCGGTCTCGGGTTCGATGAAGATCTGCGCGGTGAACGGCGCCGCGCCTTCGAAGGCGTGCGGCAGGTGCGGCGGAATCAGCGCCGCGTCGAGCTCCCGCCAGTCATCGTGCCGGGTACGAAAGCGGATCCGTCCGCGAAACGCCAGGCTGATCTGCAACGCGTGATGGTCGTGGAGATTCGCATCGCCGCCAGCCGCTCCGATCCACAGGCTGCCGCCCTCCCAGCAATGGATCCGGCCGTGGGCGGGCGAGGCCATCAGTGCTTCGGCGCGAGCTTCGCCTCGAGGTCGTGATCGCTGGACCCCGTGATCACCACGTCCGCGAAACCGCCGACGGGTAGTTTGCCGCCCTTGAGCACGAGAACCGTGCCATCGATCTCGGGCGCGTCGCCTTCGCTGCGCGCGATGGCCGTGTTGCCGTCGATCGCGTCGACCAGCACGCGCATGCGCTTGCCGACTTTCGCGGCCAGGCGATCGGCGCTGATCTGCGCCGACTTCTGCATGAAGCGCGCGAGCCGCTCTTCCTGCACCTCGGGCGGCACGTGCGGCGCCACGTCGTTGGCTGGCGCGCCGGCCACCGGCGAATACTTGAACGCCCCGACGCGATCGAGCTGCGCTTCATCGAGCCAGTCGAGCAGCTCCTGGAACTCGGCCTCGGTCTCGCCCGGGAAGCCGACGATGAACGTGCTGCGCAACGTGAGGTCCTCGCACGTCTCCCGCCACGCGCGGATGCGATCCAGCGTCTTCTCCACCTGGCCCGGGCGCTTCATGCGCTTGAGCACCGAGGGGCTGCCGTGCTGGAACGGGATGTCGAGGTAGGGAAGCACCTTCTTCTCGGCCATCAGCGGAATCACGTGGTCGACGTGCGGGTACGGGTACACGTAGTGCATGCGCACCCAGACGCCGAGCTCGCCGAGGCCGCGCGCGAGATCGAGGAAACGCGTCTCGTATTTCTGGCCGCGCCACTCGGCTTCGCGATAGCGGATGTCGGCGCCGTACGCCGAAGTGTCCTGCGAGATGACCAGCAGCTCCTGGACGCCGGCGCGCGCGAGTTTCTCGGCCTCGCGCAGCACGTCGTCGATGGGCCGGCTGGCTAACAACCCGCGCATCGACGGGATGATGCAGAAGCTGCACTTGTTGTTGCAGCCCTCGGAGATCTTGAGATACGCGTAGTGGCGCGGCGTGAGCCTGATGCCCTGCGGTGGCACCAGGTCGACGAACGGATCGTGTTTCGGCGGCAGGTGCTCGTGCACCGCGCCCACCACTTCTTCGTAGGCGTGCGGACCGGTGACCTTCAACACCTTCGGATGCCGTTCCAGGATCTTCTCCGGGCGCGCGCCCAGGCAGCCGGTGACGATGACCTTGCCGTTCTGCTCGAGCGCCTCGCCGATCGCATCGAGCGATTCGTCCACGGCCGAGTCGATGAAGCCGCAGGTGTTCACCACCACGACATCGGCCGCGTCGTACGAGGGCGCCACCTGGTAACCCTCGGCGCGCAGCTGGGTGATGATGCGTTCGGAATCCACCAGGGCCTTGGGGCACCCGAGGCTGACGAACCCGACTTTTGGCTGGCGGCGGCTCATTGGGGGGCGGTATGGTACGCGCCAGCAGCTCAATTCTCCTCTGAAAGATTGGGCGAGAAATCAAAAGAATGCGAAAAAGCTGGGCGTACGGGGCTGCGGCCGTGTTTCTCATCCATGCCGCCTGGTTCGGGCTCATTTTCCTCGAGTCCCGGGCTGACTGGTTCATGGCCGCCATCGTGGTGATGTTGTTCGTCGCCATGAACGTGGCCGGTCTCGGGGCGTTCATCACGGCAATGACTGCCCCGCGTCACGGCTTCCTGCTGGGTCTGAGCATGGCGCCGCTGTCGGCGGCGCTGACCGTGGGTTCGAACCTGGCTTTCGCGGCAACCGGCAACCGCGTGGATCTTTCCGGGTTCTATGACAACCTGGGGCTGCTGGCCGTTTCGGTGGGCTACGGCGCGTTCGTGGCGGCGGTCGGCGGCGCCATTGGGCTGTGGATGAAGCGGCGCAATGGAAATGGGAAGGCAGCTCCGATCACCGACATGCCGCAGGCCGCGCCCGCGACGCGTATGGAGCCCTTCATTTCCGATCCTGTCCTGTCGCCCACTCCGCCGGCGGATCCGCCTAACTAGTGTGGCGCTGGCGCCGGACCCGGCTGCCCCCGGGCAAGCCATGCGCCAGATCTTCGGCCGGCGTCGAGAATCGAAATAACCCCGCCTGCAGACCATCGCCGTTCACCTCTTCAAACGGGCCCAACAAACCAAACCGGCCCGCAGGAGGCCGCGATGGTTGCGCATACGGCAGAGAAGCGCTTCGGCGCATTAGGTCGAATGGGTCTGGTCGCCGCGGTGCACGTCGCCGCACTGTTCCTGATCGCGAGAAGCCTGGGCATCGTTCCCGCCATCTCGCTCGAACCGAAACGCGTGATTGCGGAGGTGCTCCCGACCGAGTTGCCGCCCGAAGAGCCACTCCCGGTCCCGCGCGATCCGACGATGGAACAGCAGGATGTGCTGGTGCCAATTCCCGACGAAGCGCCCATGGACAACAACGTGATCGACGATTCGATCACCGCGCGCCAGGTGCCGCTCGGCGAGATCCCGGTGGGTCCGGGCAGCGCCGCCGTCGAACCGGACACCCTCGTGGCGCCCCGCAACGATCCGCGCCATCCCCTCACGCAGCCGCCGTACCCGGCGAGCTACATCCGCCAGGGCATCGAGGGCAACGTGGATGTCGAGATACTCGTGCAGCCGAGCGGGCGCATCGGTGATGCGCGAATCGTACGCAGCAGCGGCTACGACCTGTTCGACCGCGCGGCGCTCGATGAAGCGCGGCGCAGCTGGCGCATGCTGCCGGCCACGCGCAATGGCGAACCGTACGCACAGTGGTATCGCCTGCGCGTGGTGTTCAAGCTCAAGAATCAGCAGTAGGCAACTATTGGGGCGCCGGCTCGGCGGCCGGCGTCGCTTCCGCGTCCGCGGGCTTGGGGTCCGCGGGAACGGTGACCGCGCTGGCGTGATCCGGGGCGGGCGGCAGGTTCTGCCGGCACTGGCGCAGCACGAAGAACAGGCTGATGGCCGCAACGGGCACCAGGATCCATGGCCACGGTGACCCCTTCTTCTCCGGCTCGCTCATCGTGCTCCCCACATCGACTAGACTGCGCAGCCTACGTTCACGGCCGCGACCCCGCAACATGAAATATGTGACCGAACCGCTTTCAGCCGGCACGCACCGGCGCGCCTGACCATGCGGCTCGCGTTCGGAATCCTCGACCTCTCGGCCCGGCTGCTGTTCGCGCTCGGCGTCGGCTGCCTGTTGTTAGGCGGCTATCTTTCCTGGCAGACACTGAGCTTCGCGAAGGACGCGGAGCGCACCACGGGCGAGGTGGTCGGTTACCACGAGACCCGCGACGGCGACGACACGCGGTACCGGCCGCGCATCCGCTTCCGCACCGCCCATGGGGACATCATCACGATCTCGGGGCAACTCGCCGCGGGTTCCAAGCGTTTCGCCGAGGGCACGCAGGTGCCGGTGGTCTACAAGTCCGCGAAGCCCACCGAGGCGCGAGTCGCGTTGTTCACCGACAACTGGTTAGGCGCGAGCATCGCGGCCGTCATCGGGCTGGTCGGCATCGCCGGTGGTTATCTCGTCAGGCGTGGAGTACGGCGCGAAGTGGCGAAATTCCGGCCATGACCGGCCGCTTCGACCGGGAGTACTACCGGCGCTTCTACCTCGATCCCCGCACCGCGGTGATCTCGCGCGCGGAGATGCGCGAACGTGCGGGGCTCATCGCGGCCTACGCGCGGCACATCGGATTGCCGGTGCGCAGCATCCTCGACGCCGGCTGCGGCATCGGCCTGCTGCGCGCACCGCTCGAGCGCGCCTTCCCGCGCGCATCGTGGACCGGGCTCGAATACAGCCAATATCTCTGTGAGCGTTACGGCTGGACGCAGGGGTCGCTGGCCACGTTCCGTGCCGAGCCCTTCGACCTGGTGGTCTGCTACGACGTCCTGCAATACCTCGACGACCGCACGGCGGCGGGCGCGATCGCGAACCTCGGGCGGCTCACGCGCGGACTCCTATATATAAGCGCGCTCACGGTGCGCGACTGGCGCGAGAATTGCGACCGGACCCGTACGGACCGCGACGTCCATCTGCGCGAGGTCGGATGGTACGGACAGCGGCTGCGGCGCTGGTTCCGGCCGAGCGGCGTGGGATTCTGGATCCGGCGCGGCGCGCCGCTGACGACGTGGGAAATGGAAACCGCGGCCGTCTGAGCCCGCGATATGCTCACGCGCATGGCAAGACCCGTGTTACCCGTCGACGCCGCACGCGGCGATGCGCGCCACCGCGACGTGCGCGCCGAGGTGTTCGCGGTGGTGCCGCAGCAGCGCGCCACGCCGGGGAAACGGCTGTTCTGGCGCATCGTGTTGTTCCTCGCGCGTTTTCCCGCGGGACTGCGGTTGTTGCGACGCCTGCGAGGTAGTTAGGCATGAAGGGACTGGCATACATCCTCGGCATCACGGCCGGGTTCGGACTCGCCGTGCAGGTGGGCATGAACGCGCAGCTGCGCAAGGTGCTGCAGAGCGCCAACGCGGCCGCGCTGATCAGCTTCCTCGTGGGCACCTGCGGGCTCATCGTGTTGTGGATCGTCACGCGCCCGCCGATGCCGGGGCGCGATGCGTTCGCCGCGGTGCCGGTGTGGGCCTGGTTCGGCGGGCTGTTCGGTGCGTTCTACGTGGCCATCTCCACGATCGTGGCGACGGAGCTCGGCGCCGCGAGCCTGTTGTCGCTGGCGCTGCTCGGACAACTCGCGATGGCGCTGGTGGTCGACCACTACGGCTGGCTGGGATTGCCCGTCAACCCGATATCGTGGACGCGTCTGTCCGGTGTCGTGCTGCTGGCCGCGGGCGTGTGGCTGGTGACGCGCCGCGCGGCGTAACGGAACACCGCGCGTCCCGCGTCCTCGCATTGGTTTTCAGATTGTCTTCCGGAGAATGAACATGGATTACCTGCCCGCCGAGAACCGTTACTCCACCATGCGCTACAACCGCGTTGGCGCCAGCGGCGTCCGGCTCCCCGCGGTCTCGCTCGGCCTGTGGCACAACTTCGGCGACGTCGACGTGTTCCAGAACGGCCGCAACATCGCGCGACGCGCGTTCGACCTCGGCATCACGCACTTCGACCTGGCCAACAACTACGGTCCCTCGCCGGGATCGGCCGAGGAGAATTTCGGCGCACTCATGCGCAAGGATTTCCACCCGTTCCGCGACGAGATGATCATCTCCTCGAAGGCCGGCTATCTCATGTGGCCGGGTCCGTACGGCGAGTGGGGCTCGCGCAAGTACCTGGTGGCGAGCTGCGACCAGTCGCTGCGGCGCATGGGCCTCGAGTACGTCGACATCTTCTACAGCCACCGCTTCGACCCGGACACGCCGCTCGAGGAGACCATGGGCGCGCTCGACTTCATCGTGCGTTCGGGCCGTGCGCTGTATGCCGGCATCTCGAGTTACGACGCCGAGCAGACGGCTCGTGCCGCCGCGATCCTCAAGGATCTCGGCACGCCCTGCCTGATCCACCAGCCCAGCTACAGCCTGTTCAATCGCTGGATCGAGGACGGCCTCACGGCCGAGCTGCGCAAGCAGAAGATGGGCTGCATCGTGTTCTCGCCGCTCGCGCAAGGCATGTTGTCCAACAAGTATCTGAACGGCATCCCGGAAGGCTCGCGTGCCTCCAAGCACACCTCGTTGCCGGCCGATCGTCTCTCGCCGGAGCGCATCGCACAGATCCGCAAGCTCAATGACATCGCGCAGAAACGCGGCCAGTCGCTGGCGCAGATGGCGGTGGCGTGGACGCTGCGTGATCCGGTGGTCACGTCCTCGCTGATCGGTGCGAGCAAGGTGTCGCACGTCGAAGAGGCCGTGGCCGCGGTCAACAACACCACGTTCTCGGCCGCCGAGAATGGGGCCATCGAGGCCGCTTTGAAGTAGTCGTCAGCTCGCGGCGCGCAGCTCGTCCGGGCGCGGTCCGCGCGCACGCGCGCGGTCGATCGCCTGGCGCAACGCCTGCAGCGACACGGGCTTCGACAGGAAATCGTTCATGCCCGCGGCCAGGCAGGCGAGACGGTCGTCATCCATGGCATTGGCCGTGAGCGCGATCACGATCACGTCGGGATCGCGAACGCCGGCGGCGCCCGCGCGCAGCTGGCGCGTCGCCTCGAGGCCATCGAGCTCGGGCATGTTGCAGTCCATGAGCACCACGTCGAAGTGATCGCTCGCCAGTGCCGCGAGCGCGCGGCGTCCGTCCGGCACCACAGTGACCACGTGGCCCAGCTGCTTGAGCATGGCCTCGATGATCATCTGGTTCACCGCGTTGTCCTCGGCCACGAGGAACGACAGCGCATCGCCGCGCAGCACCGGCGTGCTCACGCTGCTCGCGCTCGCCGCGACCTGCGCAACCGGCAGATCGAGCGCGAAGCGGAACGTCGATCCCAATCCGGGCTCGCTGCTCACGGCAATCTTGCCGCCCATGAGCGCCACGAGCTTCTGCGATATCACGAGACCGAGTCCCGTGCCGCCGCCGCGATGGTGATGGCCCACCACCTGCGCGAACGGCTTGAACAGGCGCGACAGCGAGTCCGGTCCGATGCCGATGCCGGTGTCGTGCATGGCGAATTCGAGGCGTTGCGCACCCTGCGCACCCTCGACGCGGCGCACCTGCAGCCGCACCTCGCCGCGATCCGTGAACTTCACCGCGTTGTTGCCGAGGTTGAGCAGTACCTGCGAGAGACGCTGGCGATCGCCGGTGACGGCGGCTGGCAGCGCCGGGTCCGCGTCGAGCACGAAGCGGACCTGCTTCGCACGCGCCTGCGTGCTCAGCAGCGCATCGATTTCGGCCAGCAACCCGGCGAGCTCGAACGCATGCGGGTGCAGCTCGAGCTTCTCGGCTTCGATCTTCGAGAAATCCAGGATGTCGTTGATGATCCGCAGCAGCGACTCGCCGCTGCCCGTGAGGATGTCGAGCAGCTTCTTCTGCTCGGGCTCGGTGATCTTCCCGCGCAGCAGGTCGGCCACGCCGAGCACCCCGTTCATCGGCGTGCGGATCTCGTGGCTCATCATCGCGAGGAAACTCGCCTTCGCGCGGTTGGCGGCTTCCGCTTCGGCGGCATTGCGTTCCGCTTCGGCACGCGCGTCGCGCATCTTCGCGACGATGGCCGCCGCGAAACGGCGCATCTGATGCGCTACGGCGCCCGCGCCGATGGACAGCAACGAGACCACCGCCAGCGCCATGAAGAGCACCTTGCGGATCGACGCGATGCGGCCGTCGAGCTTGTCGAGCACCATGTCGAGGCCGAACATGCCGACTAGCCTGCCCGCGCGGTCGTGGATCGGCGCCGCCGCACTCAGATAACTGTGGCCGTCCGACGCGGGGCGCGGCGCGGGATCCGCATATTCCTTGCCATCGCGAAACGCCGCCTCGTAGAGCGGATCACGTTCCTTGTACAACGTCATGATCGGGTCCGGCGCCAGCTCGTTGCCCGGCACGCGATACAGGTTCGCGCCATCGAGCACCCAGTAGATGCGACCGTCGCGATAGACGCCGGTGTAGACGTAGTAGATGTCGCGCGTCGCGCGATGCATGCGCACCAGCGGCACGAGCAGTCGCAGGTGCTCGGGACTACCCTGCTGCGCGGGTGACACCAGCGTCGCGAGCAGGTCGCCGTCGATCTGCGCCGCGGTGGCGCGCGCCAGTTGCAGCAGCTCGGTGCGCACCGCCTGGATCTGCGCATCGCGCGCGCGCAGGTACAGGATGGCCAGGCCCACGGCCGACACCACGAACGTGCAGGCGGCCGCCAGCAGCGCATCGCGCAGCGGATGGATTTTCCTGCGGGTTTTCGGCCTCTCCGGCATCGATACAGGCTGGCGCAGATGTGACGGAATGTCGTTGAGGGAGGTCGCAACAATGCAGGCGCCTTGGCCCTGCCCGTAGGTGGGCGTCGCAATCCAGCCCTCGAATTGCCGCCCGATGTGACGCAGCTCCGCCGGAATTTATGTTCACTTCCGCTGTCACGTAACTCGGCCTCGTGGCTTGGGGCGGCGTGCGCGGTATGTCCTGAAATTCCCGTAAACGGTGCAATGCCGGTATGGCAACATCCCCCGCGAGTCCAACTACAAGAACAATACGGACGTCCATGACGCACTCCAGATTTTCCGCTGCGGAATACGTCGATCAAAACAACCGGAAGTCGTCATGAAGTTCACGCGACTTTTCCCGATGTTGATGGTCCTCGCGGGAACCGCCGCAGCCACTTCGGCGTTTGCAGGCACGAACGCATGGAGTTTCGAAGGGCCCGAGGGCGGAGCGGTGTACGCCGTCGCCATCAATCCGGCCGATCCTGCCGTCGTGGTCATGGGAACCGCGCGCGGCGTCTATCGCAGCGCCGATGGCGCAGCGAGCTGGAGCCTCGCCGAGGGTCCGAGCTTCAACGGCGTGCAGGACATCGCCTTCGACCCGACCAACACGAATCGTGTGGTCGGCGCCGCGGGTTACCTTTACCTGAGCGAAGACGGCGGGCGGACATTCCTGGCCATGCAGGGTCCGGCCCAGAAGAACGATGTGGCTCGCATCGCCTTCGCATCCGACGGCACCTTGTACGCGATCTGCTACGGCGGCACGGCATACAAGGCCGCGTCGCCGTTCGCCAACTGGATCCCGGTGAAGGCGTACGCCTGGCCGATCGGTGGATCGCTCGGCTTCGTCACCGTGGATCCCAACAATCCACTCACCGTGTACGTGGGCGTGGACGAGGTCGGTGTCTTCCGCACCATCAACGGCGGCGTCAGCTGGGATGGGCCCTTGACGAGCAGCTTCGCCGATCCTTCCGGCACCCGCTACTACTCGCTGGCAGTCGATCCCACGCAATCGACGCGCGTCATCGTGGGCAGCAGCGCCGGAATCCACATCTCGATGAACCGCGGCGACGCCTGGACGCGGGCCGATTCCTATCCCACGAGCTGGGTGGGCTTCAGCCCCGGTGCTCCCGCCGAAGTCACCGCCATCCGAACGGGTGGAGAGGTCATGCGCAGCATCGACCGCGGCGCCACCTGGCCGACCTCGGTCGCGGACCTGCAAAGCATCGGGCTTCCGAGGGCGAACTACTTTCCCGGCTCCTCGAATCACCTGCTGGTGACTTCGGACCACGGCCTCGCGGAGAGCATCCAGAACGGCAACGACTTCGACTTCCGCAACATCGGTGTGAGAACCGCGCCGGTGACCCGGTTGATCCCTGGCGGGACCCAGATCTATGCGGCGATGAACGCCGGCTTCGGCAGCATCTACCGCCGCAACCTGCAGGCCGGCTACTCGACCACGTTGTCCGTGCAGGGCACTAACTACATTTCCGGCGCCCGCAACATCAGCTCGCTCGCAGCCAGTGCCAGCAACTACAACACCGTGTTCGCCGTCAACCTGGGCTACCAGCTCATCCGCACCTTCAATGGCGGCGGCAGCTGGACTGCGCCGCATCCCGCCTTCGACCCCGGCTCGACGGGGGATTACATCACCGACGTGAAGATCGCGCCCAGCGATGACACCGTGGCCTATGTGGGCCGCACGATCACCGGGCTCTGGAAAACCACCAACGGCGGCACGACTTTCGGCCCGCTCGCGAATTCACCACCGCACATCGGCTCCATCGGCGTACATCCCACGAACAAGAACGTGGTGTATGTCAGCGGTGGCACGGTGGACGACACGGGCATCTACAAGACCACGGACGGAGGCCTCTCCTGGCAGCAGCAGATCGCGCCTGCCACGTCAGCCCCAGGCTACCCGTACGGACTCTCGGTCACCGGCTTCTATTTCGATCCTGCGAATCCGAACATCGTCTACGCAACGGCCGTGGGCGGCGTGCGCAAGACGGTCGACGGCGGCAACACCTGGACCCTGGTGAATTTTGGCTTCAGCCCCAGCACCGGCGTGAGTGCCGTGGCCATGCTCATCGACCCGGCGATTCCCACCACGATGACGATGGTCGGCACTTTCGACGTACCGGGATTCCTGCGCACCGTGGACGGGGGCGCCACCTGGGACCCAACCCTGCTCGAGGTGCCCGGACCCCTCACGGTCCCGCAGAACGCCGTGTTGTCCGCGAACGGCGAAATCGTGATCGGCACCAACAGCGTCGGCATCATGGAATACACCGTGGCGCCCGATCTGTCGCTTTCGATGTCGGGGCTTGCTGCCACGTTGCCTCGCTCGGGCAGCGTCACCGCCAACTTCACCATCCGCAATCTCGGCCCGCACGCGTCGTCTTCGTCGGAGCTCACCGTCGGACTTCCATTCTTCATGACACCGACGGTGCCCGCGAACTGCACCTTCGCATCCCAGATCCTGCGCTGTACCGGCGGAGTGCTGCGGGTAGGCCAGTCACGCGTGTGGTCGGTTCCGTTGTTCGTCGGCACCGGGTCGACGCAGGGCGGACTCTCCGCTTCCGTGCTCGGTCACGAAGGTGATGCCGTCCTCACCAACAACACCCTGACCTTCAACTTCGACACGGAAGAACAGGCCGATCTCGACGTCAGCATCACGTCCGGCTCCCAGTCAGTGGATCGTGGCGATGCCACCCGCGTCACCGTGAGCGCGAAGAATTCCGGCCCCAGCCCTTCGAGCAACACCCAGCTCAGCGTGCAGCTGCCCGCGAATCTCACCATCGAAAACCTGGTTGCAGGTTCGACTTCGTGTGTCTCGTCCGCTTCGACGATCGATTGCTCGCTGGGAACCCTGGCGCCCAACACGACCGTCAACCTCAGCTTCGACGCGCGCGCCGGCAGTCCCGGCTCCGGTGCGATCAACGCCGCGGTCCAGGGATCGGGCACCGATCCGGATTCGGATCACATGGCGTCGCGCGCCATCACGGTTCGCCCGGTGAGCGACGTGAGCGTCTCGTTGTCGGAATCGGCGGACCCCGTGGCGCTGGGCGAGTCGTTCCAGTATGTGGCGACCGTGCGCAATAACGGCGCCGACGACGGAGATGTTCAGCTCATGGTTGCCATCACCGGTGCGGCCGTCACAGGCGTCAACCCCATGGGTGGAACCTGCACGACGGCCAACAACCTGGTGACCTGCACCCTGTCGCCGACGATGCCGCCGCTGATGGGCACTGCAACGGTGACCATCGACGTCAAGGGTGGTGATGCCGCGGGTATCGTGATCGCCAACGCAAGCGCGACTTTCGCGGGGACCGACCCGGTATCCGACAACGACACCGCGAGCATCGGCACCACGATTCGCGTGGCCGGCGACATCAGTGTCGGGATCACCGACAACGTCGATCCGGCCACGGTCGATGCTCCTTTCAATTACATCGTCACCACGCATAACGATGGGCCGAACGCCGGCTCCGTGCAGGTGACCATCCCGGTGACGGGCGCCATCGTCACCGGCGCGAGTTCGTCCGGCGCGACCTGTACGGCCGCCGCGTATGTGGTGACCTGCAGCATTGGGTCGCTCGCCAGCGGCGCGAGCAATGTCATCAACGTGGCCGTGACCGCGCCGTTTCCGGGAACGGCCAGCGCCACGGCCACGGCAACCTTCGGCGGAGTCGATCCCGATTCAGCCAACAACGGTGCCTCCACCAGTACGACCGTGCGCCTCGCGGGCGACGTCGGCATCGAGATCGGCGACAGCGTCGATCCGGCAACGGTCGATATTCCGTTCACCTACATCGTGACGACACGCAACGACGGGCCGAACGCGGGTTTCGTGCAGGTCGTCATCCCGGTGACGGGCGCCACCGTGATTGGCGCCAGTTCGTCCGGTGCCACCTGCACGCAGGCGGCGAATACGGTGACCTGCAACATCGCGTCGCTCGCCAACGGTGCGAGCAACGTGATCAACGTGACGGTGACAGCTGCCGCGGCCGGCACCGCGAGCGCCACGGCCACGGCGACGTTCGGTGGTGCGGATACCAGTCCGGTCAACAACAGCGCCACGGCCAGCACGAACGTGCGCCTCGTGTCCGACATCGGCGTCGAGATCAGCGACAGCGTCGATCCGGCCACGGCGGGCGCGTCCTTCGACTACGTGGTCACGACGCGCAACACCGGACCCAACGCGAGCACCGTGCACGTGGTGATCCCGGTGACCAATGCCGTCGTCTCGGGCGCGACTTCGGCCGGCGCCACGTGCACGCACACGGCAAGCGCAGCCACCTGCGACGTCGCCTCGTTGGCCAGCGGCGCCACCCATGTGATCACCGTGACCGTGGCCGCCGCCGCGACGGGAACCGCGAGCGCCACGGCCACGGCTACGGCGACCAACGGGAGCGTCGATCTCAACCCGACCAACAATAGCGGCACGGCCAGCACCACGGTGGGACTCGCGGGAGATCTGAGCGTGACCGTTGCCGAATCGGTGGATCCTGCCACCACCGGCACTGCATACAGCTACACGGTGACGGTGCGTAACGGCGGACCGAATGCGGGTGCCGTCCACCTCAGCGTGCCGGTGACTGGCGCCACGGTGGGCAGCGCCGTCATCACGGCCGGCACGTGCACCAATACGACGGCTCAGGTGTCCTGCGACATCGGCTCGCTGGCGAGCAATGCGACGGCGACAGTGACCATCAATGTGAGCGCGGCGACCGCCGGAGTGGCCAGCGTCACGGCGACGGCCACCTTCGCGGGTTCTGATCCCGACGATACCAACAACGCAGCCACCGCAAGCACCACGGTGAATGCTCCTGCGTCCCCACCTCCCTCGGGAGGTGGTGGTGGAGGTGGGGGTAGCGGCGGTGGTGGTAGCGGCGGCGGTGGCGGCGGCGGCGGTCGTTTCGACTGGATGGCGGTCGGATTGTTGGGTCTGCTGGTCGCGGGCCGTCGCCGGATCAGCGCGCCGGCGCGCGGCGCCTGAACACCAGCAGCCCCGCGAACGCAAAGGCCATCCGGCGCGACATGACCTTCAGGTGATGACCTTCTCCAGGATCAGCACGCCGATGATGCCGACGATGCCCACGATGCCCTCCATGAGCGTCCAGCTCATGATGGTCTCCTTGATGGACATGTTGAAGTACTCCTTCGCCATCCAGAAACCGGAATCGTTGACGTGCGAGAACATCAAACTACCCGCGCCGACCGCCAGCACCATGAGGTTCGGGTCGACGTGAGCGTTGGCGACCACCGGCGCCATGAGCCCGGCCGCGGTCATGCCAGCCACGGTGGCCGAGCCCAGTGACACGCGGATCACGCCGGCGATCAGCCAGCCGAGCACCAGCGGATCGATCGAGAGGCCGGTGAGTGAATCCGAGATGTTCTTGTCCACGCCGGTGGCGACGAATACTTCTTTCAGCGTGCCGGCGCCGGCGATGATCAGCAGGATCACGGCGATGTCCTTGACCGAGTTGCCGTAGTCGTCCATGAGCGCCTGCATCTTCATGCCGCGCGACAGGCCGAGCGTGTACGTGGCCACGGCGAGGCCGAGCAGCATGACGATGAGCGGGTTGGTCCAGAACCGGAGCGCGGGCTGCAGGCTCTCGGGCGCCAGCGGCACCGTCATCGAGAGCGCGATGATCACCACCGGCAGCAGCGCGCTCGCGAAGCAGTTGAACGCACTCGGCAGCTCCGCCTCGGGGCGCAGCGGCGCCACGAACAGCGTGATCGGGTTGGACTTCACATTGCGGAACAGGCGCGCGTACAGCGGGCCGGCGCAGATCATGGCGGGCAGCGCGACGAGGATGCCGTAAAACAACGTCTTGCTGATGTCGGCACCGAAGATGGGCAGCATGGCCGTGGGCGCCGGGTGCGGCGGCAGGTAGCCATGCGTCACCGACAGCGACGCGAACAGCGGGATGCCCAGGTAGATGGGCGGCACCTTGGTCTGCTGCACCACCGAGAACACCAGCGGCACCAGCAGAACGAAGCCCACGTTGTAGAACAACGGGATGCCGACCAGGAAGCCGGTGAACATCAGCGCCCAGGTGAGGTTCTTCTCGCCGAAGAGCCGCATGAGCACCATGGCGATCTTCTGCGCGGCGCCGCTGTTGGCGACCAGCTTGCCGAACATGGCGCCGATGCACACGATGCCGAGCAGCCCGCCCAGCAGGTTGCCGATGCCCTTCTCGAGCACGCCGGGGACCTTGTCCGCCGGCAGCCCGAGCAGCACCGCGGCCACCGAGGAGGCCACGAGGAACGCGAGGAAGGGCTGGATCTTGCCCCAGCTGATCAGCAGCACCAGCAGGACGATCGCGCCGAAGACGTACCAGATTTCCATGCGCCCCCTCCGGCGTGCAGGTAGTTAGAAACCCGCGCCTTTGACGTTGAGGCGGATGCGCGCCACGAAGTTGCTGGACGTCATGTACAGCGTCTTGCCGTCGTCACCGAACTTGCAGTTGGCGGTCTGCTTGCCGTCCCAGATGCGGCCGAGGCGCTTGCCGTCCTTCGAGATCACGAGCACGCCGCCCGGGCCGCTCGTGAACACGGTGCCATCGGCCGCGACGGTGAGTCCGTCCGGCGCGCCCGGCGCATCCGGCTTCGCGAGATCGGTGACGTCGAGGAACAGCTTCTTGCCGGTGACGTTGCCGGCCTTGTCGAGCGTGTAGGCGTTGATGATGGCCCTGGTGCCCTCGGACTGCGCCGCGTACAACACGCCTTCATCCGGTGACAGCGCCACGCCATTCGGCCGCGTGAGCTCCTTCTCGATGGCCGTGACCTTGCCGTCGGCGCCCATGCGATACACACCGTTGAACGAGATCTCCTTCTCCGGCGCATCATCGAACTTCTTGAAGCCGTACGGCGGGTCGGTGAAGAAGATCACGCCGTTCTTCATCTTCACCACGTCGTTGGGGCTCGAGAACTTCTTGCCTTCGAAGCTCATGGCGACGGGCGTCTTCTTCTTCGTGGTGAGGTCCAGGCGCTGGATGCCGCGGTTGCCCGTGTCGGCGAGCAGGATGCTGTTCGCCCCGTCGACCGTCAGGCCGTTGGCGCCGGCTTCACGCCAGATATCGGGGTCGAAGGTCGCGGCGCCGGAAGGGTCGAGGAATTTCTCGAGGCCGCCTTTCTCTGACCACTTCCACATCTTGTTGCCCGGAACGTCGGTGAACAGCAGGTAGCCGCCCGACTTGATCCAGAGCGGACCCTCGGCCCAGCCGAAGCCCTCGGCGACCTTCTCGATCTTCCAGTCCTTCGGAACGATGGCGTCCATCGCCGGATCCCAGCGATCGATGCGACCGTCGGTGATGACTGTGATCGACTTCGTGGCCGCAGCCGGCGGCGTGGCCGCGCAGGCCGCGCCGAGCACGGCCAGCAGCGCCGCCGCACCGACGCCATGAAACTTGCTCATAACCCCTCCTAATTGAAGTTTGAAACCACGACGCGGGTCGGCAACGCTGCCGCTGGCGCCGTGCCTGTATGTGTCTTCGAGATCTCGAATGATCCGCTGGCGCGCAGGTCCGCCGCCGATGCGCCAACCCAGAAATCGATGCGGCCTGCCTCGATCAGCCACTGGCCCTTCGGGCTCCAGAACGCGAGCTGCTCGGGCGAGAGCGTGAAGGTCACGCGCTTGCGCTGCCCGGCGCCGAGCTCGATGCGCTTGAAACCGCGCAGCTCCAGCACGGGGCGCGCGATCGACGCCACCGGGTCGCGCACGTACAGCTGCACGACTTCATCCGAAGCCACGCCGCCGGTGTTTTCGATGGTGATGGAAATGTCGATCCGTTCACCGGGTCCGACCGACTGCGTGCTCTGCGACAGATCGGCGTAGCGAAACTCGCTGTAGCTCAGGCCATGGCCAAACGGGAACAGCGGCGTGATCGGCAGATCGTGGTAACGCACGGTGTCCTTGGCGAGATCGGGATCCGCGGGACGGCCCGTGGCATTGCCGGCGTAGTAGGTGGGCACCGCGCCGGTGGTGCGCGGGAACGCCGCCGGCAGCCGGCCAGCCGGTGAATACGCGCCGAACAACACGTCGGCCACGGCATTGCCGGCTTCCACGCCGAGCATCCAGGTCTCGAGGATGGCCGGTGCCTTCTCGGCGAGCTCGGAGATGGCCAGCGGCCGCCCGTTGGCGAGCAGCACCACGACGGGCTTGCCGGTGCCGAGCACCGCACGCGCGAGCTCGAGTTGGCTCGCCGGCAGCTCGAGGCTGGAACGGCTGCGCGCCTCGCCCGAAAGATCGTAGTCCTCGCCGATCATCAGGATGGTGACGTCCGACGCCTTCGCGAGCTTGACCGCGGCCGCGATGCCGGAAGTCTCGAGGTTGCGCGGATCGGCACCCGCGGCCGACACGATCTTCACACGCGTGGGCAGCGCGGCGGTGATGCCCTTGAGCACGGTGACGACGTCCTCGGCCTTGCCCTGCGCGCGCCACGAACCCAGCGACGACATGCCGTCGGTGGCCAGCGCGCCGATCACGGCCACGCTGCGCAGCCTGGCGGGATCGAGCGGCAACAGCTTGTCATTCTTCAACAGCACGATGGACTGGCGCGCGATCGCGCGCGCGGCCTCGCGATGCTCGGGCGACAGCAGCTCGCGGGCCTCGCGTTCGGCGTCGTGGTAGGCCATCGGGTTGTCGAACAGCCCGAGCTGCTCCTTGACGCGCAGGATGCGCAGCACCGCCTCGTCGAGTAGTTTGAGACGGACGGGGTCCTTCGCGATGGCGGCCTCGAGGTCGTCGGCGTACACGCCGCCGATCATGTCCATGTCGACACTCGCATCGAGCGCCAGCAATCCCGCCGCCTTGCGATCCTCGGCTACGCCGTGGTTCAGCAGCTCGCCGATCGCACCCCAGTCCGACACCATGAGTCCCTGCCAGCCCCAGCGCTCGCGCAGCGTGCCGCGCAGCAGCTCGCGGTTCGCCGTGGTCGGCACACCGGCGATGTCGTTGAAGGCCGCCATGAACGATCCGGCGCCGGCGCGCGCGGCGGCGTGGAACGGCGGTAGATAGACCTCCTGCAGCGTGCGCTCGGAGATGTCGGCGGTGTTGTAGTCGCGCCCGCCGATGGCGGCGCCGTAGGCGCCGAAGTGCTTGGCGGTGGCCATCAGCGAACCGGGGCGCAGCGCGTTGCCGCCCTGGTAGCCAGAGACCTGGGCCACGGCCATGCGCGAGCCGAGATACGGGTCCTCGCCGGCGCCTTCGACGATGCGACCCCAGCGCGCGTCACGCGCGATGTCGATCATGGGAGCGAAGGTCCAGTGCAGTCCCGCGGCGGTCGCTTCCTCGGCCGCGATGCGCGCCGCGCGTTCCTCGGCGTCGGGCGCGAAGGTCGCCGACAAGGCCAGCGGCACCGGGAAAATCGTGCGATAGCCGTGCACCACGTCCATGGCAAACAACAGCGGAATGCCGAGCCGGGACTGCTCGATCGCCACCTTCTGCAGTCGACCCAGCGGCTCCGCGCCCGCGACGTGCAGATAGGAGCCCACGGTTCCGGCGCGTACGCGATCCAGTTCCGCATCGTCGAGACGGGAGTTCAGCGCCTTGCTGCGACCGCCGGCGCGTTGCACCAGCTGGCCGACCTTTTCAGCCAAAGTCATCTTCTTGAGTAGGACTTCGGAGCGAGAGGGTGTCTGCGCGAGTACGGGACCCGGGGCGGACAAGATGAGGACACAAACGGAGGCCACGGCTGCGTGGCGCATCAGGCGCAACAAGAGCGAATCTCCCCCCACGACGGATTCGGGAATCTACCCGAACCCCTAGTCCCATGTCCCGCTTTCGAGGAGGGAAGGCTGCTTCATGCTCAAGATTCACGCCCTGGCTCACTGGCTATGGAAAATGCGCATCCCGCTGCTGCCGCGGCTGCTCGCATTGTTCAATCGCGTGGTGTTCGCCGTTCAGCTGCCGGCCGAGACGGTCATCGGCCGGGGAGTCCAGCTGAGCTACTCGGGACTGGGCACCGTGATTCATGCCCGTGCGGTCATCGGTGATCGCGTGGTGATCGGGCCGGGCGTGGTGGTGGGCGGACGGTCCGGACTCTACGAAGTGCCGGTCATCGAAGACGACGTGCAGCTCGGCGTGGGCGCCAAGGTGCTGGGTCCGATCCGCGTCGGGCGCGGCGCCATCGTGGGCGCGAACGCCGTGGTGGTTCACGACGTGCCCGCCAATGCCGTGGTGGGCGGAGTGCCCGCCCGGGTGCTGCGACTCCGCGAGCCCGCGGTGAACGACAGCCTGATCCTCGAAACGGGGTTCGACCACACCGGCACGTGAATCCGCGCAGGCGACGCGGCACACTTGCCGCATGCCCCGCCTGTCGTTCGTCGTTTGCTGCCTGATCCTCTGCATCGCTCCGGGCCACGCGGCCGACGCCGCGCCGGCCGATTACCTCGCAAGGCTCGCCGCCGCGGGCATCCCGCGTGACGCAGCCGCGGTCGTGGTGGCCCCGCTCGATGGCGGCGCGCTGCAGTGGGACGACAACGAAAACAAACCCATGAACCCGGCGAGCACCATGAAGCTCGTCACCACCTACGCGGCGCTGCACCTGTTAGGCCCCGCGTTCACGTTCCGCACCGAGGTGCTGGCCGACGGCCCGCTGGCCGGCGACGTGTTGCGCGGTGAGCTCTACGTGCGCGGCGGCGGCGACCCGCACCTGGTCATCGAGAACCTGTGGCAGCTCGTCACGCGCGTGCGCGGCTTCGGCATCCGCGATGTCCGCGGCGACCTGGTCCTCGACAAGGGCCTTTTCGAGCCGCTGCCGCACGATCCGGGCCAGTTCGACGGCGAGGAGGGTCGCGCCTACAACGTGGGGCCCGACGCGCTGCTGCTGAATTTCAAGTCCATCGCCGTGACCTTCGTGCCGGATACCGCGGCCAGGGTCGCGCGCGTGATGGTGATCCCCGAGGTCGCGGGCATGAAATATCCGCGCCTGGTGCCGGGCGTCGAGGGCGGCTGCGGTGACTGGCGCGGACGGCTGCGCGCCGACATCAGCGACCCGATGAACCTGCGTTTCGGCGGCGCCTACCCGCTGGCCTGCGGCGAGCGCGCCATCTACCTGGGGGCGCTCGGGCATACTAACTACTTCGGCGCCGTGTTCCGCGCGATGTGGGAGCGCGAGGGGGGATCCTGGAGCGGCAAGGTGCGCGAAGGCGCGGTACCGGCGAGCGCGCGGCTGGTCGCGACGCAGGAGTCGCCGCCGCTGACCAGCCTGATCCGCGACATCAACAAGTTCTCCAACAACGTGATGACGCAGCAGCTGTTCCTGACCCTGGGAGCCGCCGGCGGCGAGGCCGGAAATCCCGCGCGCGGCGCGAACGCGGTGCGCGGCCTGCTGACCGCACGCGGCATCGCCGCGCCGGAACTGATCCTGGAAAACGGTTGCGGACTGTCGCGCATCGAGCGCATCTCGGCCGGCACCCTGGCGGGCGTGCTGGTCGATGCCTGGAAGAGCCAGTGGATGAGCGAGCTCATGGCCTCGCTGCCGGTGTCCGGTGTCGACGGCACCATGCAGCGGCGCAACGTGGTATCGGGCGCGGCGCACATGAAGACCGGGTTGCTCGAGGACACGCGAGCGGTGGCGGGTTACGTGCTTGCGGCCAGCGGCAAGCGCTATGTCGTGGTGGGGATCATCAACCATCCCGCCGCTTCGCGCGGCACCGGGGCTCATGACGCGTTGATCGATTGGGTCTATCGGACGGGGTAGCAGCCCTGAAAAACGCGATTAGCGGCATGCACGTCTATAGAATGAGTACCCCATGTCAGTCACACCATCACGCGTACCGGTCACGGTACTCACGGGCTTCCTTGGCTCCGGAAAAACCACGCTGCTGAACCGGATCCTGTCCGAGAAACACGGCAAGCGCATCGCGGTCATCGAGAACGAATTCGGCGAAGTCGGCGTCGACAGCGAGCTCGTGATCGGCGCCGAAGAGGAGCTGTTCGAGACCAACAACGGCTGCATCTGCTGCACCGTGCGCGGGGACCTCATCCGCATCCTCGGCCAGCTCATGAAGCGCCGCGACAAGTTCGACTACATCCTCATCGAGACCACGGGCATGGCGGATCCGGGCCCGGTGGCGCAGACCTTCTTCCTCGACGACGAGCTCAAGAACCAGTTCCAGCTCGATGCCATCGTGACCATGGTGGACGCCAGGCACTTCGAGCAACACGTCGATGAGCTCAACGAGCCGGCCGAGCAGGTGGCGTTTGCCGATCTCGTGCTGCTCAACAAGACGGATCTGGTCGATGCCGCCGCGCTCGAGCGGATCGAGAGCCGCATCCGCGGCATCAACGGCACGGCGAAAATCCTGCGCACGAAGAATGCCGATGCGCCCATCGACAAGGTGCTGAACGTCGGCGCCTTCGATCTCAATCGCGCGCTGGCCGTCGACGAGTCCTTCCTGGAGCCGGAGTATCCGTTCGAGTGGGGCGGCGTGTACGAGCTGGCTGCCGGCGACTATCTACTGAAGACCGCGGGTGAGCACGATCATCACGCGCACGAGCATGGCCACGAGCATCATGACCATGGCCACGATCATGATCACCACGATCACGAGGGTCATTCGCACGAGGACCTCGACGTGGTGGTGTTCCCCGTCGCCGCGGCGACGCCCACCGGGTTGACGGGCGCCATCGAGGCCGCCGTGCGGGCGTTCGCCGAGCCCACGACCGTGGTGCGCTGTCACGGCGCGCTCGACGCGTTGCCGGGACACTTCGCGATCGACATCTCGCACCCGGGCGCGGATTTCAAACTGATGATCAGCAAGCCCGGTGCCTACGCCTTCTTCTGCGAGCATCATCCGGCCGAGTTCGGACTGCAGCTCGCGGGCCAGAAGCCCACCGCCGAGAAACGCTTCGCCTCGCATCACCACGAGGATGACATCAGCTCCATCGGCATCAGCGATCCGCGCCCGCTCGATCCCACCAAGCTCAACCAGTGGCTCGACTACCTGCTCAAGACCCGTGGCCAGGACATCTTCCGCATGAAGGGCGTGCTGAACGTGAAGGGTGAAGATCGCCGCCAGGTGTTCCACGGCGTGCACATGATGTTCGACGCGCAGGCGGAGCGGCCCTGGGGCTCGTCGCCGCGCGTCAACAACCTGGTGTTCATCGGTCGGGGTCTCGATCGCGCCGAGCTCGAAGCCGGGTTCGAATCGGCCGTCGCCAAGTAATCTCCGATGGCCAAACAATCCCTCTCGTACGCGCTCGAAGCGCGCGCCGTCGCGCAGCTGGACGACTACGTGGTCGATCTCGCCTGGTCGCCGGATGGCAAACAACTGGCATTGGCCGGCGGTGAAGGCAGGGTGGCGCTGGCCACCGTGGGCGAGAAAATCTCCATCGCGACGCTCGGCGAACACGTGTTAGGCACGCTCGCGCTGGCGTGGCAGCCACACGGCAAGCGCTTCGCGACCGCGGGTCAGGATGGAGCCGTGGCGCTGTGGGATGCCGCGGAAGCCCGGCAGCACAAACGCTGGAAGCCCGGCGTTGGTGCGACGCAGTCGCTCGCGTGGTCGCCCGTGGGTGACGTGCTCGCCACCGCCGCAGGGAAGTCGGTCACGTTGTGGAGCGCGGAGGGCGACAAGATCCATTCCTTCGCACCCGCCGCGAGCACCGCGGTCGCGGTGGCCTTCGATCGTCCAGGCACCGACCTCGGGGTTGCCCTGAACGGTGAGCTGGCGGTGCACCGCATCGAGAAATCCCGCTTCGAAACGAGACGTTATAAATGGCCAGCCGCTTGTCTCACGGTAAACTTCAGCGGCAATGGTCGATTTCTCGCAAGTGGCATGGCCGACGGCACCCTGCATTTCTGGAACCGCTCGACGGGCAAGGATTCCCAGATGCGCGGCTACGACGGCAAAGTGCAACTCGTCGCCTGGAGCGACAACAGCAAATATCTCGGCTCGTGCACCGGCAACGACATGGTGCTCTGGGATTTTTCGGGCAAGGGTCCCGAAGGCTCGAGGCCGCTCGTGTTGAGCGGACACACGGATCGCGTCGATGCGTTCGCCTGGCAGACCGGCGGTGAGCATCTGCTCAGCGGCGGTCGCGACTGGCGACTGGTGTTGTGGCGGCCCGGACGTGCGCGCGAGCCCATCGACGTGCAGATGACCGACGGTGATATCAGCGCCATGCGCTGGTCGCCGGACGGCAAACGCGTCGCGATCGGCGAGAAGCAGGGCCGCGTCTCGCTGTTCGAGGTCGTGGTGCGGTGAAAGTCGAGTTGCGCGACCTGACTCCCGGCGAGCGGGGGGATGTCCAGAAGCGATTCGAGCAGCTCGCGGCAAAACGTTTCGCGCCGACGCCGAAGAAGCCCCGCCAGGAAGTCTGGTGGCCGCGCGCGCCGCTCGACGGCCGTGCGTTTCCCGAAGGGATCCATCCGGCCGAAGACGACGCGCCGTTCAACGAGTCCGCTCGCCTCATCGGATTCCTCAATGGCGTCTGCGGCGGCGAGTTCTACATCGCGAACCTGACGGCGCCCAAGCCTCACTTCCGCCACACCGGCCGGCTCGACGAGGGCCTGACCACGTGGCTCAAGACCCGGCTCGTGTCGAATCCCACCTGCCTGCTCGCGTCCAACATCGACGTGTTCATCATCATCGACACGAAGATGCGCTACTCGGTGCTGGGCGCGCCGCCGGAGATCATCGAGAAGTTCGAGAAGCGTTTCGGCGGCGCCGAGACCCTGCAGCGCAATTTCTGCAATTACGTGGGCGAGATGCGCATCGGCAGCGGCATGGAAGACGTCAAGTGGGCGCAGGACTACCTGCAGAAGTGGTCGGGGTGGTCCTGACCGGCTGACTAGTGCGTGGGCTCGGCTCGCGAGAGCCCGTCCGCCACCGCGGGCAGGTGCCGTGCGCTCACCGCGGCCTGGTAACGCGCCATGAGTCCCTGCAACGCACGCGTCCAGCTGTAGTTGCGCACCACGTGGGCGCGGGCCGATGTGCCGAGCACGTGCAGGTCCCGGTCGTACAACGAGGCGATGGCCTCGGCGAGATTGGCGGCGCTGCGCGCCGGATCTTCGTGCGGATCCGCCAGGATGCCGGCGCAGTCATCGAGCAACTCGGGAACCGCGGCGGCGCGCATCGCGACCACGGGTCGTCCGCAGGCCAGCGCTTCGAGGATCACCAGCCCGAAGGTCTCGTGTGTGCCCGCATGCACGAAGGCGTCGGCGCTGCCGAACCAGCTCGCGAGCTCGCGGTTGTCACGGCAGTACGGCAGCCGCGTGACGTTGCCCGTCCTGCCCGACTGCTCGCCGCCGATCAGCAGCAGGTGATAGGGCTCGCCGAGACGGCGGAACGCCTCCTCGAGCACGGGAATGTTCTTCTCCCTGGAGAAGCGCCCCGCGAATACCAGCAGGCGCGTGTCGCGCGGCAGGTTGAGCTCGGCTCGCAGGTCGCGCGGCGACTGCAGCGGCGAGAAGGTGTCCACGTCGACGCCCAGCGGCTGGTAGGTGGCGTGTGGTACGCCGATGCCGTACAGGTAGTCGCACATGTAGCGGCTCGGCGCGAGCACCTGCTCACATTGCTCGTAAGTCAGCCGCACGTACCACTCGATGAGTTTGCGAACGGCATGGCCGAGGCGCCGCCCCGCGAGCTCGGGAAAGTTGGAGTGATAGAACCCGATCAACGGCACACCGCGCCGATGCGCGACGCATGACGCGGCCCACGCCGGGTGGAAGGCGTCACCGACTTCGATCAGATCGGGCTCGAGAGCATCGATGGCGCGCGTCCAGCGCAGTGGATTGAGCGGCAGCCGGTAGTTGAACGCACCGGGCACACGACCGCCGGAAACCATCGAGACATCGTCAGGCACGTGCGCGTCATGATCGCCGGGCACCACGAGGCTGTGGCGCCAGCTCGTGTGCTTGCGCATCCACTCGTGTTTGGCGAGCAGGTAACGCTTCACGCCGCCGCTGGTGGGCGAGTAGAACAACGTGGCATCGACGACGTGCATAAGTTGATTATTTTCGCGGCGTTGCAGTACTGCGACCAATCAGCGCATGCTCGGTTCCCGATGCCAAATATCACCTACAAGAATGCGTCGTGGTGGACATGGGTGGCACTCGCAGCCGCGCTGGTTCCCGTCGCCCGGGCCGCCGACCTCGATCCGCTGCTGAAAACCGTTGATTCGAAAGTCATTGCCTGGCGGCGCGACATCCACCAGCACCCGGAGCTTTCCAACCGCGAAGTGCGCACCGCCAGGCTGGCGGCCGAGCACCTGCGCAAGCTGGGGCTCGAGGTGCAGACCGGCGTCGCCCGCACGGGGGTGGTCGCCGTCCTCAGGTCGGGTCAGCCGGGTCCCACGATCGCGCTGCGTGCCGACATGGATGCACTGCCCGTGGTCGAGCGTACCGAGGTGCCGTTCCGCTCCACCGCGCGCTCTAACTACAACGGCGAGGATGTCGGGGTCATGCACGCCTGTGGTCACGATGCGCACGTGGCCGTGCTGCTCGGCGTCGCGGAGGTCTTGACCCAGATCAAGTCGCAGCTGCGCGGCAACGTGTTGTTCCTGTTCCAGCCCGCCGAGGAAGGCGCGCCGCCGGGCGAGCGCGGCGGCGCGTCGGTGATGCTCGAGGAAGGCGTCTTCGACAGGTACAAGCCCGAAGTAGTCTTCGGCTGGCATGCCTGGGCTTCGATCAACACCGGCACCATCGGTTATCGCAGCGGGCCGCTCATGGCGGGCTCGCAGATCTGGGGCGCAACCATCAATGGCCGTCAGACGCATGGCGCCCGGCCCTGGCAGGGCGTCGACCCGGTGGTGACCGCGGCGCAGATCGTCACGGGCCTGCAGACCGTGGTCAGCCGCCAGGTGGACATCACGCGCAACCCCGCGGTGCTGTCGGTGGGCATCATCAAGGGCGGTGTCCGCAGCAACATCATTCCGGACCGCGTCGAGCTTTCGGGCACGATCCGCACTTTCGAGGAAGCGCAATACCAGCAGGTCACGCAGGCCGCGAAGCGCATGGTCGAGCAGACGGCGGCCGCGAACGGCGCGACCGCGGAGTTCAGCCTCGAGCCCTATCGCAACCCGGTGCTCAACAACGATCCCGCGCTGACGGCGCGCATGTTGCCGACGCTGCGCGAGGTGGCCGGTACCGCCAACGTGCGCGAGATCCCGCTGATCACGGCGGGTGAAGACTTCGCGTTCTTCTCGCAGAAGGTGCCGGGCTTCTACTTCTTCGTAGGCGTCACGCCGCAGGGCAGGGACGTGACCAGCGTACCGGCCAATCACTCGCCGCTGTTCTACCTCGACGAGGCGGCGCTGCCGCTGGCGACGCGCGCCTTCACCCGGCTGGCGATCGATTACCTGACGAAGCAGTAGTCAGACGAAGTTCTTGCTGATCGGCAGCTTCCGCACGCGTTTGCCCGTGGCCGCGAAGATGGCATTCGCCACGGCCGGCGCGATCGGCGGCGTGCCCGGCTCTCCGGCGCCGCCCATCGCTTCGCCCGAATTGATGATGGCCACCTCGATTTCCGGCGCCTCGTCGATGCGCAGCACCTGGTAGTCGTGGAAGTTGCTCTGCTGCACGCGGCCATTCTCGAACGAGATCTCGCCATGCAGGGCGGCCGAGAGGCCGTAGTTGATGGCACTCTCCATCTGCGCGACCACGCCGGAGGGATTCGCGGCGAAGCCGCAGTCGATCGCGCACCACACCTTGTGGACCCGCACGTCGCTGCCCTGCACCGACACCTCGGCCACCTCGGCGACGATGCTGCCGAAGGAATGCTGGATGGCGATGCCGCGTCCACGGCCCGCGGGCAGTGAGCTGCCCCAGCCGCTCATCCCGGCCGCCTTGTTCAATACGGCCAGGAAACGCGGGTCCTTGCCTAACAACCGGCGGCGGAACTCGACCGGGTCGACGCCGGCAAGCGCCGCGAGCTCGTCCATCGCGCAGTTCACGGTGAAACCCGTGTGCGAATGACCCACCGAACGCCACCACAGGATGGGCACGGTGCGATTTCCCTCGTGGGTATCCACGAGCAGGTTCGGAATGGTGTACGGCATGTCCGAGGCGCCTTCGACGCTGGACGGATCGAACGCGGAGCCTTTCGGGATGAAGGAATCGAAGCGGCCGCCGCGCAGCACGGGCTGGCTGATGATGCACTGCTGCCAGGCCACGGCATTGCCGTCGCCATCGACACCGGCGCGCACGCGCGAGATCACATAGGGGCGATACGACAGGCCCTGCACGTCGTCCTCGCGCGTCTGGGTGAGCAGCACGGGCTTGCCCACGGCGCGCGAGGCGAGCGCGGCATCCACCGCGGCATCGGAGAAACGCTGCGCGCGCCGGCCGAATCCCCCGCCGAGGAATGCGGTGTGCACGTTGACGGTGGCCGGATCCACGCCGAGTGCCTCGGCCACGGCATCGCGGTCGGGCGATTGCATCTGGGTGCCGAGATGGAGATCGCAGCCATCGGCGCGCACGTCGGCCAGGCAGTTGAGCGGCTCCATCGGCGAATGCGCGAGGTAGGGCAGCTCGTATTCCACGTCCATGCGCCGCGCGGCGCCGGCCAGCGCGCTGCGCACGTTGCCGCGCTCCGCGGCCACCGCTCCCGGCTGCGTCGCGAGCTTCTGGTATTCCTCGCGCAGCGACGCGGTGGAGAGATTCTTGTTAGGACCGTCGTTCCACTGCAGCGCCAGCGCGTCGCGACCGCGTTTCGCGGCCCAGGTGTTGCTCGCGTACACGACCACGCCGAACGGCAGCTGCTTCACGTCCACCACGCCGGGCACGGCGCGCGCCGCCGCGTCGTCGATTTTCAGGAGTTTCGCGCCGATCACCGCGGGCCGCGCGATGACGGCGAACAGCATGCCGTGCAAGCGCGTGTCGATGCCGTACTTCGCGCTGCCGTCGGTCTT